>CAZQMD010000126.1:0-13462 GCA_964594185.1 uncultured Afipia sp. | reverse complement strand
GCCCTTGACGTTGTCCTTGATCTTGTAGCGCGTCCGCAGATCCTTGCTGAGACCTGCGAGATCGAGACCGAGCGCCTTCTGGGTCACCGGCTTTTCGGCTTCGACCGGGCTGGTGGTCTTGGCCGACGCTTCGATCGGCTTCTCACCGTCATCGAGGCGGCCGAGGGTGACCTTCTTGGTTTCTTCCTTGCCCTTGCGAATGATCACCACATCCACGGCCTTGCCGACCGGCGAGTCCGCCACGGCGCGCGGAAGATCCTTCATTTCCTTGATGTCCTTGCCGTCGAACTTGACGACAACGTCACCGGGCTCGATGCCGGCAGGCTTCGCGGGACCCTTGTCATCAACGCCAGCGATCAGTGCACCGCGTGCGGGCTTGATGCTGAGGCTGTCGGCGATTTCATCGGTCACCTGCTGGATGCGGACGCCAAGCCAGCCGCGGCGCACTTCCTTGAACTGGCGCAGCTGATCGACCACCGCGACGACGGTCTTCGACGGCACAGCGAAACCGATGCCGATGGAGCCGCCCGATGGCGAGATGATTGCGGTGTTCACGCCGACGACTTCGCCGTCGAGATTGAACAGCGGACCGCCCGAGTTGCCGCGATTGATCGCGGCGTCGGTCTGAATGTAGTTGTCGTACGGACCCGAATTGATGTCGCGGTTACGCGCCGAGACGATGCCCGCGGTCACGGTGCCGCCAAGGCTGAACGGATTGCCGATTGCGATCACCCATTCACCGAGACGCAGGGTGTCGGAGTTGCCGAACTTCACCGCCGTGAGCTTTTTCTCCGGCGGCGTAAACTTGAGCACCGCAAGATCGCTCTTCTTGTCCTTGCCGATCAGTTCGGCCTTGATCTTGGTACCATCATTGAGAATGACGTTGATCTCGTCGGCGTCGGCGATAACGTGATTGTTGGTCACCACGGTGCCGTCGGTGTCGATGATGAAGCCGGAGCCGAGCGAGTTCACCTTGCGCGGCGAGTTGTTGCCGCCACCCGGACCGCCACGGCGGTTCTTGAAGAACTCATCGAAGAATTCGCTGAAGGGCGAATCCGGCGGAAGCTGCGGGTTGGCGCCGCGCCGGTTGTTGCCGCGCTCATCGCCGCCCTTGTCTGCATCGTTGTTCTTGGCCTCGACCGTCTGCGACGTGGAAATGTTGACGACCGCGTCAATCACCTTCTCCGCGACATCGGCAATTCCGTCAGGCCCGCGGGCCAGCGCCGGTGTCGCTGCGAGGGCGAAGCCGACAGCCGCGGCAAGCGGCAATACGCGGCGGCTCAATGCTTGAAACGCATCGGACATGGTCGAAAAGTCTCCTGAAAAGGGGGCGGATCATTTGAAGCTAGATTGCGCCTGAAAGCGATGGGTACGCAAGCACTGCCATTGCGCGGAATTCCAGCGATCATCCGCCGGATTGCGGCAAAAACCCGGCTTTGCGTCTCACAACGCTGTCAGCCGGGCGGCTTATTTTCTAATGCCGCACCAGCCAGATCAGCAGCAGGCCCACCACAGCGGATACAAGCCCCACGGCGCGCAGGGTATTGTCCGGCGATGTCAGCGCACTTTTCATCGCCGAACGCATCCAGTTCGGGAGCGCCGTGAACAACAGGCCCTCCAGAACCAGCATGACCCCGACCCCGACAAGAAGGTCGCCGTATCCAATCGACTTCATCCGACGACGGCTCCTGCCCGATCCCGCACCCCGCGACGCATCTTAGCGCGCGGGACCGGCAGCTGCTGCAGGCTTGCCTGCCGGGTTGGCGAAATAGCGGAAGAACTCTGAATCCGGCCGCAGCAGGAACCGCGTATCGTTGTTCTTCAGGCTGTTCTCGTACGCCGTCATCGAACGATAGAACGCGAAGAAGTCCGCATCCTTGCCGTAAGCTTCCGCAAACAGCCGGTTGCGCTCGCCGTCGCCTTCACCGCGCACCTGCTCGGCCGACGAATTGGCGTCGGCGATGATGACGGTTGCTTCGCGGTCGGCGCGGGAGCGGATTTCCTGCGCCTTCTGGCCGCCCTGTGCGCGGAACTCGGCCGCTTCACGCTGACGTTCGGTCTGCATGCGCTGATAGACCGCCTGGCTGTTCTGCTCCGGCAGATCGGCACGACGGATACGCACATCGACCACCGAAATGCCGTAGCTCGCGGTTTCCCGGTCGAGCTGGGTGCGGATCTTGGTCATCAGCGCATCGCGATCGTCCCGGACGACCTGGATGAACGGCACTTCGCCGAGCACACGGCGCATGGCCGCGTTCAGCAAGGTGGTGAGCTGGATGTTGGCGGCCTGAATCGAACCGAGGGTCTGATAGAAGCGCAGCGCGTCCTTGATGCGATAACGCGCGAACGCATCGACCACGAGACGCTTCTGGTCCGACGCAATCACTTCCTGCGCCGGATTTTCCAGATCGAGAATCCGCTTATCGATGCTGATCACGGTGTCGATGAACGGCACCTTGAAGTTCAGACCGGGCGTGGTCACCACGCGGACCGGCTCGCCGAGGCGAACAAGCAGAACCTGCTGCGTCTCGCTCACGGTGAACAGCGAACTGTAACCGACGACGACGGCGACCAGCACGATCAAAAGAGCGACGATACCTGCGATGCCGTTTTTCATCGGTTGCTCCCGCCCTGCTGCGGCGCTGCCGGCGTTGTGCGGCGTCCAATCTCACTCAATGGCAGATAAGGCACGACGCCCTGCGCCGATCCATTCGCGCCCTGATCGAGCACGAGCTTGTCGGCCCCACCCAGTACGCGCTCCATCGTTTCAAGATAGATGCGCTCGCGTGTGACGTCGGGTGCCTTCTTGTATTCCTCATAGACCTTCAGGAAGCGCGCGCTTTGGCCCTTGGCTTCGGCCACCGCCTGCTCCTTGTAGCCTTCCGCAACCTGCAGGATCTGCGCAGCACGGCCGCGCGCATCGGGAACGACGCGGTTGGCATAAGTCTGCGCTTCGTTCTGTAGACGCTCGAAGTCGGCGCGTGCCGCCTGAACGTCGCGGAATGCATCGATGACCTGAGACGGCGGATCGACCTTCTGCATCTGCACCTGCTGGATCAGAATGCCCGAGCCGTAGCTGTCGAGCGTCTTCTGCATCAGTTCGAGCACGGCAGCTTCGGTCTGCGTGCGCGCGCCGGTGAGGATCGGCTGGATCTGCGAACGGCCGATGATGTCGCGCATCGCGCTTTCGGCAACGGCCTTCACGGTGCCTTCCGGATTCTGGATGTTGAACAGGAAGTCGCCGACGCCATCCGGCTTGATGCGCCAGAGCACGGTGAAATCCACGTCGACGATGTTCTCGTCGCCGGTCAGCATCAGGCTTTCCTCAGGCACGTCGCGGATGGTGGTGCCGCCGCCACGGCGCGAGTCGTCGACCACGCGCATACCGATGCTGAGTGTGGAGACGCGCAGCGCCTTCGGCAGCAGCACGGTCTCGATCGGATAAGGTAGATGATAGTTCAGACCCGGCTGAACGGTGCGGACATGCTTGCCGAACCGCAGCACGACGCCGAGTTCTTCGGACTGCACGCGGAAGAAGCCGGACAAGCCCCAGATCGCCAATGCAGCGACCAGCACCAGCGCAATGCCGACGCCGCTGAAGTTTCCTCCCGGCAGCATCGTCTGCAGCTTGTCCTGTCCGCGCCGCAGAAGGTCCTCAAGATCGGGCGGCCTCGGTCCTGGCGATTGTGGTCCGGAGCCCCAGGGACCCTTCGGACCGGAGCCCCAGGGGCCTCCGCCTTGATTCTTCCACGGCATCGTCAATCTCCTCCGCGCGAAGCTTGCGCTTCGCAAACTCCTGGAAACTCGTCGAAACTCTTGAGGCCTTATAGGGGACGGGCCCGGTCCTTACAACGCAGGACCGTTGCCTTGGAGAGCTATGGTTCGGGGCAAATTTGTCAATGCAAACATCGCGAAACGGAGTTAATGCCGCACTCTGCGGCACTTTGCATCGCAGGCCCTAGCGTTGCCTTTGATATGTGACGTAGGAGAAATCGACCGTATCGCCATCCGCCTTTGAATGGCGGGTTCGTGCTGTTTCCCGCCATTCCGTGAGATCAACCGGCTTTAGGAACGTGTCGCCTTCCGGCGTCGCATGCACCTCGGTGATCTCCAGCCGGTCGGCCTTCGTCAACCATTGCGCAAAGATCTCGGCACCGCCGATCACCATGATCTCAGTGACGAAACGCCGCATCGCATCACCTCGCGCCACATCGAGCGCGGCATCTAGCGATGTCACAACCACGATGCCCGGTGCCTGAAACGACTTGTCGCGCGTCACGACAATGTTGGTGCGTCCGGGCAACGGGCGGCCGATCGATGCGAACGTCTTGCGGCCCATGATGACAGGCCGCCCCAGCGTCATCGCCTTTAAGCGCTTGAGATCGGACCTGAGATGCCACGGCATCGCATTATCGAGGCCGATGACGCCGTTCTCCGCGACGGCGACGACAAAGACGATTTGAAGAGGCAAAGCCGTCGGCACGCTCAAACCGCGACCTCGGCCTTGATGTGCGGATGCGGGTCGTAATTCTCGAGGGTGAAGTCCTCGTAACGGAACGAGAAGATGTCCTTCACATCGGGATTGATCTTCATGGTCGGCAGCGCGCGCGTCGGACGCGTCAATTGCAGCCGCGCCTGATCCAGATGATTCAAATAAAGATGCGTATCGCCGAACGAATGCACGAAATCGCCCGGCTTGAGTCCCGTCACCTGCGCCACCATCATCGTGAGCAGCGCATAGGATGCGATGTTGAACGGCACGCCGAGAAACACGTCCGCCGAGCGCTGATAGAGCTGGCACGACAGCTTGCCGTTGGCGACATAGAACTGGAACAGGCAATGGCACGGCGGCAGCGCCATCTTGTCGACTTCCGCCGGATTCCAGGCGCTCACGATCAGGCGGCGCGAGTCCGGCGTCTTGCGGATCATTTCGATCACTTTGGAAATTTGATCGATGGTGCCGCCATCCGGCGCGGGCCATGAGCGCCATTGCGAACCGTAGACAGGACCGAGATCACCGTTCTCGTCCGCCCACTCGTCCCAGATGCGGACGCCGTTGTCGTTCAGGTACTTGATATTGGTATCGCCCGCCAGAAACCACAGCAGTTCGTGGACGATCGATTTCAGGTGCAGCTTCTTGGTGGTCAGCATCGGAAAGCCCGACGCCAGATTGAACCGCATCTGATGGCCGAAAATCGACAGCGTCCCGGTGCCGGTGCGGTCGGTCTTCTTCGCGCCGTCGGCGAGAATGCGTTCGAGCAGGTCGTGATACTGGTTCATAGGACCTATTTAGCCTGACGCGTGCCGCGATTCGATTTCGGTCCGGCAATTATACCCTGAAAAGTGGCCTCCGGCGGCGCACGAGCATGATCCGGAAAAGTAGGAACCGGTTTTCCGAAAAGATCATGCTCCAAACTTCAAAAGACAAGGGGCGGAACTTGCGTCCCGCCCCCGCCAAACCCGTTAGATTTCAACAATATCAGTTGGAAAGCGGCTTCAGCACGCCCGACCATTTGGTGATTTCGCTGTCGACCAGGGTCTTCAGCGATTCCGGGGTGCGCTCTGCCGGCTTTGGAATGACGCTGCCGAGATCGAGCAGCCGCTTTTTAACGCCTTCATCATCAAGCGCCTTGACCAGCGCGGCATTGAGCTTGGCGACGATCGGCGCCGGGGTGCCCTTCGGCGCGAAGATCGCGTTCCAGGCCTGAGCCTGATACTCAGGCAGACCGGCTTCCGCAGTGGTCGGAACGTCCGGCAGCGACGGGTTACGCTCAGGCGTCGCCACGGCATAGGCTTTGATGGTGCCGCCCTTGACCTGCGGAACGGCGTTGACGATCTGGTCGCACATGTAATCGACCTGCCCGCCAACCAGCGCATTCATCGCCGGTCCGGTGCCGTTGAACGGAACACCGGTCGGATTGATCTTCAGCACCGCATCCAGAAGCTGGCACGACGAATAGGACACCGAGCCGACACCGGCATGGGCCTCATTGAGCTTGTCGGTGTTGGCCTTGAGATAAGTCACGAATTCCTTGAGGTCCTTCGGCGGGAAATCCTTGCGCGCCAGGATCAGGATCGGCGTGCCGGCGATCAGGCCGACGGGCTCGAAATCCTTGGACGGATGATAGGCCAGCTTCGGATACAGCGGCACCGATGCGGCATGGGTGCCCATATGGCCGGTGATCAATGTGTAGCCATCGGGCGCAGCCTTCGCAGCGCGCGTGGACGCGGTGGTGCCGCCAGCGCCGACCACGTTTTCAATGATGATCGACTGGCCCAGCGTCTGCTGCATGTGACCGGTTACAATGCGGGCGATGACGTCGGTCGGACCACCCGCTGCAAACGGCACGATCATGGTGATGTTGCGGGTCGGATAGTCCTGCGCCTGAGCTGCGCCAGCGGCAACACCGGCCACGGCGAGCGCTGAAAACCCGCATGTCGCGAGCATACGCTTAAGCAAATTCATTGGGCTCTCCCGAGTATTTTGATTGAATTCGGCCCGGCAGTCTCAGCACCACCGGGCCGGATAAGTCTATTCAACTTGCAGCCAAGACGAAGGGATGAGGCGCGGCGCAACGCCGCACCTCATTAACCTTAGTTCTCCGACTCGACGAACACCTCGTCGCGCTTTTTGCGGAGCGCAGGCAGCAGCGAGAGGATCAGCAGGAACGCTGCGATCGCCATCAGGGTGGCCGACAGCGGCCTGGTCAGGAAGACCGACCAGTCACCACGCGAGATCAGCAGTGCGCGGCGCAGGTTCTCTTCCATCAGCGGTCCCAGCACCATGCCGAGCAGCAACGGCGCGGGTTCGAAGTCATGCTTCACCAGCCAGTAGCCGACGAGACCGAAGGCTGCCGTCAGCACCACGTCCATCGGCGCGTTGTTCACCGAGTAGATGCCGATGGCGCAGAAGATGACGATGCACGGGAACAGCAGCCGGTAAGGCACCCGCAGCAGGCGCACCCAGATGCCGACCAGCGGCAGGTTGATTACCAGCAGCATCAGGTTGCCGATCCACATTGAGGCGATCATGCCCCAGACCAGTTCCGGCTGCTTCTGCATCACCTGCGGACCGGGAACGATGCCGTGAATGGTCATCGCGCCGACCATCAGCGCCATCACAGCGTTGGGCGGAATGCCGAGCGTCAACAGCGGAATGAATGACGTCTGTGCCGCAGCGTTGTTGGCGCTTTCCGGTGCAGCAACGCCTTCGATCGCACCGCGGCCGAAACGCTGCGGATGCTTCGAGATTTTCTTCTCGAACGTGTAGGCCGCGAACGACGCGATCACCGCGCCACCGCCCGGCAGAATGCCGAGGATCGATCCGAGCACCGTGCCGCGCAGAATGGCCGGCGTCGAATCCTTGATGTCCTTCTTGGTCGGCATCAATCCGGAGGTCTTCTGCTGCACAAGTTCGCGGTCCATCGCAGCGCCCGGGTCGAGGTTGCGGATGATTTCGGCGAAACCAAACAGACCCATCGCCACCGTCGCGAAACCAAGACCGTCGGCCAGTTCGGGAACGTTGAACGACATGCGCGAGGCGCCGGTTTCGATGTCGGAGCCGACCATCGACAGCAGCACGCCGAACGCAATCATCGCGATGGCCTTGAGCACCGAACCCTTCGCCAGCACCACGGCGAAGATCAGGCCGAGCACCATCAGCGAGAAGTACTCTGCGGGACCGAACGCCAGTGCGAGCTTGGTCAGCGGCGCACCGAGCAACGCGATGAGAACGGTCGCGACACAGCCTGCGAAGAACGAACCGATCGCGGCGATGGCGAGCGCCGGACCGGCACGGCCCTGCTTTGCCATCTGGAAGCCGTCCAGTGCAGTGACCACCGAGCCTGCTTCGCCTGGAATATTGACCAGGATCGACGTGGTCGAGCCGCCGTACTGCGCGCCGTAATAAATGCCGGCGAGCATGATGAGCGCGCCGACGGGAGGCAATCCGAACGTGATCGGCAGCAGCATCGCCACCGTTGCGATGGTGCCGATGCCGGGCAGCACGCCGACCAGCGTACCGACCAGCGCGCCGATCAAACAGAGGCCGAGATTGATGGGTGAAAACGCGACACTGAAGCCGAGCGCGAGATTTGCAAAAATATCCATGACGCCCTCAGCGCAGAATGCGTGGGAAGAGATCGAGCGGAAGCCCGAGCGCATACGGGAACAGCAGCGCGCATCCGAGCGTCAGGCAGATGCCGACGATGACGGCTTCCGTCCACTTCGTCTCGTCGCTTCCCATCGCTGCGATCATGAAGCTCACGAACGATGTCACGATCAGACCGAGCGGACGGATGGCGACTGCGAAAGCCAGAATGGCCAGCGTCACGAAAACCGGTCCACGAATGCCGTAGCGTTGCAACGGCGGTCCTTCCATGAGGAAACCGGTCAGGGCGACACCAGCACCGAGCGCCAGAAGAAGATAGGCGAACATCCGTGGTGCAGTGCCGGGGCCGAACGAAAATCCGCGCATGCCCTGAAGATCGCTCGATGCCCACAGAGCGAACAACGCAATCGCCATCAGCGCGACGCCGCCCCAAAAATCCTGTGGTCCTTTGATAAGCCCGCGCACGGGTTTTGCCGCAGCGCTGTCTGGCGCTTCTGTCATTCTCGTCATCCCCCTCAGTCGCGGGCTTCAGCCCGGTCTGTTTCTTGTCGGTCAGGGTCGTCCCCTGCCTTTGCTTAGCTATTTTCGTCAGACGATGCCAGCAAAACCGAGGACGCCACCCACAACCAGCACCCACAGCGGATTGAGCCGGGTCATTAGCGCAACAGCGGCCGCTCCGATTGTAAGCAGTGCAGCAATCCATGTACGATCAGACGTCAGAGTGAGTATCAGCCCGCTCGCGCACATTAACCCGATTGAAATTGGAACCAGCGCGGATTGCAGGATCGCGGGCCAGATCGATTGGCTCGAACGGGCCAGCATGGTGCTGACGAAATAGGCACAAACCGCCGATGGGCCGCACATGGCGAATGTCGCCACCAGCGCACCCGCTATGCCGGCGACATGATAACCGATCAGCGTCACGATCAGCACGTTCGGTCCTGGAGACAGTTGCGAGATCGCGAACATGTCCGCGAACTGCGCATCCGTCATCCAGTGCCGGACCTCGACGGCGACGCGATGCATCTCCGGAATGGTTGAATTCGCACCGCCGATCGCAACGAGGGACATCAGCCCGAAGGTCCATGCCATCGTGAAGAGGACATTGGTCGGCGAATTCACGTTGCCGCCTTTCTTCGCGTGGCGAACGTGAGTGCGATGCTCAGCGGAATGGCCGCGAGCAGGACCGGCACCAGCGGGAACCGCAACACACCGATGGCAACGAACACGGCGGCAAGCAGTGTTAGTGCGACCGGATCGCGCCGCTTCAAGAGTGGCATCATCATGCGCGCGGTCACCGCGAGAAACAGACCGATCGCCGCGCACGACACGCCTGCGAGTGTGCGCTGCAATGCCGGTATTTCCCCGTAGCGCGCATAGATCGCAGCCAGCACCGTCACGATCACCACAGGCGGCCCGACCAGACCGAGAAACGCCGCGACGCTCCCCGGAATGCCGCGAAAGCGTGCGCCGAACACCACCGACAGATTGACGATATTGGGTCCGGGCAGAAAATGACAAAGCGCAAAGGCTTCGTTGAACTCGTCGGGAGTCATCCAGCGATGCTGATCGACAATGGCTCGCCGCGCCCACACCAGCACGCCGCCAAAACCAGCCAATGACATTTTCGCGAAGGCCACGAACAGCTCAAACAGCCCCGGACGTTCGACCGTCTCGGAAGGCTCGGATATTGCTGGCGCACTGTCGGGAAGCATGGCCCGACTTAGAATGCCCGTGGCTTCGGGCCAATCGCTATTCCGGTGCGGCGCGCATGCGCTGGACGCAAACCGGAACATGTCGCTGAACTGTGCGGCAACCGCCGGAGATGGAAACCAGGGCTTTTACAGAGCAGGTTTGCCCCCTATATTGGGAGTGCCGGTTCGCCGGCTATGGAAATAAACGGCCGTCGTAATAAACCATTCGGACCCGGGGGCAGTACCCGGCGCCTCCACCAAAGCCCGGACTATGCGCCATCAACTGGCGGGTTTCGGCGGGGGCGAAACAGGATCGACGAGGGCGTAAAGGACTCGCTTTTTCTCGGTATTGTTCCGCCGTTATCGGGCTATTCAATAGTTGCAAACGACAACTATGCTCCGGTTGCTCAGGCTGCGTAACGCAGTTTGAAATACCGACTTAAAGTCCTAGGGGATTAAGCCCCTCTAGGCGGGGTTCGGAGGCACCTGGCAACAGAAGCCTCCACTTCAACTTTCTGAATTGCACCTGATTTGTCACCTGTATGCGTTGCAGGCGATGATAATATCTGCGATCTGCCCCGGTGCAGATGCTGACCTGCGGGCCATGACCGGATAGCATGGACCAAATTGCGAGTCGGAACATTCGAGTCCGGTCACCCGCAACGCTCGAATTCGACCAGGCGACCTTTTTACAGGACCAGATGATGGCGACCGATCACATTCGTTACGATGTCCTCGCGCGCGACGCGCTGCGCGGCGTACTCAAGCATGTGCTGACGGACGCCGCCGAACATGGCCTTCCCGGCGAACATCATTTCTACATTACTTTCCTGTCCAAGGCCGAAGGCGTGAAGATCTCGCCGCGCCTGCTGTCGCAGTATCCGCAGGAAATGACCGTCATCCTCCAGCATCAGTTCTGGGATCTGGTGGTGACGGACGATCGTTTCGAGGTCGGCCTGTCGTTCAACGGCATTCCCGAGCGGCTGGTGATCCCGTTCAGCGCGATCAAGAGCTTCTTCGATCCGTCGGTTCAGTTCGGCCTGCAGTTCGAGCCTGTCGATGCGCCCGCCGCCGAGGCCGAAACGCCGGTGGAAACGCTGCCGGTCGCAGCCGCACCGGAAAAACCTGCGGAAGCCAGCGAAGAGCCGGTGAAGCAGGGCGAAGGCGCCGAGGTCGTGCGGCTCGATCGCTTCCGCAAGAAGTAAGCCGCACGAGCGGTTTCCCTTCCCTTCTTGAGACTTTCTAAGCGCGGCAACGCGTTTCTCGCCATGCGAGAACGCGGCTGCGGTTGCATGCATCGATGCTGAAGCCTTAAACTTCGGCATCCCGAAATGCACTGGAAGTGATCATGGCCGCTCAGAAGAAAACCACGCGCACCGAAACCGACACATTCGGACCGATCGAGGTGCCCGCGGATCACTACTGGGGCGCGCAGACCGAACGGTCGAAGCACAACTTCAAGATCGGCAATGAACGCATGCCGATGCCCATCGTTCGCGCATTGGCCATCGTCAAGCTGGCCGCGGCGCAGGCCAATCTCGAACTCGGTCTGCTCGATCAGCGCCGTGCCCGCGCGATCATCCGCGCTGCGCGCGAGGTGATCGACGGCGAACTCGACGATAATTTCCCGCTGGTGGTCTGGCAGACCGGCTCCGGCACACAGTCCAACATGAACCTCAACGAGGTGATCGCCAACCGCGCCAGCGAACTGCTCGGCGGCGAACCCGGCACCAAGAAGCCGGTGCATCCGAACGATCACGTCAACATGAGTCAGTCGTCGAATGACTCGTTTCCAACCGCCATGCATATCGCGGCAGCCGAGCGGATCGCTCACGACCTGTTGCCCGCGCTGACCATTCTGTTGAAGGCGCTTCGGCAGAAGGAAAAAGCCTTCGCGAAAATCATCAAGATCGGCCGCACCCACACGCAGGACGCGACGCCGCTGACGCTGGGCCAGGAATTCTCCGGCTATGCCGCGCAGGTCGAGAGCGGCATTACGCGAATTCGCGCAGCTGCAAAGGACCTCTATCCGCTGGCGCAGGGCGGCACGGCGGTCGGCACCGGGCTGAACTCGCATCCGCGGTTCGCAAAGCTCTTCGCGAAGAAGGTCGCTGCGCTCACCAAGCTGCCTTTCACCAGCGCGCTGAACAAATTCGAGGCGCTGGCGTCAAACGACGCCTATGTCTTCGTGCATGGCGCGATCAATTCCACCGCGACCGGCCTGTTCAAGATCGCCAACGACATCCGCCTGCTCGGTTCTGGCCCCCGCTCCGGCCTCGGCGAACTGATCCTGCCGGAGAACGAGCCGGGTTCGTCGATCATGCCGGGCAAGGTCAACCCGACGCAGTGCGAAGCGATGACCATGGTGTGCTGCCAGATCTTCGGCAATCAGACGGCCATCACCGTCGCCGGCAGCCAGGGCCACTTCGAGCTCAACGTCTACAAGCCGGTGATGGCGCACTGCATGCTGCAATCGATTCAGCTGATGGCCGATGTCTCGCGTTCGTTTACCGAACACTGCATTGTCGGCATTCGCGCCGACGAAAAGCGAATCGATGAGCTGATGCGGCGCTCGCTGATGCTGGTGACGGCACTCGCCCCGAAGATCGGCTACGACAGTGCCGCAAAGGTCGCCAAGACTGCTCACGCGAACGGCACCACACTGAAAGAAGAGGCAGTTCGTCTCGGCCTCGTGTCCGCCGCAGAGTTCGATCGCCTGGTGAAGCCCGAGAAAATGACTCGTCCCGGCTAACAGCGGCTTGCGCACATTAACTTGTTGTAATCTTAGGCGGACATCTCGTCGCACCACCTAAAGTCATACGTCTAACGGCTACCATCCGCGGCGCGACGCTGATAGCTTTTCAGTTGCGCCGCGCTGCATCAGCGCATCGAAAAACGAAACATTCAAAACGGACGCGCGTGAGCAATTTGCTCTGACGAGTCCCCAAACAGGACAAGCGCAGACGGCGTTCATCGCATGCCGCACCTGCGCTGTTCTCACAATAAGGAGGCGTGATGGGCGATCTGGTCAACCTGAAGCAGGTAAGGAAGCGCATCGCGCGCGATGAAGCGGCGAAGCAGTCCGAGATCAATCGTGCTCGTTTTGGCCGCACCAAGAGCGAACGCAGCCGGGATGAGTTCCAGTCCAAGCGCGCTGACGACGTCCTCGATCAGCATCGCATCGATGATGGAACGCCAGCATGAAATCGCCTGTCGTCAAACGATCGATCGTCGTCGCCGGCCACAAGACCAGCGTCAGCCTTGAAGAAGCCTTCTGGAATGGAATGAAGGAAATAGCGTCGGTGCGAAGCCTCACCCTGTCCGAACTGGTGGGCGAGATCGACGGCGGCCGTCAGCAGGGGAATCTGTCCTCTGCAATTCGGCTGTTCGTGCTGGACTACTTCCGCTCGCGTGCAAGTCACACGACAGGAAACGGCAGCAGCAGGCTGCAGGCCGAAGGTCCTCATCCGTAGTTTTCCGCATCGTGCAGTTACGATCCTGACTCCGCCGTAGGTTGTCGTCCGAATATCGCGGGAGACCGGCCTCAGTTACTATGTACCTGTGTCTCGAAACGCATAGCCGTTTCGAGACCGGGCTGCGGGGGCGGCTGCAACGTGATCCGCGCAGCGCGATCGACATCGTGCAACATGCCAGCGCC
>CAZQMD010000125.1:0-13611 GCA_964594185.1 uncultured Afipia sp. | reverse complement strand
CGCGAGGACAGGGATTTCAGCGCCAAACCGCGCCGCGATGACAAGGCGCGTTACGACGATAAGCCGCGCTTTGAGGACAAACCCCACTACGACAAACCGAAGCACAGCGGGAAGCCTCAACGCGACGATGCCCGCCGCTTCGAGGGTGCGCCGCCGCGTGGCAAAGGCCCGAAACCCGCCAAGAAAGCCGACCGCCAGAGCTGGCCGGACGTCGAGAAACCAGGCTTTGGCAAGAAGCCAAAAAAGAAGAAACACCGCAAAGGCAACTGATTGCAGGCGTTACTGCAAAAGGCTTCACGCCAGCAACGATCGCAAGATCGGGCCGAACTAAATTTCACTAGTTCCTGACGCGAAAAGCCAAAGCAATGAGCGCTCCCCCCTGCACGATAAGCAGCACACCAAACACCAGCGGGACAGCCAATGCAGCCGCCATCGGAGCACTGAGCAGCAGTATTCCGATGAGCAGATTGAATATGCCTCTAATGAATGAGCCTGCGCCGCCACCTGAAAATCCGCCAATGAGCTCCAGTATGCCGATCACGATCCCCTCAATGCCGAAAACAAGAACGATGAGGGTCGGAACAGTGAGCGCCGCCACCAGGGGGTGTTTGACCACGAGCACACCGGCAGCAACGCTGACCAGCCCGATCAGCAGTGACCATATCCAGGGGACGGAGCGATCGACAAACATCTGAACGAGCGACAGGACGCCACTCACGATCCAGTAAAAGCCAAGGAATGTCACAAGCGTCACAAGCGTGGCCGCCGGAGCGGTCAGCAGCATAAGTCCGAGAAGAATTCCGGCGATTCCCTGAAGCAGGAAGACCCACCAGATGCTGGATTGCTGAGGCTGCACAGCTGCATTAGCCATAGTTGCTCTCCTGGTTATGTGTCTCGTTAAGATGTACGCTTGAAACTCTCTACAGCGCACCTGCGAATGGAGCGATATCTCCCACTCATCAGGCGCACGCCCATCGCACCATTATTCCTTCTTTCTATCCGGCCTCTGCACGGGTGACGGCAATTCACCCGGAATGAAATTCGGGAGTCCACCGGCAGGAATGATCGCCAGCATCGCAATGCCCGCCATGATCAGCAGACCAATCTTCAACGCGCGCAGCCGTGACTCGGTATTAACAAGTACAGCTTTTTCAACTTGCGCAGGGGTCGCAGTTGTCGAGGAAAGGACAGTCTGCAGACGATCGTTGCTGATGAAGTTGATACTATCGAGATCGACCTGGGCCTGAAGCTCGGGGGTCAGCTTCGGACTCTCGGCAACCCGGCCAAGGACGATGGCGCTTAACAGTCCGACAAGGAGCGCACCCGCGACTGCAGTTCCGACCGCCGCCGCGAGATTATTGGTGGTACCGCGCAACGAGCCAACGTCACCGGCAAGCTCCTTTGGCGAAGCGGTGACCAGCACGTTGAACAGCAGTGTAACCAGCGCGCCCTGTCCGATGCCGAACAGGACGAGACCGAACAGCACAGGAACCGCGCTCCAGTCGTTACGGACGACAAAGGCAAGCCACAGCAGTCCGATTGTGCAAAGGATGAAGCCATAGCGGCCGATCTGCCGCGGCGAGAATTTGCCGTAAAGTCTCACGATCAGCATTGCGGTAAAGAAGACCGTGAGGTTGAACGGCATCATGGCAATTGCGGTCGCGATTGGTGAGCGGCCCTGAACGATCTGAATGTAGAGCGGCACGGCGAAGTTCAGCATCGCTTCCAGCGCAACGACGGCGAACATGGCATAGACCGCAGCGCGCTCTTGCGGCGAATCGATCACCTCGAGCGCCAGAAGAGGCGTTTTGCCTGCTTCCTGACGCCTGTGCGTCCACATCAGAAACAACTGGCCGATAACAATGCCGACCACAATCATGATCGGCGCGGGCGACACGCCGAAAAGATCGAACGGCGCGTTGATGGTCGCCAATCCCAAACCCCAGCGGTTCAGGTTGTTGAAACCGAAGCTGATCAGGACGATCGCCGAAGCCGCCAGCAGAACGCCGATCAGATCGATATTCACCTCCGGACGGCCTTCACTGGACTTCAGACGAAAGCTCAGCAGAAACACAATCGCGGAAACCGCAATCAGAATTCCAAAAGCGGGACGCCATCCGATAAATGTGCCCAGCACGCCTCCGATCACGAACGCCAGCACACCGGCTGCAGCGCGTGCAGAGCCCAATGCTCCCACGGCCGTGGCCTGCTGGCTTCCCTTGTAATTCTCGGCAATGAGCGCCACCAGCGCCGGCACGATCACCGCGCCGGTGGCACCGCAGAGCGCCTGGGCCGTGATCATCAGGTTGGCTGTCGGACTAAAGGTCATCAAGGCCGATGCACCGCCAAACACGACAACGGCGGCGCGGAACACGCGCGCAGGCCCGTAACGCTGAACCAGTTTTGCGCCCAACATGACAAAGCCTGCGACCAGCATCGAATATGCCACGATGCCCGTGGCCACTGTCGTCGGCGGGACCCCAAAGCTCTTCACCATCCCGCTCAGAGCAACGGGCAGAGACGCCACATTGAAAGACATGATCATCTGGCCAAGCGCGATGGCGATCATCGGAACCCATGATGCTTTCGCTTCAGCGTTGGGGGAACTTGAAGTCATCGATACCGTGGTCATGCGGGACGCCCCTGTCTTGATTGATTCAAGTTATTGCTGCGGTCGGCAGACGGCTTTCAATCTGTGAAGTTCATGGCTCCGGCTTCGATACAAACAGATCCATGCCCAACCTTTGCGAGAGGTATTTCGCAACTAGCTGTCCCTTGACGCTGTTTCCTGCGGCATCGAGCGGCGGAGCGAATGTGCCCAGCCCACCTTTGCCCGGCGAGACCGTGACAATGCCGCCGCCTATTCCGCTCTTTCCCGGCAGGCCGATATTGTAAAGCCAATCCCCCGACGTCTCATACAAACCGGCTGTTGTCATAACCGCCAACGCATAATGGCAGACAGCGGGATCGACGACGCGCTCTTTGGTCACCGGATTCACGCCGCCGTCTGCCAGCGTGGCACCCATGACGGCGAGATCCTTTGCGCTGACATTCAGCGAACACTGACGCGTATAGAGATCCACTGCCTCCATCGGATCGCAGTAGATACTGTCCACGCTGAGTAGAAACTGCGCGATGCTTCTGTTGCGGAAATTCGTCTCCGAAGCGGACTTGAGAACCTCCTCATTCATCGGAAGAGTTCGTCCGGCAAATCTGGAAAGGCCATCGTGGATGAATTTCCATTTTGCATCGACTGTCGCGCCCGGCACCAGGCTGGTTGTCGCGATCGCTCCCGCATTGACCATCGGGTTTGTACGGCCGTTCGTTGTGCGTTCGATGCCCGCCACCGAATTGAAGGCATATCCTGTGGCGTTCGCGCCGAGCTTCTCGCGCGCCTGTTCAGAGCCAATTTCCTGACAGACCAGCGCGAAGAGGAACGGCTTGGACACGCTCATGATCGAAAACTCATGCTCGGCTTCGCCGACCGCGTAAATTTCGCCATTGGTTCCAACCACGCAGATACCGAACAACTCGCTCGGCACGTCAGCTAATGCGGGATAAACTTGGGAATTCTTGCCGTCGGTATTTGACCGGTAGCGCGCGTAGACCTCGTCTATGAGCCGGATGACCTGCTCCGGCGGCGGCAGATGGCCTGTTGAAACATATGGATATTCGTCGCCACCATCGATGACTATTCGATTGTCCATAATTCGCCTGCACTCCCCATTTTCGGGATGGAATTCAGCGCTCCAATAAACTCAATCGCAAAAACCAGATAAGACGAACCTCGAATTAATGATCCGGACGAGCAGTCGTTCGACCGGCATAGTGTTTGTATTGCATGATCGCGAACCGGCGCCGACTTGCGGCATGCACTCACTTGGGAACGGTGTCCTTGTAGATATTGCCATCCTTCATGATGATGAGAAAATTCTTCGCAGGATCGGTGACGAGATTGATGTTGTCCAGCGGGTTGCCATCGACGAGCAACAGATCCGCCAGCGCCCCCTGTTCGACGACGCCGATCTTTCCGGGATAGGGATTGCGGCGGCCAGTGAGTGCGAGCAGTTCACCGTTCGTCGACGTGGCCATGATTAATGCTTCGGCCGGCGTATACCAGCGGGTCAAATCCACGATGCCCTGGCCTTGATGTTCCGCCAATGCTTGGGAAAACAGAATATCCGTCCCGAATGCGACCTTGAGTTTGTATTTTTTTGCCAGCGTATAAACATTGTTGGTGCCGGCAACGACCTGCTTCATCCGCTGCTGGTGCGCGGGAGGAAGAGCCGCAGCTCCTCCGAGGTCGACAAAAGGCTGGGTACTCAGCCAGATTCCTTTCTCGGCCATCAAGCGAGCACTGGCTTCGTCCATCATATGTCCGTGCTCGATGACCTTGACCCCGGCCGCTATGGAACGCTGAATGGCAGCGGGCGTGTAGGAATGGGTCGCGACATAGGAACCCCAGTTTTCCGCGGCTTCGACAGCTGCGGCGAGTTCAGCTTCTGTGAAGGCGGTAACGTCCAGCGGGCTAAATGGCGACGCCACGCCACCGCTTGCGGTCAGCTTGATGTGCACCGCCCCTTGCATGAGCTGTTCGCGGACGCGCATGCGAACCTCATCGGGACTGTCGGCGATCGCCGCTCCGCCGAGCTGCTCGACACGGCTCATGAATCCGCCAAGAGTCCGTGGCAAATCGGAGGTCTGGCGAAAATCACCATGACCGCTGGTGACGGTGATCATGGCGCCTGAGGGAAAGATGCGCGGCCCCATCAACAGGCCTTCGTCGATAGAACGCTTCAGGCCGAAGACAGGCCCGCCCATGTCGCGAACCGTTGTAAAGCCACGCATCAGCGTTGCTGTCGCCTCCGCACCCGCAAGCAGATTGGAATAACCGATATCGCTGGCCAGGAGTTGCGCCGGGGTCGGGCGGACCATCATGGAGTGCCAGTGCATGTCACTGAGGCCGGGCATCAGCACACGCCCGCCGCCGGCAATCACGCGTGTGTCAGCACGACGATCCACCGCAATCGGAGCAGTCGAAATACGATCGATGACATTGCCGCGCACGAGCACATTGGATGGAGCAGAAAGCGTGGCGTTCTTGCCATCGAAGACCCGCACATTCTCAAAAACAGTGACCGCTGTTCGCTCCTGCGCCAGAGCGGGGGGACAAAGTTCGGCGAACACAATCGAGATCGCAAATGCAAAAGAAATCCACCGAACCCGGCTTCTCATCCTGCCACCCTTTTTTAAAATAGCTCTCGACGCGCAGCTCTCCGCCTAAGGCCAACGTGATTTGGAAGCGAAGGCCTTGCCGATAATTGTGATGCGATCTCCAACAGGCGAACGAAGAGTAGCGATCAATGCGCTCAAGAAGCGCGGCTTAAACCTCGAGAAATCCGTTTAACGGTGGATGTATCGCCTTCCGATGACACGGCCCGTTCGGGCATCAATGGTCAGACGGAGAATGTCGCGCCGACGCCGCGCTTCACCGGTGACAACCCAGTGCGAGCCGCGCCTGTCCACGTTACGCACACGACGAACGCCATTGCGCTCAGCAATGCGAATGGCTTCCCGGCGATCAACGTGGTGCGAGTGGCGATCGATACGAATGCCATCGCGGTCAATGGTGAGGCTTTGGGCAAATGCTGCGGGAGCAGCCGGCAAACCAATTTCGCAAACGCACAAAAGGGCGAGAGCAAGAATTAAACGCGGGGCGGTCTTCATGGCGCCTCCTATTGCCTGTCAAAGCAGGTCGTTTCACCTTACTCTAATGCTGAAATCGGACTGGCAGCAACCGAAAACGGAGCCGCTCGCAGTGCACCCTGGCAGCATCAGCTCAAGGCGGTGAAGTTGCCGGACAAACATTCCGCAAAATCGAGCGAGGTCATTAGATTTCTATCACTGAGCTGTCATTAATCGGGCCTCAGCTCAACCTTTGCACTTTTAACCTGGAAGGCGCGATTCAGATTCAAAATGGCACGTTGCCCGCATGCGAAGCCACCCTGCGGACAACTGAGCGGCCACAGCTGAAAAACAACCGGTTGGCGCTGTGGGCGTATTAGGTCATACTTTGTCGGCCCACCTCAAAGCTGAGAGCAATTCAAATTCTATCCATTACCTGAAAGGAATAGATGATGAAGATGTCGCGCGCACTTCTTGCTGCATTTGTTTCAATAGTTGTCTTGGCACCATCGGCGAACGCTCAGACGCCGCGAAGCAATCGTGTCGGCGAGTTGACATGCGATGCCGGCCCGAGCGTGGGCATGATTGTCGGTTCGCGTCAGAATCTCAGGTGTGTCTTCCGCTCGGTTTCGTCGGGCCGCCGCTACACTTACAGAGGCACGGTTTCGCGGGTTGGTCTCGATCTCGGGGTCACGTCAGGCGGGCGGCTGTTCTGGGCCGTTTTTGCTCCAAGCTCCGGCGTTGGCCCCGCGACGCTGAGAGGCACATATGTGGGCGCGAGCGGTGACGTCTCCTTCGGTCTGGGACTGGGCGCGAATGTCCTTGTGGGAGGATCGCGCAACACGATTTCCCTGCAGCCACTGTCGATTGGCGCACAGGTCGGCATCAATCTGGCGCTTGGTGTAGCGAGGCTGACGCTGCGTTAAAAAGTATTCGTAAGGTGCTCGCTGTCGGTCCGCAAACGTCCTGCGCTCGCAAAGCTTGGCGCAGGACGCAGCCTGAAGCGGATTGAATGGACTACACTGTGACGGGATACTGCTTTTGATGCGCGCATAAAATAGTCTGGTTGTCGGGGGCTTCATGACTAAGACTGCGTCTGTCGACGACCGCTCTGGGAAAGTCACCGCCACCGGAAGACGAAGCGCTCTAGCGACCGGGCTGATCGTTCTGGGGGTGGCCGCCGGCCTGTTTCTGCTTTGGCAGATCACCGCCAGCATTCTCATCATCTTCGCGGGCGTTCTGTTTGCGTCGTTTCTTGACGCCTGCGCGCGGGCCTTGAGCCCCGTTCTGCCGGTGAGCCACGCCTGGCGTTTGACGCTGGTTATCCTGATCCTGGCCGTTCTCATTGCCTTGTTTGCGATCTGGGGCGCAGGCCAGCTTCCAGAGCAAACACGCTATCTGTTGCGGACTATCGACGCACAGCTTGACGTCTTGCAACAACGTCTCTTGACCTTCGGCGTCGATCTGTTCGGGCCGGAAGGCGGCCGCGATTTCTCACGATGGTTTTCGGATCACAGCAGGCTGTTTGGCCACGCCCAGACCGCCCTCGGTACGGCCTCCGGCGTTCTGGCAAATACCGTCGTCATCTTGTTTCTCGGCATCCTCTTTGCGTTTTCACCTGATACCTATCGCGACGGCATCGTACTGTTGGTGAAGCCTTCGTACCGCGCGCGCGTACGAAGTGTGCTGAATGAAATGGGCCGCGTTCTGCGCTGGTGGTTTGTCGGGCTGGTTATCCGCATCGCGCTCATGACGGTGTGCGCCTGGATTACGCTCTATCTTGTTGGGCTTCCCGGCGCGTTCCTGCTCGGCGCGCAGGCAGGCTTTTCGAACTTCATTCCTTATCTCGGACCGATCCTTGCCGCGATTCCCATCGCACTGGTGGCCATGCCGTTCGGTCCTTCAATGCTGATCTGGGCAGTCGGCGCCTATACCGTCGTGCAGTCGATCGAAGGCTATGTGATCGGTCCGCTCATCCAGCGACAGGCAGTGGAAATTCCACCCGCGTGGACATTGGTGGCTATCGTTCTGCTCGGATCGTTATTTGGCGTGCTGGGCATTGCTCTTGCGATGCCGCTGGTTGCGATCGGGCGTGTCGCCGTTCTTCGATTTTATGTCGAGGATTTTCTGGGAGATCGTCTTGATTCCCCCATGCAACCGTAAAGATGCATCGGCGATATGAAGCCCATCATCGACCCCCGCCACGGTGACATCGAAGACGATGCATCGAGCACAAAACGCCGCTCAATGCTATCGCTTGCCGGAAGCCTGCTTGCGGAGATCAGTCTTCCCAAGCTCGCTTTGTCCTGGATCATCCTGTTCCTTCTTCCAGGGCTTCTGCTTGGACTTACACCGCTTGTAGCATCGGCTTGGGTGTCCATCGTTTCCGGCAAGATCGCTTCGCCTTTTGCGGGGATTTGGCCGACGATCATTCTGCTGATTCTGATCGCGGTCGGGCTGTTTGGAGCGCGAACATTATTCCGCATCGCGGAGAACAACTTCTGGTCATTGAACTCGATTGCTGTCGAGCCTGTATATACGGTGTGCCGGGAGGGGATGCGGCACATCGCCGAGAAACTGATCCGTTCGCAGTTGAGTGGATCGCGGCTGGCGCGAGTGCGCGCGCTGACCGCGCTGTTGGCCGGGCTCATTGTATTTTGCGCATCGATCGCATTTCTGCTGCTGCTGTGGCCGAGCTCGCGCTGGGTCGGGAGCGTTGCAGACCTCGCCGCGCCGCGTGATCTTGCTCTGGTCGCACTCGTCAATAGTCTGGTGATCGTCGCAGCCTATCTCGCCGTCGCGGCAGCAGTCTGGGCGATCACCGACGCCACGATGCCTCAGCTTCACGATGTCGAAGCATTCGCTCCCGCTCCGCAGACAGGCCGCATGTGGCGGATCGTTCATCTCTCCGATATCCATGTCGTCGGAGAGGACTATGGCTTCCGAATCGAGAGCGGAAGATCAGGCCCGCAGGGCAACGACCGCCTGCGCCGGCTGTTTGCGAAACTGGACGCCATCCACGCAAAGACGCCTTTCGACGCCATTCTCATTACGGGTGATGTGACCGATGCCGGACGCGCGGCAGAATGGGCCGAGTTCTCGAATCTTTTGAACGCATATCCGTCGCTTGCCGAACGCACGCTCATATTGCCCGGCAATCATGACCTTAACATCGTCGATCGCGCCAATCCAGCGCGCCTCGACCTGCCCACAAGTCCGAACAGGAAGCTACGTCGGCTGAGGATGCTGTCTGCCATGGAGGCTCTTCAAGGCGAACGCGTTCGTGTGATCGAGCAAGACAAGCGATGCGTCGGCGGGTATCTGTCCGAGATCATCCAGCCACATCGCAGGGAAATGGCGAAGTTTGCCGATGCCGGCAAGCCGCTGTTTTCGAGAGCCTTGAACGAATTGTGGGCCCGCACCTTCCCGATGGTGCTGCCGCCAGATCAGGATGATGGCCTGGGAATCATTTTGCTGAACTCAAATGCGGATACGCACTTCTCGTTCACCAACGCACTGGGAATGATTTCTGCGGAGCAGGTCCGCGGCATCGAAATCGCGGCGGCTCAATATCCGAAAGCTTATTGGCTTATCGCCCTTCACCACCATGTTGTTGAATATCCTCGCGCAGCGAAAGTCCTGTCCGAGCGCATCGGCACGGCACTGTTGAACAGCAACTGGTTTCTCCGGAAACTTCGCCCCTTGGGGGACCGCGCAATCCTGATGCATGGTCACCGGCACATCGACTGGATTGGAGAATGCGCGCGGCTTCTGATCATTTCGGCTCCGTCGCCAATCATGGAGGCAACGAACGATGCCGACACCTACTTCTATATCCATACTCTGGCGATACAGGGTGATGGACGTCTCAGCTTGCTGTCGCCCGAACGCATCGTCGTGAGCGGACGGGTTGAAGATTTTTGAGTGTTCCCGCGATTCATCATTGATGTCCGGACCCTGCCCCGGAAATTTTTCAGGCGGGCGTCGGGAAGCGGGTCAACGAAAATTCTAAAGTTATTTCAATCGATTATTTGGCGGAGAGGGAGGGATTCGAACCCCCGATAGGCTTGCACCTATGCCGCATTTCGAGTGCGGTGCATTCGACCACTCTGCCACCTCTCCGGGTACCAAAACGGCAGTTTCCCGCCGGGTCGCGGGCGAGTTCTAAGCGAGGATTCCAATCCAGACAAGGCGCTGGGCGCCTTTTCCGGCCCAAGAATAACAGGACCGGATGCGTCGTCGGGTGATTTCGCCACCTGCTCACCCAAATTGGAGCTTTCTGGCCGGAACAATCTCGCCTTCCATGCCCGTCGGATAGCCGCCCGGTTACCCTCGGTGCTCGGACGCCTTCTTCTCCAGACTTTCTTTTCGTTGGCTTTGGCCATACCGGCCTTCCCGCGATTGGTGAAGCGGGCATCACCGGCTCTATTCCGATGGGGCGAATTTCCGACCGCTCGTAATCCCGCATGAGGCAAATTCAACTCGGTCCTGCACCACGCCATCGCCATGCTTGAGCACTGCCATCGTGAATCCTGGCGGATCGAAGAAAGCTAAACTTCCGTGCGGACATACCTTAGCTGGGATTTGTCCCGATACCGTGAACACAAATGCCCAGCCGTCTCGGATCCTGCGAATCTTTGCGGCGGGCGGGAAACCACATCCGCAAGACATAGAATTGCAAGGGAAGCACGTCTTTGTTGCGCAAGGATTGAGGCAAGTGCGCGAGAATCGTTGTGTCGCCTGCAGACAACGTCAGCTTCAGACACAAAAGCCTTCTGTTGCTGGCTATTGCAAAGAGCTGAAAGCGCGGCGTCAGAAGATTCACGCTGAGGACCTCGCCAAATTTCTTTTGCGACTGTGCCAAAAGACACAGAGCGGCAAAACGGCTTGCCGTCCAGCGGCCCAGGGGCTCCGGATGGTGCCATCCAGACCGAAACCAGACCGCTTCTTCCGGCGCGTTCCAGGACTTGTGGTGCTCGTCGGCAAAACCGGTGGTGAGAAGCCGCCACATCCTGCCGCTTGCTCGGACAAATGACAGGCCGGCGTCCTGTGTGTGCGTGCGGCGAACCGCCTGCAGCAAGTTGACTGTCTGCGCGACGATCGAATGACTCGTGTCCTTCTTTCCGCGATACGCGATCTCCAACCGATCCGAAAGCCGTGACGGGGCTGGGCTCAGCGCGTCCCATGCAGCCTGCGGAAACCTCAGTCCGGTTTCCTGCTGAAGATGCTCAAGGGCATCTCGCACGATCGCACCAAGCCGGAAGTCCAGCGCGGTTTTGGCGAACAGCGTCCAGTTCAGATCCCTGACAGAGTTGCAGATCAAGAATGCGTCTGCCAGCCAATCGTAGGACAACTGCGGATCGGTGCTGCCGCCATGCACGAGGCAATGCAGCAGCATATGTTCCGGACAGGGAACGTGTGTCTGCTGGCCGTACACCTTTATCGGACGCGCATGCTGAAAAAACGCATCCGTCAATTCCGAGCTGTTGACTTCTCGAAGCGGCCGCCAGTGCAGGTCGATCACATCCGGCAGTTTCCCTGGAAACTCGAATGTCAGTCCATGAAACAGTTCCGTCTCCGGCTCGCTCATGGAGGCCCAATCGGCCGGAACGGAGCGCATGCCCTCCCGCGCCATTGCTTCAAAAGCAATTCGCTTGTCCTTGCTCGCAACAAGCAGGTCGCAGTCGCCCATCTGCCGCGTACTGAGATCGTCGGTAATCCCGGCCATGAGGGCGCTGCCCTTGATGAGAACCGAAGAAACGCCCCTGCTGTTCAGTTGCCCCAGCAGGCGCGCACAGAGGTCAACGCGGTAGCTGTTTCTGATCCAGGTATAGCGGGCGATGCCCTTCAGGCGGCCCGCAACATTTTTATCCTGGATGTGTTTTCCGATATTTTTGTAAATCAGCGGAATGAGGCGCATATCCGCGCCATCGATGTCATCGAGCTTGACCTGACTCTGCCAGGTGTTGAACGAGTCGAGTGCTTTCGACGGAGTGTCAATCGCTGCTGACAGGACAAGCCGCTGCCTCGGATTTAAATATGCCATACGACTGAAAACGGATTGGATAAAGATGTGTCCGAGGATGATAGGTGATATGACCTTTGGTACAAGGATTTTCGCCATCCCTGACGTTCGATTGCGCACTTATTCATAACGGCCAATGAATATTCTTTTCTGGAACCAGCAATACTTGCCCGATATTGGCGGCGTAGAAATTCTGACCCAGCGCCTGGGGACGCGAATGATGGCGCAGGGACATCACGTCACCGTTATCACCGGAGGAAAGCCCTCCCAGTCGCCGATGGAGACGATCGACGGCATCGACGTGCACCGGTTTTCCTTTCTCGAAGCGCTCGATCCGCGCGGCGCCGATCCGCTCACGAATTTTGGAAAGCTCACAGGAATCATATCGGCCGTTTCCGGCATCAAGCGTGCCATCAAGCCAGACATCATCCATGTCAATGTTTCCGATCCAAGCCCGTTTTTTCATCTGCGCTCGGAAAGCGCGTGGAACTGCCCTGTCGTTCTGACCTTTCAGGCCGCCGTCGATTCCCCGGCTCTCGGCCGCAGCGGCATGCTGAAATCCCTGATGAAGGGCGCGCGCGCAATGATCGCGCATTCACACGCCGCCGCCAGAAATGTCGCCCGCCACACCGGCACTGCAGAGAATGACATCCATGTCATTCCACCGGGCGTTCCTGCGGAAGACTTTATCGCACGTGATCCGATCCATCCCGGCGAGCGCCCCACCTTCGCGGTGCTCGGGCGTGTTATCGACTATAAGGGGATCGATACCGTCATCGATGCTGTCGATCTGCTCAAGGGGAAGGTGCAGGTCCGGATTATTGGCGACGGTCCGCATCGCGCCCGGTTTCAGCAGGATGTCGAAGCGCGAGGATTGTCCGGCTTGGTAAGATTTGAAGGCCGCGTCGAAGACAACCAACGGCGGGAACTTCTGAAACGCTGCTGGGCCATTGTCGTGCCGTCTCGCCACGAAGAACTGTTCGGGATGGTGGCTGTAGAAGGCTCCCTGTCGGGACTGCCTGTTATTGCATCACGGATCGGGGGATTGGCGGAGATCGTGATCGAGGGAACCACGGGATTTGTCGTGCCCCCCGGATCGGCGGCCGAACTGGCGACCGCGATGGAAAAACTGGCGGACAATCCTGCTATGACCAATGAGATGGGCCGTGCTGCAAGAGCGCGTGCGCTTAGTGAATATACAATCGACCGAACATTGGAGCAGTATCTCTCGGTTTACAAAAAGTGTCTGAGCTGAATCGTCCGGCGAAATCCGGTTTCTTTTACTTCTTATATTTTATACGCTTTCAACAGCGACATCTCTGCGGAGCCGACACGTGCAATATTATGCGACGGAAGTGCCGAAAATCATCAGCAAGGAATTCGATGACGAGGTGGTGCTCGCCAACTATGACAGCGGCCTCTATTACAGCCTTGCCGATAGCGGCGCGAAGATCTGGCTTGGGTTAAAATCCGGGGCCGCAGACCGGGATATTATCGCCGCCTTCGCGGACAAGTTTCCAGCAGCCGCGAATGTTGAACAGGACATTCTTGCCTTCATCGCGCAGCTTGCGAGTGAAGGTCTTATTGTTGTAGCCGAGAAGCGGGACGCAAGCGCAGGCCCATCCCTGGATCAACTCCAGGATTTTCAGACTCCGGTGCTCGATCGGTTCGACGACCTGCAGGAGCTGTTGCTGCTCGATCCCGTTCATGATGTCGATGAGGCGGGCTGGCCTGTGAAAGCGGAAGATGCCCGCTGACGTCAATCTGACGCGAAGCATCGAAGATGTTTTCCGGAAAGACATTGTTTCACGCGCTGATGAGCATTTTGTCCGCTGCGGATCGCTGACGCTGTGTCTGAAATTTACATCGCCAGAGCTTGCCAGTATCTTTCTGCCTTCCTT
>CAZQMD010000124.1:0-13675 GCA_964594185.1 uncultured Afipia sp. | reverse complement strand
GGATCTCGCTGAGCGGCGCAACGACCGCTTCTGCCACGGTCAGATCGATGGCACGCGTCAGGCCAACGGCTTCTTCCAGCCGTGCTTCGGGGTTACGCGTGGCGCCATAAGATATCGTTGACGCGTCGGGATCTCCCCGTCGCGCGCGCTTGTAAGGACCGATGACCAGCACCCGTCCTGTATCGCCCCTCGCCGACGGTGGAAGATCGGCGGCCCCGTCAAAGTTTCGGGGTTCCAAATTAGTTCAGTCTCAAGCTGGCGAGTCCTCGCCGCCTTCGAACAACTGGATTGGAGCGCCCGGCATGATTGTCGAGATCGCATGCTTGTAGACAAGCTGCGAATGACCATCGCGCCGAAGCAGCAGGCAGAAATTGTCGAACCAGGTGACAATGCCCTGCAGCTTCACTCCATTGACCAGAAAGATCGTCAGTGGCGTTTTGGTTTTGCGAACGTGATTGAGAAAGGTGTCTTGTAGGTTCTGTGCGCGGTCTGCCGCCATTTTCTTATCCCGCATTCTTGTTTTTGGGCCAGCCTGCCCTCTTCGGAGCGTGGTCTGGCTGCCGGCGTCCCTGAGATCCCCCTCCGGGTGCTGCAAAAGCGATTAAAGGGCACGTCCGGTTGTTAGGCAAGACCACGGTAACCCGTTAAGCCGCCAAAGGACGGAAAAACTTAGGAAAATGCTGAAAACCGGTGGAATTCGTCCCGTAATCTCAAGGCGATGGCACCGGGTTTACCATTCCCGATGTCGCGACCGTCGATCCGGACCACGGGCATGACGATCTGGCTGGATGCAGTCACGAACGCCTCAGCCGCCTCATACGCCTCCGCGGGAGTGAACGGCCGTTCCTCCAGTTTGATCTGCAACGACGCAAGCACCTCCGTCAGCACGGCCCGCGTCACACCGGCAAGAATACCGCTGTCTGCTGATCGGGTGATAACTTTACCGTCCTTCGTGATGATCCACGCGTTGCTCGACGCGCCTTCGGTGACTTGGCCATCGTGATCCACAAACCATGCTTCATATGCGTTGTTTTCACGCGCCTGCTGTTTCGCGAGCACATTAGGCAATAGCGATACAGACTTGATATCCACACGTGGCCAGCGATTCTCCGGAATGGTGATGACGCCGATGCCCTTTGACGCCGTGGCCTGATTTTTCTGGAAACTCAATCCGCGCGCTGTCACCACCAAGGCAGGTTTCACCGGATTGACGGGAAATGCATGATCGCGACGTGCAACGCCGCGCGTGACCTGCAGATACACGATGCCGTAGTTGACGCGATTGCGGCGTACCGTTTCATGAATCACGATTTCAAGCGAAGCCAAGGGCATCGGCATGTCGATCCGCAATTCGCGCAAGGAGCGTTGCAGGCGCGTCAGATGACGCGGCATGTCGACAACCTTGCCGCCCCGAATTTCGCAGACCTCGTAGACGCCATCGGAAAACTGATAGCCGCGGTCTTCGATATTGACGCTGGCGTCCCGCATATCGCGGTATTGGCCGTTCACATAGGCGATGCGGGACATGAAGTTAGCCGACCCCCAGCGCCTTCAGCTTGCGATGCAGCGCCGAACGCTCCATGCCGACGAATTCCGCCGTTCGTGAAATGTTACCTGAGAAGCGGCTGATCTGCGCAATCAGATAGTCACGCTCGAACACCTCGCGCGCCTCGCGCAGCGGCAGCCCCATGATGTGTTCGCCGTTATTGCCGGTCGGCATTGCCGGGATCATCGAGCCGACATCCTGCGGAAGCATGTCGGCGGAAATCGCAGCTTCAGCGTCGCCGCCAGCCAGGATCATGACGCGCTCGACGTTGTTGCGCAGTTGCCGAACGTTCCCCGGCCAGACGTGGGATTGAAGAACCGCCATCGCGTCCTCGCCGATCCGCCGTTTCGGAAGACCGGTCGCGGACGAAATCTGATCCATGAAGTAGTCGACAAGATCGGGAATGTCCTCGCGGCGTTCCGACAAGGGAGGAACGCGGATCGGCACCACGGACAAGCGATGGTAAAGATCCTCGCGAAACTTTCCTTCGGCGATCTCGGCTTCAAGGTTGCGTGCCGTTGACGACACGATGCGCACATCGACGCTGACCTTGGTTGTGCCACCTGCCCGCTGGAATGTCTGATCCACCAGCACCCGCAAAATCCGGTTCTGGGTTTCGCGCGGCATGTCGGCGATCTCATCGATGAACAGCGTGCCGCCGTGTGCCTCTTCGAGTGCGCCTGGTTTGCGGCCGGTTTCGCCGTCAGATAGTTCGATGCCGAACAGCTCGACTTCCATCCGCTCCGGCGTGATCGCCGCCGCATTGATGACAACGAACGGTCCATCGGCACGGCTCGACATCGCATGAAGCGTGCGCGCGACGAGTTCCTTGCCGCCGCCAGACGGTCCTACAATCATGATGCGGCTGTTAGCCTTGGCGGCGCGATCGATTGTTTGCCGCAACTGGTTCATGCACGGCGACTTGCCGACCAGTGTTGCGGACGACGGCGCATGCTGCTTGAGTTCGCGGACTTCGCGTTTGAGACGCGATGTCTCCAGCGCACGGTTCGCAACAAGAATCAATCGATCCGCCTTGAACGGCTTTTCGATGAAATCGTAGGCCCCACGCTTGATCGCCGCGACTGCGGTTTCGATATTGCCGTGTCCCGAAATCATGACAATCGGAACTTCGGGATGCTCGAGCTTGATCTGCTCGAGCAATTGCAGGCCATCCAGCTTGCTGCCCTGAAGCCAAATATCGAGGAAAATCAGGTTTGGCCGGCGGCCCGCAATCTCCGCCAGCGCGGTATCGCTGTCCCGCGCGGTGCGCGTCTTGAAACCCTCGTCTTCGAGAATGCCCGCGACGAGATCTCGAATATCTGCTTCGTCATCGACGATCAAAATGTCATTGGCCATAAATCACGCCCGCTCTTAATTGCCGGTTACGGCTTCTTCTTTTGTTTCGTTGGCTTCTTCGGCCTTGGCGTCCTTTGCCTGACCGAAGACAGAGAATCGCATCCGCACCCAGGCGCCCCGTGCACCGGGACGAAGGGCAGATGCATCGTTCAGTTCGATACGTCCGCCGTGATCTTCGAGAACACGACCGACAATCGCGAGGCCAAGGCCGGTGCCCTTCTCGCGCGTGGTGACATACGGCTCAAGCAGTCTCGCGCGGCTTTCTTTAGGCAACCCGATTCCGTTGTCCACAATATCGATCAGGATATCGTCGTTTTCGCGAGCCGCGATAACATCAATGTGTCCGCGCCCGATGTCACCCGCAGGAACCGCGCTGATCGCTTCGGTTGCATTCTTGATGATGTTCGTCAGTCCCTGTGAGATCAGGCGGCGGTCGAACTTCGCATGCATAGGTTCCTGCTTGATATCGACCTCTATATCGATGTCAGGATAACCGACGCGCATCAGGAACACTGTCTGGCGAACGGTATCTGCGACGTCCTCACCTTCGATCACCGGCTTCGGCATGCGCGCGAATTTCGAGAATTCATCGACCATCCGGCGGATATCATCAACCTGGCGGATAATTGTGTCCGTGCACTGATCGAAAATCGGGCGATCTTCCGTGATGACCTTGCCGAACTTGCGGCGAATGCGCTCGGCGGACAGCTGAATCGGCGTCAGCGGATTCTTGATCTCATGAGCAATGCGGCGGGCGACATCCGCCCATGCCGAGGTTCGCTGCGCAGTCACAAGCTCGGTGATGTCATCCAGGGTGATGATGTAGCTTTCGTTCGATTGCCCGGTCTGTTCTGAACTGACCCGCACCGAGAGCTGGCGCTCGATATTGTCGCGGTTGATTTCGATCTGGCCCTGCAGAAGGCGCTGAGCGCTGCTGCGCGCTGTTGCCATCAGATCGTTCAGTTCCGGGACAATCTCGGCCAGCGGCTTGCTCAGGACTTCGGATTCGGAATGCCCGATCAGTTTCTCAGCCGAGCGATTGAGAACTGCGATCTTGCCCTCCCCATCGACGCCGATAATACCTGCGCTAGCTGACGAGAGCACCGCCTCGATGAATCGCCGGCGGCTGTCGATGAGGCCGCTCGCATTAACAAGATCGTCGCGCTGGGTTCGCAACTCCTGCGTCATCTTGTTGAAGGTTTCGCCGAGGCTGGCAAGATCGCCTTCGGACTTGTTGACCGGCACCTGCACATGAAGATCGCCAGTTGAGACGAGATTGGCGGCACCCATCAGTCGCCGGATCGGCGCGACCAGCCAGTTCGCGAAATTGAGGCCGATCAGCACGGACGACATCAACACGGTCAGCGCGATCACAGTGAACATCAGAGCGAAGGCAACCTGAATGCCGAGTCGGCGCGATTCGAGCTCGGCATACTCCTTCACACTGGCCTGCGTCTGCTGCAACTGCGCGACGACGCGTGGGTCAAGCAGACGCGCGACGTAAAGGAATGTGTCCTGGAATGCGCGCAGACGAATAACGGCCGCGACATAATTCTGCTCGATGAAGACACCAATTTGAGGTTCGTCTTCTGCGACATTCTTGAGAAAGTCAGGAGCAGGAGTCTGAAAATCCTGCCGTATACCCGTCGCAGCGGTTTCAAGGATGTTGCGATCCTTGTCGATGATCATTGCGCCCGGAAGATTGCGTGAGTTGGCGCTCGACGTCAGCAGGTTGCGGAAGGTCTGCCGGTCCTGGTCGTAAAGCGGCCGCGCCCGCGCGATGTCGTTCGACATGCCGAGAATGTCGCCGCGAATGAGCTGGGCATGTTCATAGACATAGGCATTGGCGACGATCAGTGAATTCTCGATCACCGCGCGGGTGCGGACCGAAAACAGACGATCCAAGCCGCGATCGAGCGTGACGTTGGCGACGATCGACACCAACACCGCAGGCAAAACGGCGATCACCGAGAACAGGCTGACGATCTGGACATGAAGGCGTGCTGCCGCCCGGCCCCGCCGCCTCGCCTGAACGACCTGCCACACCTCACGGGCGATAATTGCCAACAGCAGCAGGATGGTTGCGCCGTTGATCAAAAGGAATGTGACGACGACGCTATGGGTGGGTGCAATCGGGGTCAGCCCGGTCAGCACGACGAAGGTCAGGAATGCCGAAAACAGCGCAAGAGCGACCGCAAACGGGGCCAGCAGCCGATGCCAGGGCCTGCTGGCCGGCTCGGCAACGGTTGGCTCAAGGGACTGGGCCGACGCCTCTGCTGCGCTCATGCGTGGATCGTGTCAGGCCAATTTTTGCGGACTACGGCAGGGGCCGCACCCGATGATGCATTCATATCACATTGTTGCTCAATTGCGACAATTCATAGGCGCGCGAGGCCATAAAGCCACACCATGCACGGCTAAAAGCGCTATAAACGGCCCACCAGCCCCGGATTCAAGTGCCTGAACACTTGTATCGGCGTGGCAGGGACGGATCACATGCGACTAAAGTTCCGAAGTCCTGATCAGCCGCCGCTGCGATAGACTTGGATGTCGAGGTCCCGAATCTTCTTGCGCAGGGTGTTTCTGTTCAGCCCAAGAAGGTCCGCCGCCCGGATCTGGTTGCCGCGATTGGCAGCCAGCGCCGCCGTCAGGAGCGGGATTTCGATCTCCTTCAGGATGCGATGGTAGAGCCCCGGTGGCGGCAGGCCGTTCGGGAAGCCGGCGAAATGCGACGCCAGATACATCTCGACCGCGCCGCCGAGATTGTCGACGCTCTGAGGCATACTGCCGCCGGAGACAACGGCGGGCGGCGCCAGTTCGCCCTCAATGACAGAGCCTGTGATGACGTCCTGCGGATAGAGCGCTGCGAGACGGCGCGCAAGGTTTTCAAGTTCGCGCACGTTGCCAGGCCAGCGGTGCTGCTTCAGCCGTTCGAGTGCCTGCGCGTCAAGCTTCTTGGGTGGCAGGCCATCCTTTTCCGCCAGCGCAAAGAAATGCCTGATCAGGTCTGGCAAATCCTCAATGCGCTCGCGCAGCGGCGGCAACCGCAACGGCACGACATTAAGACGGAAGAACAGATCCTCGCGGAACAGGCCCTGCTGAATCAGGATGCGAAGATCCTTGTTCGAGGCTGCAACGATACGCACATCGGTTTTGATCGGGGTGCGGCCGCCAACCGTGGTGTATTCGCCCTGCTGTAACACGCGCAGCAGTCGGGTCTGCGCCTCCATCGGCATGTCGCCGATTTCGTCGAGAAATAGCGTCCCGCCCTCGGCCTGTTCGAAGCGGCCGGTCGCGCGGGCATTCGCGCCGGTGAACGCTCCGCGTTCGTGTCCGAACAGCTCGGACTCGATCAGGTCGCGGGGAATCGCAGCCATGTTGACCGCAACGAACGGACCGTTGCGGCGCTTGCCGTAGTCATGAAGCGCGCGCGCCACCAGTTCCTTGCCGGTGCCGGACTCGCCGGAGATCATCACCGTCAGATCGGTCTGCATCAGCCGCGCAAGAACGCGATAGATTTCCTGCATAGCCGGTGAGCGGCCGACCAGCGGAATGGAATCGAACTCGCCCTCGTCCTTGGTCGCGGTCGGGCGCTCTTTCGGCTCCGACAAGGCGCGGCCAACAATCGCGATCAGTTCTTTCAGATCGAATGGCTTCGGCAGATATTCGTAAGCGCCTCGCTCAGATGCGCGGATCGCGGTCATAAAGGTGTTCTGCGCGCTCATCACGATGACCGGCAGATTGGGCCGCATCTTCTTGATCCGCGGCAGCAGATCAAAGGCGTTCTCATCGGGCATCACCACGTCGGTAATGACCAGATCGCCCTCGCCCTGGCTGACCCAGCGCCACAGCGTGGCGGCATTTCCGGTCAGGCGCACCTCGTATCCGGCGCGCGACAGCGCCTGATTGAGCACGGTGCGGATGGCTGTGTCGTCGTCAGCGACAAGTATGCTACCTGCGGGCATTTTTATTCCTCATCTGCAGTCTGTGAGGCAGGCGACGGCGTTCCCGGGCGCGCATCGCTATTGCTGTGGTTATGGTTCTTGGTTGGATTGAACATCGGCAACAGAACGCGGAAGGTTGTTTTCCGCGGCTGGGATTCACATTCGATGATGCCCCCGTGATCGTTGACGATCTTGGCCACGAGCGCGAGGCCGAGGCCGCTTCCCGTTGGCTTCGTGGTGACGAATGGATCGAACAGATTGGGCAACAGATCGTCGGGTACGCCCGGACCGTTGTCTTTCACACAGAACTCGAGCGGCAGCGACACCCGCGATTTCTTGCCCGGAATTGAAAGACGCACGCCCGGCCGGAATGCCGTGGTGAGATGAATTTCGGCGTCGGTGCCGAGATCAACCACGGCTTCGGCTGCATTCTTCACAAGATTCAAAAACACCTGAATCAGCTGATCCTGATTGGCGAGAACCGGTGGCAGCGATGGATCGTATTCTTCGATGAACTTGACGTTGCGCGCGAACCCGGACTGCGCGAGCCGCTTCACATGATCGAACACCGAATGAATGTTCACCGGTCCGCGCGCCACGGGGCGCTCGTCGCCGAATACTTCCATCCGATCCACGAGCGTCACGATCCGGTCCGCTTCGTCGCAGATGAGCCGCGTCAGTGTGCGATCTTCCGGAGACGCGGCCTGTTCAAGCAGCTGTGCCGCTCCGCGAATACCCGAGAGCGGATTCTTGATCTCGTGTGCCAGCATCGCGGCCAGTGCGGTCACCGATCGCGCGGCGCTGCGATGCGTCAGCTGTCGGTCCATCTTGTCGGCGATGGTGCGCTCCTGAAGCATCACAACGATGTGTCCCGGATGCTCACCAAGCGGCGCGACATGAAGATCGACCTGACGGTCGCCGCCGATGCGCGGCGTGCCGAGATCGACCTTGTATTCATTCACCGCAGAGCCAGTGCGGCGGACCTGATCGATCAGCGCCAATAGCGGGCTGCCGAACGGCACGAGTTCACGCAACATCTGCCGCTGCAGATGCGGAATGGAAGTTTCAAAAAAGGATTCGGCAGCGATGTTTGCGTCGAGAATCTTGCCATCCGGAGCAATCAGCATGACCGGGTTTGGCAGCGCGTTCATCATCGCATCGCTATTGGCGAGCTGTGGAATACGCTTTTCAGCAACATTGCTCATGCGGCAGCGCTCCAGGAAAATTCGCCGAAGGCATCGCGGAGCGAACGGCGCACGTGAACCGGCTCGGTCGCGGTCAAAATGACCTGACGCCAGCGCTTGAGGGCTTCGGCAGAAGCGGCACTTCCCCTGGCCGCCACATCGAGCGCCCAGCCGAGATGCTTGCGCGCGTGACGTGTGCCGACATGGGGACCATAGTGCTCCACGACCTGATCGTAGAGACTGCAGACATGATCCAGCTGGATATTGAGCGGTGGCGCTTGCTCCGGCGCGCCTCCTTCGAGACGGCGAGCGATCTGTCCCGGCAGCCAGGGCTGGCCCTGCGCACCGCGTCCGATCATGACGGCATCTGCGCCTGATTCCTCAAGCGCTGTGGATGCCTGTTCAAACGATGCGATGTCGCCGTTGACCACAACGGGCACCGTCACTGCATCCTTGACAGGGCGCACGGCGGTCCAGCTCGCGCTTCCTTTATAAAACTGACAGCGCGTCCGTCCGTGAACGGTGATCATCTTCACGCCCGCCCCTTCCGCGCGGCGCGCAAGTTCGGGGGCATTGAGAGATCGGTCATCCCAGCCGAGGCGCATCTTCAGCGTCACAGGAACATTGACGGCAGACACCGTCGCATCAATCAGCCGCAAGGCGTGATCGAGATCGCGCATCAGCGCGGAGCCGGACTGACCGCCTGTCACGTGGCGTGCTGGACAGCCCATATTGATGTCGATGATATCTGCGCCGCCCGCTTCGGCGATCCGCGCGCCCTCTGTCATCCAGTGGGTTTCACAGCCTGCGAGCTGGACCACATGTGGGCCGATGCCGGCGGCCTCACAGCGCAGCACGGACATCGGACGGCCAAGCGCGAGGTCATCGCTAGCTGTCATTTCTGAGACGACAAGGCCGGCTCCGAGTTCAGCAGTAATGCGCCGGAACGGCGCATCGGTGATGCCGGACATTGGTGCAAGCAAGACCCGATTGGCGACTTCAATATCGCCAATGGTCAGTGTTGCCTGACGTGCCGGAGGCTTGATCACCGTATAATCCGTTTTCTGATACTTCCCGCGCCGTTGCCAGAAGCCCATAGCTCAATTTCTAAGCAGTCGCAAATCATGCCTACAGTTTAGCCATTTGCAGACAGCTTGCAAGTGCGGCGCAACAATTCTTCCAAATTCTTCACAGGGTTGCGGAATTGTGCTGTTTCCCGCCCGAATATGGTAAGGGCAGCACCCAAACCGCCAATATCCGGCTTATTCACCTGCTCGGACTGTCGTTACTGCCTATGTCAGCACCAAAACGGACTGCCGCCATCATCGTCGCTGCCGGTCGCGGGCTTCGCGCCGGGGGTGGAGGTCCCAAGCAATATCGATCCATCGGCGGCAAAACCGTCCTTTCGAGGGCGATGGAGCCGTTCTGTACGCATCCTGACGTGTTCGCGGTTCAGCCGGTTCGCAACCCTGACGATGCCGATATTTTCGATCAGGCGGTCAATCACCTCACCTATCAGACACCGGTCAATGGCGGGGCCACCCGGCAGGCATCGGTTCGCGCCGGACTCGAAGCGCTTGCGACTCTCGCGCCGGACATCGTTCTCATTCATGACGCGGCGCGCGCGTTCGTTACGGACAAGGTGATCTCGCGCGCGATCGATTCCGCATTGATCACGGGCGCTGCGATTCCCGTCGTGCCGGTCACCGACACCATCAAGGTTGTCGATGGATCGGGTGCAATCACCGCCACGCCGGATCGTGCGGGCTTGCGCATCGCGCAGACACCGCAGGCCTTTCGGTTCGAGACCATTCTCGAAGCCCATCGGCGCGCCGCGCGCGAAGGCCGCGACGATTTCACCGACGATGCCGCGATTGCCGAATGGGCGGGATTGACGGTCACGACATTTGAAGGCGATGTTGCGAACATGAAGCTGACCACCCCGGAAGACTTTGCACGCGAAGAGGCGCGCCTCGGCGCGATGTTGGGCGATATCCGCACCGGCACCGGCTATGACGTGCATGCGCTGACCGACGGCGATCATCTGATGCTGTGCGGCGTGCGCGTGCCGTTCAACCGTGGGTTCCTGGCGCATTCCGACGGCGACGTAGGCTTGCATGCGATTGTCGATGCGATCCTCGGCGCACTTGCCGATGGCGACATTGGTTCGCACTTCCCGCCGAGCGATCCGAAATGGAAGGGCGCGGCGTCCGATCAATTCCTGAAACACGCTGTCGGCCTCGTCCATCAGCGCGGCGGTCGCATTGCAAATCTCGAAGTGACCATGATTTGCGAAGCGCCCAAGATCGGCCCGCTGCGCGACGCGATGCGCGCCAAGATCGCGGAGATCACTGGTCTCCCTCAATCAAGAATTGCCGTGAAGGCAACGACCAGCGAGCGCCTTGGCTTCACCGGACGCCAGGAAGGCATCGCAGCCACCGCCGCTGCAACCATCCGTCTTCCCTGGGACGAAACCCTGAACGCTGGACCATTCGCATGACCGCCAGCGCCATCCGTGCCCTCTCCCGCTCGCTGCTCGATCTGTGCCGGATGCGCAAGCTGACGATCGCGACCGCGGAGTCCTGCACCGGCGGTCTCGTCGCCGCGGCGCTCACCGAAATTCCCGGCTCATCCGACGTGGTCGATCGCGGCTTCGTCACCTACTCCAACGATGCCAAGCACGTCATGCTGGGCGTCGAAACGTCGACACTCGAAACCTTCGGCGCGGTAAGCAAGGAAACCGCGACCGCGATGGCATTTGGCGCACTGGAACATGCCGATGTCGATCTCGCTGTCTCGATCACCGGCATCGCCGGTCCCGGCGGTGCGACACCCGGCAAGCCTGTGGGACTGGTGCACTTGGCGGTGGCTGCGCGCGATGGCCGTATCACCCACAAGGAGTGTCGCTTCGGCGCGGTCGGGCGCAACAATGTGCGCGAACAGTCGGTGATCGAAGCGCTGAAGATGCTGACGGAGATGGCGCGGGGGCCGCAGCCTCCGCTCAAGAAGCGCCCACGCGCGGCGGCCCATAGACCGCATCCGCGCGTTTCTCGAACGCCGCGGCGAAGCGCTGGAAAGCGGCGTCGAACATCGCGCCCATCAGCACCGCGAGCATCCGACTCTTGAACTCGTAAGCGATGAAAAAGCCGACATCGCATGCGTCGTCCGACTTCGCTTCGCACGTCCAACGGTTTTCGAGCTTGCTGAACGGCCCTTGCAGATACTCGACAAGGATTTTCAGGTTCGGCTTGTCCAGCGTCACGCGGCTGGTGAAGGTCTCGCGCACCACCTGAAACGACACCGTCATGTCCGCGACAACGACTTCGCTGCCGTCGTGCTTTTGCGTGCGCTGACGGACTTTCAAGGCCTGACACATCGGCACGAATTCGGGATAGCGTTCGACGTCGGCGACGAGATCGAACATCTTCTGCGCGCTGTGACGGACACGGCGCTTGTTTGAGAACTGCGGCATCAGGAGTTAGCGGTTCGCGGCTTCGCGCGCCGCCTGCAGCTTGGCGAAATCCTCGCCGGCATGATGCGACGAGCGTGTCAGCGGGCTGGCCGAGACCATCAGGAAGCCCTTGGTGTAAGCCACACGCTCGTAACCGCCGAACTCATCCGGCGTCACATAGCGCATCACCGCGTGATGCTTGAGGCTCGGCTGCAGATATTGGCCGATGGTGAGGAAATCCACATCCGCCGAACGCAGGTCGTCCATCACCTGCAGCACTTCATGACGTTCCTCGCCAAGACCGACCATGATGCCGGACTTGGTGAAAATGGTCGGGTCCATTTCCTTAACCCGCTGCAGCAGCCGGATCGAATGGAAGTAACGCGCGCCGGGCCGCACCGTCAGATAGCGCGACGGCACGGTCTCGAGATTGTGGTTGAACACATCGGGCTTGGCCGCGACCACCTGCTCCAGCGCGCCCTCTTTCCGCAGGAAATCCGGCGTCAGGATTTCAATCGTTGTGGTCGGACAGCTCGCGCGGATGGCACGGATGGTTTTTGCGAAATGATCCGCGCCGCCATCGGCAAGGTCGTCGCGGTCGACCGATGTGATGACGACATGATGCAGGCCGAGTTTTTGCACGGCGAGCGCAACATGCTCCGGCTCGGATGCATCCAGCGCGTTCGGCATGCCGGTCTTGACGTTGCAGAAGGCACAGGCGCGGGTGCAGGTGTCACCCATGATCATGAAAGTCGCGTGCTTCTTGTCCCAACACTCGCCGATGTTCGGGCAGCCCGCCTCCTCGCACACTGTGACGAGGCCATTCTCTTTCACGATATTGCGGGTGTTGGCATAACCGCGCGAATTCGGCGCGCGGACGCGAATCCAGTCGGGCTTGGCCGGCGACTTGGCGTCGGGCCGGTTGACCTTCTCCGGATGGCGTGGGCGCACCTGGTTGGGCGACACCGTATCGATCAGAGTTACCATGAAAAGTCCGCGAATATCCTGTACTTAACTAGGCTCGCCGATCCCTTGGCGCAAGCCGTCCGCATCGTGCCGTTTTTGGGCATGATCTAAACCGAAAACCGGTTTCCACTTTTCGGGATCATGCCTATTCTGGAATGAATATCACGTTTCCAGCCTGTCCCGCATCGCGTTACGCGCTCATCCCCTGCCCATAAATGCCTGAACTTCGTTCCCAGCCCACTCTTGGCCGTCTCCTGACGAAGAAATTCTTTGCGCGTAGCGTCCATGAGGTTGCGCCTGACCTGATCGGCGCGACCCTGCTGGTGGACGGCGTCGGCGGCATCATCACGGAAGTCGAGGCCTATCACCACACCGAGCCTGCGGCGCATTCCTTCAATGGACCGACCCCGCGCAACATGGTGATGTTCGGTCCGCCGGGATTTCTTTACGTGTATCGTTCCTACGGCATCCACTGGTGCATGAATTTCGTTTGCGAGAAGGAAGGCTCGGCGAGCGCGGTTCTGATCCGTGCGCTTGAACCGACGCACGGCATTTCGGCGATGCGGCGGCGGCGCGGATTGCATGACGAGCGATCGCTGTGTACCGGCCCCGGTAAGCTCTGCGAAGCGATGGGCGTGAGCATCAAGCACAACACATTGCCGCTCGATGCGCCGCCGATTGCGGTTTATGCGCGCAGGCACAAGCCGGAGATCGTCAGCGGCATCCGGATCGGCATCACCAAGGCTGTCGAACTGCCATGGCGGTACGGATTGAAAGGCTCAAAATTCCTCAGCAAGCCGTTTTCTGCATAAGGCGAAACGGCGGCTAACTTTGCTGCAAAGGGCGAAGTGGTGACGGAAGCACGGCGGGACGATTTTGAGGGATGATTGCGCTGCGTCAGCGGCGTTCAGCGCAGGTCATGCGTCAATCGCATAGCGCAGCACGCCACGCAGCCGCGACAACAGGCATCCATCAAAATGAAGGCAGCACGTTCATGCGGGATTACACCGCCGCGTGACAGACGGCTTCGATACGGTTGCCGTCGGGATCGCGCAGGAACGCGGCGTAGTAAGATGTATGGTAGCTGCGCAGGCCCGGCGCGCCGTCGTCGCTGCCGCCGGCGGCGATGCCTGCGTCCCAGAACGCATCGACCTGCGTCTGCCACTTCGCCTTGAAGCACCAGTGGCGGCCGGAAGCGTCTTCGGGTTTTGCGCCTTTGCGGATCGAG
>CAZQMD010000123.1:0-13735 GCA_964594185.1 uncultured Afipia sp. | reverse complement strand
CGATCGTTACCGCGACCTGACCGAGGTCGAAGGCACGCGCGACCCAGCGCTTCAACTCATCGACGCTGCCGATGGTTGCGTAGTTCGCGCGGTTGAACTTCGCGCTGCGCGCTTCCTCGGCCCGGGTATCGGCCAGCGCTTTCGGGGTCTGAGGTCCGTTGGCGGACGCCGCGGCCTGCTTCGGTTGAGATCCGCTCCATTGTCCGGCGTTCGATGTTTTTCCAGGCGTTCCTTGGGCAAACAGGTCAGGCTCGCCGCCGAGCGGCGGTGTACTGGGTGAGCCTGCCGCAACATCGGCGGGTGCAAATGCGCTTTTCGTCGCGGCATCGGCATCGACATCCGACGGATCGATCTGCGAGTATTCCGCCACGCGCCGCGTTAGCGTTGAGAATTCCATCGCCTTGAGAAACGCGATGAGCTTGCGCGAATCCGGCTCGTGCACGGCGAGATCGTCCAGTGGCACGTCGAGCTTCACATGACCGTCGAGCTGTACGAGCTGCCTCGAGATGCGCGCCTTCTCAGCGTTTTCGATCAAGGCCTCGCGGCGCTTCGGCTGCTTGATCTCGGGCGCGCGGGTGAGCAGCGTTTCGAGATCGCCGTATTCGTTGATGAGCTGCGCTGCGGTCTTGATGCCGATGCCCGGCACGCCCGGCACGTTGTCGACCGAGTCGCCCGCCAGCGCCTGCACCTCGACCACCTTCTCGGGCGGCACACCGAACTTCTCGATCACTTCGGGAATGCCGATGCGGCGGTCCTTCATGGTGTCGTACATCGACACGCAATCGTTGACCAACTGCATCAGGTCCTTGTCGCTTGAGACAATGGTCGCCGTTGCGCCGCGCTCACAGGCCTCGCGCACGTAAGTCGCGATCAGGTCGTCGGCTTCGAAGCCGGCCTGTTCGAGGCAGGGCAGATCGAACGCGCGCACCGCTTCACGGATCAGCGCGAACTGCGGAATGAGATCGTCCGGCGCGGGCGGGCGCTGCGCCTTGTATTCGGGATAGATCTTGTTGCGGAAGGTGACTTCGGACTTGTCGAAGATGATGGCGAGGTGGGTCGGCCGGTTGTCCGGCGGCATGTCGCGCATCAGTTTCCACAGCATGTTGCAGAAACCGAGCACGGCATTGACCTGCAGCCCGTCGGACTTGCGGTTCAGCGGCGGCAGCGCGTGGTAGGCACGGAAGATGTAGCCCGAGCCGTCCACCAGAAAGACGTGATCGCCGCTACGCGGAGCGTTGCCGGAACCCTTCGCGGGCGCGGCCTTTGCGGCGGGTTTCGGAGCGGCGGGCTTTTCAGCCTTGGCGGCGGGTGTCTTTGCGGGTGTCGCGGGCTTTTTCGGCATGGCCGCAACTTAAGGATTTTGGCCGCGATTGACACCCCTCCGCAAGGCAGATGCGCACCGGATTTTTGCTGCTCCGTCTCCCCGCAAGGGGGGCGAGGTGAAAAGAAGCGGTGCGCCTTACTCCGCCGCCTGCAGGGCCGCCGGGCGCTTCTGCTTCGGTGCGATCCAGAACATGGCGGGCCGCTCGAACAGGAAGTTGAGCCCGGCGCGTTTTGCGCCCCACCACATTAGGAGAGCGCCGGTCACGCCCGCGATGGTGTCGATCAGCGAGACAAGCCCGATGTCCGGCACGATGCCGGTCTTGAGCAGCACCACGCGGGTGATCGCCATCGGCAGGAAGAAGGCGAGATAGATCACGATGGAATGTTCGCCGCAGTAACGCAGGACGCCGAGCCAGTTGGCGCGGGCCAGCAGTGCGCCGCTCACAATGACGGCGCAGGCGCCGGCAAATCCAAGCACCAGCGAGATCACTGGCCGGTCGCCGTAGCCCGCGAACACCAGCACGCCATTGGCAACGGCCCAAGCCGCCAGGCCGATCAGTGCTACGCTCGGCTTCTCGCGTGCGCGGTCGGCCAGCGCGAAAATGTAGTTCGCGAACAGATAGCCGGAGTAGAAATAGACGAAGCGCGCGGCGAACTCGTCGATCACGGTCCAGCCGGTGGACACATGCGCGCTCTCAAGCAGCGCCGCGATCACCCAGATGACGGCTGCGGGAATGCGCAGCGTGGCCTTGGTCACCACGAAGAAGATGGGCAGCAGGTAAATGAACCACAGTGTGCCGAACGGCTCGATGAAAGATTGCAGATACATGACACCGACATGAGCCCAGCCCTGCTCGGCGGCGAAGCTTGGGGCCTTGAAGCCGAACTGGATGGTGACCCAGAGCACGTAAAAGTATGCGAAATGGACCACCTTGCGGTCCAGATAGGTGCGCCAGTCGCGATCGATCACCCGCGCCAGGAACAGGCCCGAAATCAGGAAGAAATCCGGCATCCGGAACGGCTTTGCGAATTCGACGAACAGGTGCATGAAGCCCTGCTGGCCCGCTGCCGCCTCGACGCCCAGCGTCGAATGCATCATCACCACCATGACAATGCAGATGCCTTTGGCATAGTCGACCCAGTCGATCCGCTCGGAGGCGGGCAGGGCGCGCGTGCCGGATGTGCCGTTGCTGCTCATGGTGTCCCGTTTCGGTCCAGTTGCGCGCCATCCTGAAGCGCATGGGTTTCATTCTCCTTTATTCATACAAATGTTGTGCCCCATTCACGCCGAATTGCGCTAAAAGCCGCTGCGAAACCAGCATCCTTAATGAACTCTAAAGCGGGTGATATATGCGGATTGCCATGATCGGCACGGGCTATGTGGGGCTGGTGTCCGGCGCCTGTTTCGCGGACTTCGGCCATCGCGTGACCTGCGTCGATACCGATGCCGGAAAGATCGACGCCCTGAACCGCGGCGAAATTCCGATTTTCGAACCCGATCTGGACAGGCTGGTCGAAGCTTCGGTCAGCGCGGGGCGGCTCGATTTCACCACCGATCTGGCGGGTCCCGTCGGCAAGGCGGACGCGGTGTTCATCGCGGTCGGCACGCCGTCACGCCGCGGCGATGGCCACGCCGATCTGACCTATGTTCATGCGGCGGCGCGCGACATCGCAAAAGCCCTGCAGGGTTTCACCGTCGTTGTCACAAAATCCACCGTGCCGGTCGGCACCGGCGACGAGGTCGAGCGCATCATCCGCGAAACCAATCCGCAGGCCGATGTCGCTGTGGCATCCAATCCGGAATTTCTGCGCGAGGGCGCGGCGATCCGCGACTTCAAGCATCCGGACCGTATCGTGGTCGGCACATCGGATGAGCGCGCGCGAAAAGTACTCGGCGAAGTCTATCGGCCGCTTTATCTCAATCAGGCGCCGATCATGTACACCGAGCGGCGCACGGCAGAACTGATCAAGTATGCGGCCAATGCGTTTCTCGCCACCAAGATCACCTTCATCAACGAGATGGCGGATCTGTCGGAAAAAGTCGGTGCCGACGTGCAGGAGGTTGCGCGCGGCATCGGTCTCGATAACCGCATCGGCTCGAAGTTTCTCAATGCCGGTCCCGGCTTCGGCGGCTCGTGCTTTCCGAAAGACACCCGCGCGCTGGTGAAGACCGCGCTGGATCACGATGTACCGCTGCGCATTGTCGAAGCGGTGCTCGCGGTGAACGACAACCGCAAGCGTGCCATGGCGCGCAAGGTCTCCAATGCGCTCGGCGGCAACCTGCGCGGCAAGGCCGTCGGCGTGCTGGGCCTCACCTTCAAGCCGGATACCGACGACATGCGCGAAGCGCCGTCGATCCCGCTGATCACCGGCCTGCTGGATCTCGGTGCGAAGGTACGGGCCTACGATCCAGAGGGTATGGAGCAGGCCAAGAGCGAACTGCCCGCGATCACCTATTGCGAAGATCCCTATGCGGTCGCCAAGGATGCGGATGTGCTGGTGATCGTTACCGAATGGCGCCAGTTCCGCGCGCTGGACCTCAAGCGTCTCAAGCGCGAGATGGCCAATCCCGTGCTGGTCGATCTGCGCAACATCTATCGCCGCGACGAGATGGAAGCGCTCGGCTTCATCTATGAGAGCGTGGGACGGGGAGCGGTTTGAACCACGATGTCGTCCCGGCGAAGGCCGGGACCCATACTCCCTGTCGGCATATCTTGCAAAGAAATGTTCTACCGTTTTGCCTTGCTAAGAGGGCGGTGGTTATGGGTCCCCGCCTTCGCGGGGACGACGCGGAAATTCTTGCCAACATCTACGATCCAAATGCTTCAGCAAGACGTGGATGGCCGGGACAAGCCCGGCCTTGACGCATTATAAAGCGCCATGAACTTCTCCACGCCACTTCCCATCGATGCAGTTCTTGACGACCTGACATCGACGCTTGCGCGCAACATCACCGCCGTGCTGGTTGCGCCGCCGGGTGCAGGCAAGACCACGCGCGTGCCGCTGGCCTTGCTGGATGCGGACTGGACCAAAAGCAAAAAAATCACCGTGCTGGGGCCGCGCCGGACTGCGGCGGGCGCCGCCGCCGAGCGCATGGCGCAGACGCTGGGCGAAAAGGTCGGCGAGACGGTCGGCTATCGCGTGCGCTTCGGTTCGAAAATCTCTCGTGCCACACGCATCGAGGTGGTCACCGAAGGAATTTTCACTCGGCAGATTCTGGACGATCCGGAATTGTCGGGCGTCGCCGCCGTGCTGTTCGACGAATTCCATGAGCGCTCGCTCGATGCGGATCTCGGCCTCGCACTGGCGCGTGACGCGCAGACAGGACTGCGCGAAGACTTACGTATCCTCGTGATGTCCGCGACGCTCGATGGCGCGCGGGTGGCAAAGCTGCTCGGCGATGCGCCGGTAGTTGAGAGCGAAGGCGGCGCATTCCCCGTCGAGACACGTTATCTCGGCCGCAAGCCGGACGTTCAGATTGAGCGCCAGATGGCGGATGCCATTGCGACAGCGCTGCGCGCCGATAGCGGCTCGGTGCTGGCGTTTCTGCCCGGCGCGGCTGAAATCCGCCGCACACAAAACTTTCTTAGTGAACGTGTCAGCGATCCGAACACCGAGATCGTGCCGCTGTTCGGCGCGCTCGATGCGGGTGTGCAGGATCGCGCCATCTCGCCTGCGCCGAAAGGACAGCGCAAGGTGGTGCTGGCCACCTCGATAGCGGAAACCTCGCTGACCATCGAAGGCGTGCGCATCGTGGTCGACTCGGGGATGGCGCGGGTGCCGCGTTACGAACCCGACATCGGCCTGACACGGCTGGAGACCATCCGCGCCTCGCGTGCCGCGGTCGATCAGCGCCGGGGACGTGCGGGCCGCACCGAACCCGGTGTGTGCTACCGGCTGTGGGACGAGCCGCAAACCGCGTCACTGGAAGCTTATACGCGGCCGGAAATTCTCTCGGCCGACCTGTCGTCGCTGGTGCTCGATCTCGCTCATTGGGGCGCGACCGATCCCTCGGCACTGGCGTTTCTCGATTCCCCGCCGCTGCCCGCGCTGACCGAAGCACGCAATCTTCTGCGTGAACTGAATGCGCTGGATGCTGCGGGCCGCATCACGCCTGAAGGCAACAGCCTTCGCGCGCTGGCGCTGCCGCCGCGCCTTGCACGCATGATCGTGGATTCGCATCGGCTTGGCTCGGGCGATGAGGCCGCGATGATCGCCGCCATTCTCACCGAGCGGGGTCTTGGCGGTGACAGTGCCGATCTTGATGCGCGGCTGGATAACTTCCGCCGCGATCGCTCGCAGCGGGCGCAGAGTGCGCGGCAACTGGCTGAGCGCTGGGCCAAACAGGTCGCGGCGAATGAGCCGTTTGATGTCTCGGATCGTTCGCTCTCCACCGGTCTCATGCTCGCACTGGCGTTTCCGGATCGTGTCGCGCGCAACCGCGGCAACGGATCGTTCGTGCTGGCCAACGGGCGTGGCGCAAGCGTCGAGCAGACCTCCGCACTGGCGAAGTCGCCCTATATTGCGGTCGCTGAACTGACCGGCACGGCGGCGAACGGGCGAATTCTTCTCGCCGCACCAATTACACAAGGCGAGATCGAGCAGCAGTTCGCGGATCATATCGCGAGCGATGACGAGATCACGTTCGATCGTGCCGCGATGGCGTTACGCGCACGGCGGCGGAAGAAGCTGCATGCCATCACGCTCTCGGAGCAGACGCTGGCGGTGTCGCCGTCGGCGGAAACCGCGCGCGTGCTGGCCGATGGCCTTGTCGCCGTTGGACTGGAGCGATTGCCATGGTCGAAGGCCCTCAAGCAATGGCGTGACCGCATTATGTTTTTGCGCACAGCATCCCCGGAAGATTGGCCCGATCTCTCCGACAGCGCGCTTGCAGAGACGCGCGCTGACTGGCTTGTGCCTGCGCTGTTCGACAAGACCTCGCTGTCGAATTTTTCCGCCGGGGATCTGTCCGACGCGCTGATGAATTTGCTGCCATGGGACGCGCGCGCGAAACTCGACCGCGAAGCGCCGACCCATTTCGAGGCGCCGACCGGAACGTCGCTGCCGATCGACTATGAAGCCGAGCAGGGGCCGACCATTGCGGTGAGGTTGCAGGAGCTGTTCGGGCTCAATGTCCATCCGTCCATTGCCAAGGGAAAGATCCCGCTGGTGCTGGAACTGCTCTCGCCCGCGCATCGCCCGGTGCAGGTGACGCGCGACCTTCCGGGCTTCTGGCGCGGATCCTATGCCGCCGTGCGTTCCGATCTGCGCGGGCGCTATCCGCGCCATCCCTGGCCGGAAGACCCGGCTTCCGCGCCGCCGACCCGTCGGGTCAAGCCGCGCGGGACCTGAGAATTAACCCTTCCCTCACCCTTATTTCGGAAAAAGCCATCTTTGCGGGCGCAGGACGGTCGAGCTTCGGCCTGCCGTGAGGAGGTTCGCGTAAGGTTTCGCGCGGGACCGGGTGAATTGCAGGTGTAGGCGTATGCGTACCATCTTGATTCTGGCGGCCATGCTGATCGTGTTCGGAACGTCCATGGCGAAAGTCGCGGACAACATGACCAGCGAACGGGCGCAGGCCAAGGCCGTCGACAAGGCCAAGGCCATGAACGCCTTTGCGCCGGTGCAGCCGAAAACCCGGGGAAATCCCGGCCGGGAAAGTCCCACCCCCGCCGGCGCCAGCCCCGCCCATTTCCAGACCGATGCCCGAGCCGACGGCCGCCGCCTCGGCTTCATGGTCGATACCGGCGCCTCAGTGATTGCGCTGAACGAATCCTCCGCTGCGCAGGTCGGCGTCCGTCCGCGCCCGAGCGACTACACGGCCAATGTTTCCACCGCCAACGGCTCGATCAAGGCCGCGCGCACGCGTCTTGCGATGGTCGATATCGGCGGGCTTGTGGTGCGCGATGTCGATGCGCTGGTGCTGCCGGATGAGGCCCTGTCGGAAAACCTGCTCGGCATGTCGTATCTGTCGAAGCTGCGGCGGTTTGAAATGGCGAACGGCAAGCTGGTGATGGAGCAGTAAGCGATATAGCTGCTGCGTCATTGCGAGGAGCGCTTGCGACGAAGCAATCCAGCTTCTTGCTCGTTGCTCTGGATTGCTTCGCTTCGCTCGCAATGACGTCTATTTCCGCCGAAACACCACGCTCAGATTGTTGGCCGGCATTTCGGTAACCTCCGGCCGCGAAAATCCTTCATCTCGCGCCAGTTCCGCGACAGCTTCCAGATCGCGCAGCCCCCATTCCGGATTTCGTGCCTTCAGGCTCTCGTCAAAGGCCTCGTTGCTCGGAGCGGTCACAACATCCGCGCGGCGATAAGGCCCATAGAGATAGAGCGGCGCACCTGCAGGCAGGAGCTTTGCCGCGCCGTGAAACAGGCCTTCACTCGCCCGCCATGGCGCGATGTGAATCATGTTGATGCAAAGGATCGCGTCCGCCGCCGTCACCGGCCATGGATCGAAGGTCGCATCCAGTTTCACCGGAGGCCGGATGTTGACAAGGCCGCTGCCTTCCGTCCACGCCGCAATGCTCTGCAGCGCCGCGTCTTCGGGATCGGACGGCTGGAACGTGAGATCCGGAAAGGCCCGCGCGAAATGCACCACATGCTCGCCCGATCCGCTGGCGATTTCCAGCGCCAGCCCGGAGGCGGGGAGGACGCCGCGCAGCACGGCGAGAATGGCGTCGCGGTTGCGCGCGGTGGCGGGGTATTCAAGGCGGCGGTCGGTCATGGCGGGCTCGAGGTGAATGCTGGCTAAACAGGGTCGCTGCCAATATGCCGTAATTCGCTCCTAAATGCGTGGCTCCCGCCTTTCCACAGTTCCACGCATTCGCTAAAGCTGCTGGATATTGCCCGCCCTGCCATGAGGCCCCCTGAATGTTTCCGAAGCCCAAGCCCGAACTGATTCCGAATACCTATGCCTATGAGTCCGAGCCGATGGTGAAGGCGACCGGCTTCCGCGAATACGATGCGCGCTGGCTGTTCGGCAAGGAAATCAACCTGATGGGCATTCAGGCGCTGGGCATGGGCCTCGGCACCCTGATCGCCGAGATGGGCCAGAAGCAGGAAATCGTCACCGCACACGATTTCCGCAGCTATTCTGCGTCGATCAAATACGCACTGATCTCCGGCCTTTTGGCCTCAGGCTGCAAGGTGCACGACATCGGCCTCGCAGTGACGCCGATGGCCTATTTCGCGCAGTTCGAGCTGGATGTGCCGTGCGTCGCGATGGTCACCGCTTCGCATAACGACAACGGCTGGACCGGCGTGAAGATGGGCGCGAACCGTCCGCTGACCTTCGGGCCGGACGAGATGAATCGCCTGAAAGAGATCGTGCTCAATGCGGACTTCAAATTGAAGCCTGCAGGCGGCTATCAGTTCCACGAGAATTTCCCGGCGCGCTATATCGCCGATCTCACCAACCGTCCGAAGCTGAAGCGCAAGCTGAAGGTCGTGGTCGCATGCGGCAACGGCACTGCGGGTGCCTTCGCGCCGAAGGTGATGGAAGCCATCGGATGCGAAGTGATCCCGCTCGATGTCGATCTCGATCACACCTTCCCGAAGTACAATCCGAATCCCGAAGACATGGAAATGCTGCACGCGATCCGCGATGCGGTGCTGGAACATAAAGCAGACGTCGGCCTCGGCTTCGACGGCGACGGCGACCGCTGCGGCGTGGTCGATAACACCGGTGAAGAAATCTTCGCCGACAAGGTCGGCGTGATGCTGGCGCGCGACATGTCCGCGATCCACAAGAACGCGCAGTTCGTGGTGGACGTGAAATCGACCGGGCTTTTTGTGACGGACCCGGTGTTGCAGAACCAGGGCGCGCATACGACCTACTGGAAGACCGGCCATTCCTACATGAAGCGCCGCACCCATGAACTGAAGGCGCTGGCGGGCTTCGAGAAGTCCGGCCACTTCTTCTTCAATGCGCCGATCGGCCGCGGGTACGACGACGGCCTCGTGTCGGCGATCGCGGTGTGCGAGATGCTGGATCGCGCGCCCGGCAAGACCATGGCGGACCTGAAGGACGCACTGCCGAAGACCTGGTCGTCGCCGACCATGTCGCCGCACTGTGCGGACGAAACCAAGTATGGAATCGTCACGCAGGTGGTGAAGCATTTCGAGGACGTGAAGGCGAAGGGCGGCAAGGTCGCCGGTCAGCCGATCCGCGATCTGGTCACCGTCAACGGCGTGCGTGTCACCTGCGAGGACGGAAGCTGGGGTCTGGTGCGTGCCTCATCCAACAAGCCGGAGCTGGTTGTGGTGGTTGAAAGCCCGGTCTCCGAGACGCGGATGCGCGACATGTTCGAAGCGATGGATTCGGTGCTGCGCACTCATCCGGAGGTCGGCGAGTACAATCAGAAGATTTGAGAAATCTCTTTTAGGGAGTCTCTGCCGTTCAGGATTGGCGTCATGGCCGGGCAATGTCCCGGCCATCCACGTCTTTATCGTCGCGATATAGAAAAGACGTGGATGGCCGGCACAAGGCCGGGCATGACGAACATTTACACTCTCTCGCCGATCAGCTTCACAAATTCCTGCTCCGCCCGCGTTTCATGCCGCTCCTTGTGACGCAGCAGGAAAAAGCTGCGGGACGGCAACGGCATTTTCAGCGCGGCGAGCGCACCTGATTTCAGCGTGTTCTCTGCCACCAGTTTTGACAGAATGGTCGCGCCTGCGCCGGCAATCACGGCGCCGCGAACAGATTCATTGGACGGTAATTCCAGCGCGATCCTGATGTCGTTCGCCGCGAGTCCAAGCCCTGCTAGTGCCATCTCGAAAATCTTGCGTGTGCCCGAGCCCTGTTCGCGGGCGACCCAATCGGCGGCCTTCATCTCGGTCAGTTTCGGCGCGCGCTTTCCGGCCCAGGGATGCGATGCGCCGACCACAAGCACCAGTTCATCCTCGCCAAGGACGCGTGCCGATAGCACAGGTTCGTCGACCTTGCCTTCGACAAATCCGAGGTCGGCGCGGCCGTCCTGCACCCATGCCGCGACCTGCTGGGTGTTGCCGATTTTCAGATCGAGCGCGATGCCGGGATAGAGTGCATGATAACGCTGGATCAAGGGCGGCAGCCAGTAATTGCCGACGGTCTGGCTCGCGGCCAGCGCCAGCGAGCCGCGCTTCAGGCCCGCGAGATCGGCCAGCACGGCTTCCGCGGACGCGGCCCGCGCAAGCACCGCGCGGGCTTCGATCACGAACTGCTTTCCCACATGGGTGAGCTTGATGCTGCGCCCCACGCGGTCAAAAAGCTTGATCGCGTAGCGCTCTTCGAGGGTGGCGATGGCCGCGCTGGTTGCGGATTGCGTCAGGTTGAGCGCTTCAGCGGCGCGGGTCATATGTTCCCGCTCTGCGACCGCAACGAAAATCCGAAGCTGCTCAAGTGTCATGTCGCGCTCCTTATGTTGTGATCTTCAACAGCATCAGGCTGAAGCTCGCGATGAAGAGAAAGGCGGCGGCGCCAAGCAGCAGCGGGCGCAATCCCTTGGCGCGCAGCTTGGCGATATCGGTTTCGAGTCCCATCGCCGCCAGCGCCATGGTCAGCAGGATGGTCGTCACCGTGACGATGATGCTCTTCGCCTCGGGCGGGATCGCGACAACGCTGTTGATGCCGACCATCGCCACAAAGCCCAGCACGAACCATGGCATCGGCGGCCGTCCGCTGGTGTTCGCGGTGCCGGACTTACGGTTGCGCCGGGTTGCCGTCAGGCCAAGTGCGATGACCGTCGGCGCCAGCATCGCCACACGCGAGAGCTTTGCGATGGTGCCGAACTCGCCCGCCTGCTTTCCGTCCTGAAAGGCCGCGGCGATGACCTGCGCGATCTCGTGGATCGATGCGCCGCTCCACAGGCCATAGGCGCGCGGATCGAGATGCAGCAGGCCCGGCAGCAGGGGATAGACGAACATCGCAACCGATCCGAACACGGTGACGCAGGCCACCGCATAGGCCACCTCCTCGTCATGGGCGTTGGTCACCGTGTTGGTGGCGATCACGGCCGACGCGCCGCAGATCGACGTGCCCGCGGCGATCAGCTGCGCGAGGCTTCGTTCGACGCCGAGCAGGTGGCCGAGCCATGTGGTGAACAGGAATGTTGCGATCAGCGTGAGCGCGATAACGGCGAGACCCGTTGCGCCGACTTCGGCGATCTGCGCGGCAGTCAGTTGCAGTCCGAGCAGGATGATGGCGAAGCGAAGGATCTTGCGCAGCGCGAAGGTCACGCCAGCCTTGGCGCGTGCAGGCGTGCCGACCACGTTGTGAAAGAGCATTCCGGCGACGATGGCGAGAATGAGCGGGCTGAAGGTCGAAACCTCCGGCAGTTCGCGCAGGGCATAGGCCGCCGCGGTGATGAGGCCGGCGACGATCAGCCCCCGCCCGATACCGGAGGCCAGCGCGGAAGGATGTCTGCCGTGAAGGGCAGATGCGTCGGGGGCGAGCAGGGTTTGCGTGGTCATGGCCGAACTCCGTGTTTCCGGCCGGAGCATCGGAGAATCCGATCAATAAGTATAATTGATTATATATATTTTTCTAATCGATAAAAACGATCATGCGGTGCTGAAAAGCGCGGCCACAATGTTCCTGTGGCCGCGCCTGATGAAGCAGTCTGAGCTGAAGGTCAGGCCGCGCGGATCGACGAGAGGAAGCTGTCGACTTCCGCGCGCAGCCGTTCGGACTGGGAGGACAGGCCGCCAGCGGCGCGAAGCAACTGGCTGACCGCCTGTCCGGCTTCCTGCGAGGCCGTGTTGACCCCTGCGATGCTCTGATCGACGTCCCTGCTGCCGGCCGCGGCCTGTTGAACGTTGCCCGCGATTTCCTGTGTTGCAGCGCTTTGTTGCCCGACGGCGGCGGAAATGGCGTTTGAGATCCGGTTGATCTCGGCGATGGTTGCGCCGATGCCCTGAATTGCCATCACGGCTTCGGCCGTGGCGGATTGGATATCGCCGATCTGAGCGGAGATATCTTCGGTCGCTTTCGCGGTCTGTGTGGCGAGGGTTTTCACTTCGCTGGCAACGACGGCGAAACCCCGGCCATGTTCGCCTGCACGGGCCGCTTCGATGGTGGCATTCAGCGCGAGAAGGTTGGTCTGGCTGGCGATGGTCTGGATCAGCGTGACGACCTCGCCGATTTTCTGCGTGCCCGACGCGAGGCCTTCCACCACGGTGTTGGTCTTGCGGGCTTCCTCTGCGGCCTTGCTCGCGGTCTCCGGCGAGCGCGCGACCTGCTGGCCGATTTCGCTGATCGATGCCGTCAATTCTTCGGTGGCGGAGGCGACCGTCTCGACACTCTGCGACGCCTGCAGCGATGCTGCGGCGGCGGTCGCGGCCTGTTGCGCGGTCTGGTCGGCGCTGCCGCTGATCGCGGCGGAGGTCTGATGCATGTCCTTTGCGGCGTCGGCAACCTCGCTGACGATGCGTCCGACATTGCGTTCGAACGTGGTGGCGAGTTCGCGGCGCGCATTGGCGCGCTGCACGCTGGCTTGGGCTTCAGCTTCGCTGCGCTCGATGCTGGCGCGCTCGACTGCAGCGCGCGCGGCTTCGGCCTCGCTGGTGTTGTGAGCGGCGACATCGAACAATCGGGCAAGTTCGATCACGATCCACACCAGAACTGCAGTCTCGAGGATGAGGATCGTCGCATGCAGAACGACACGGCCGAAATCCGCGCCGCCGGGATAGAGCGCTGCGGGGAGCAGGAAGTTCAGCGCGAGATGATGGACCGCAACGGCAACAGTGCCTGCGAGAATGGCGCGATAATCGCAGTAGGCGAGGAGCGCCGCCAGCGCGGCAAAGAAATACATATGCATGTCGGGCTGCCAGGGATGGCCGGACATCTGATAGACGAGAAGCGAGACGTCGCCCATCAGCGCCACGGCCACGATCAGCCGCGTGGCGAGTTCGCTGCCTGCCGTGCGCCATGACCAGGTCGCAACGACGGCAAGGGCGGTCATGACGGCGGCCGGCATTATCCAGTCCGTGCCGCGCAGCAGTCCGATCGCTACGGAAACCGGAACGTGGAGCCAGAGCAGCGTGATGAGCGCCTTGCTTGCGGTTTCACGTAGCGCATGCAGATCGGTGGCCTTGGTTGTCATGCACCGGATCCTTCTGGTCTGGTTGCCGTTGAACGTGAGAAACATGCCGCGACCGCCTGCGGGTCGAGCGCGAACCATGCGCCTGCGGCGCGGAGCCTTGTCAGCCCGTCGCCATGCGCGGGCTGCACGATGAGGATGGCCGGCACCGCTCCGGTGCGGACCACCGACGCGCCTGCAGCCGTGATGGCCGACATCGCCTGTTGCGCGCTCCACCAGGGTGGAAAGATCGCCGCCACGGCTTCTGCATCCGCACGGGCCTGCAACGAGATCGCTGCGATGGCGGGTGCGCTTGCAAACCGCAGGGCTCCGGCCTGGAACCAGGCAGG
>CAZQMD010000122.1:0-13833 GCA_964594185.1 uncultured Afipia sp. | reverse complement strand
TCAGATCGACGACGGGAAGACCGCTGACACGGTTGTCGAGCATAAGTCTTGCGACATCGGTGATCGTGTTGTCGGGCGCGATCTTGATGACTTTGCGGGTCATGATGTGATGCGCTCTCATGAAATCACCTGCTGTCAGATGGAATGATGCCGGCCGAACGGCTTTCATGAATTCACTCTGATCGCTTCCGGTCCGGACACCTTGATTCACATCAAGTGCGACAGAAAGTGCGACGGTTTTCTTCACGGCTTTGAGCCATATCAAGCCGGCAGATCCCGTCACCGGTTAGGCTCGGTCAGAAGGAGATCATCATGGCCATCAGGGACTTCCTGCTTCCGCTTGTCAGCTATCCGAAGCCGACGACCAAGGCCGCAATCGAGCAGGTGTTCCGCCTGAGCGAGAGTCTTTTGTCGTCAGGAAGCCAGAGCGGAAATCACACAACAATTACGCAGCGCGTGTCGGCGGTGGTGTATGAGATCGAGATTGAAATGGGCCTTTATTTCGAAGGCGCCCATGTGGGGGAGTTTGTCGAACGGGAAGCAAGAAAGAGCGCGGCCAATGCGCAACAGCTCGTCCAGAGTTTCGAAGAGATTGCCGCCCGCCACAATGTGATGCATCGCTGCCGTCTTGAGCGCAGCGTGCCGTATGACATGACGCGGCATCTGGTCGAGGCTGCGCGGCTGCATCATGTCACCGTTCAGCCGCTCAGGAAGGATACCCAGGACCAGTTCGATCTCGCTGAACGGCTCATTTTCGAATCGGGTCGTCCGGTGCTGATTTTCCCGGAGGAGCCGGTGCGGCCGCTGGCGACCGCCATTCAAACAGCAGCCGTTGCGTGGGACGGCAGCCGTCAGGCCACGCGCGCAGTGGCTGATGCGTTGCCATTTCTGCGGCGCGCGAAGACGGTGAGGGCGTTCACGGCGACGGACGACAAGCCGTTGTCATCTGCTCAGGCGCAGCAGTTTGTCGAGTATCTGGCGGGCTTCGGGATTGAAGCGATCCACGAGGACGTCAAGAAAACCGATCAGCATTCAATCGGTAACTTCATGGAGGCCTACGTGGCGTCCCGCGGCATCGATCTTCTGGTGATGGGCGCTTACGGCCACTCCAGACTGCGCGAATTCATTCTGGGCGGAGCCACGCGATCGATTCTGGCCAATCCGCCTTGCTGGGTGCTGTTGTCCCACTGACGGGCAGGGAGTGCTGCCCGGACAAACACCGCTCAAACGAAAAACGGGGCCGAAAGGCCCGGTTTCCGTTCAACAGGTCGTTGAAAGAATTACTTGATCTTGGCTTCGCGGAACTCGACGTGCTTCTTCGCGACCGGATCGTACTTCTTCTTCACGAGCTTGTCGGTCATCGTGCGCGAGTTCTTCTTGGCGACGTAATAGAAGCCGGTATCCGCGCTGGAAACGAGCTTGACCTTGATGGTGACCGCTTTGGCCATGTTCAGAACCTCGGATGTCAGGAATCGGTAGCAGTCCCGACAGGCCGGGCCGCGTTTGGGCGGCAACCTAGCTCCGAACGCCCCAAAGTCAAGTTTTTAGGCCGCATTATTCCGAAAACCGGCCTTTGTCCGGTCCCGATATGGCGTCTGTACCATCCGGCTCCGCCAAGTGGCCCCTGAAGGCCTATTCAGCGGCGTTTACGGCCCCCACAGGCTCGAAAAACCGGTTTTTGGGCCGAGGCAGGCCAAGATTTTCCCGCAGCGTACGGCCCTCGTATTCCTTGCGGAAGATGCCCCGGCGCTGCAGTTCCGGCACCACCTTGTCCACGAAATCATCCAGTCCCTGCGGAAGGAACGGGAACATGATGTTGAAGCCGTCCGAGGCTTCGGTCACGAGCCATTCTTCCATCTGGTCGGCGATGGTCGCGGGCGTCCCGACGAATGACAGGCCGCCGTAGCCGCCGACGCGGTGAGCGAGCTGCCGGACAGTCACCTTGTTCTTGGCTGCGTATTCGACCATGCGGTCGCGGGCGCTTTTGCTTGCATTGGATTCAGGGATGGGCGGCAGCGGACCATCGGGATCGAATTTCGATGCGTCGGTGCCGAGAATGACGGACAGACCCGCGATGGCGCTCTCGTAGTGGACGAGATTGTCGAGCAGGTCGCGCTTCTTCTGTGCGTCCTCGACGGTGTCGCCGACCACCACAAAGGCGCCCGGCAGGATTTTCAGGTGGTCGCGGTCGCGTCCCAGTTTGTCCATCCGGCCCTTGATGTCCGCATAGAGCGCCTGCGCCTGGGAGAGCGTACCGCCGCCGGTGAAGACCGCTTCGGCGGTCTCGGCCGCGAGCTGTTTGCCCGGCTCGGATGCGCCGGCCTGAACGATCACCGGCCAGCCCTGCACGGGCCGCGCGATATTGAGCGGTCCTTTCACTGAAAGAAACTCACCCTTGTGATTGAGCGTGTGCATCTTGTCCGGATCGAAATAGAGACCGCTGTCCACATCGCGCACGAAGGCATCGTCGGCGAATGAATCCCACAGGCCGGTGACCACATCGAAGAATTCACGCGCGCGCCGGTAACGCTCGCTGTGCTCCATGTGATCGTCCTTGCCGAAATTCAGCGCAGTTTCCGGGTTGCCGGTGGTGACGACATTCCAGCCGGCGCGGCCGCCGCTGATATGGTCGAGCGAGGCGAAGCGACGCGCGACATGATAGGGCTCATCGTAAGTCGTGGAGCTTGTTGCGATCAGGCCGATGTGTTCGGTCGCGCCCGCCAGTGCCGCCAGCAGCGTGAACGGCTCGAACGATGTGACGGTATGGCTGCGCTTGAGCGCGTTGATCGGCATGTTCATCACCGCGAGGTGATCGGCCATGAAGAAGGCGTCGAACTTGCCGTGTTCGAGTTTCTGGATGAGGCGCTTGAGGTGGGAGAAATTGAAGTTGGCGTCGGGGAAACTGCCGGGATAGCGCCAGGCGGCGGTATGGATGCTGACAGGACGCATGAAAGCGCCAAGGCGCAACTGGCGTGGGCTCATCGGAAATTTCCCCTGACGACTTTTAGGCGATGCAAAAAGGATCACCGATTGTATGGGGTGGCGCGATGCGTCCCGCTACGGAAGATTTTTGCTTTTTAAGTTGAGCGCGGGGACGTTTCTTCTCAGCGGGCAACGGTTATCCGCCTCTGAAATCCTTCGGCGCAAAGCTCAGGTCCAGCATGCGCCACTGATCATAGCGATCGGCCGGTAGCATCGCGTAAGGCTGGCATTTCTCCAAAGCGTCTATCGCGCCCCTCATGAGGGCGGGTCCCTTCTCGGAAGCGCTGGCCTCAATCAGAAGCGGCTCGGCTGCAAGCTTGCCGTCACGCTGAAACGCCACGCGCAATATGATCCGGACATTGTCGGAAGGCGATACCGATTTTGGCAGAATCGAACAGCTCTTGAGATGGGCGCGCAACGCTGCCGCATCCTCGTTGGAGATATTCGCTTTTGCTGTCGCCTTGGCGTCGAAGTCGCCCGCTGCGCCGGTATCAGGCAGGGTGAACATCATGCCGAATTTGGACGTGATGTCAGGAGCTGCGGTCGGCACGTCCGGTTGCGGCTGTGGCTGAGGGGGCGTTTGAGGTTGCACCTGCTGTTGCGGCTGAACTTGGGGTGTTGGTTGGGGCTGCGCCTGCGGCTGTTGCTGGATGGGTTTGGGCTGTTCGGCCGGGTGCTGCTGAAGCGCGGCCTGCTTTGAGTCCTGTTCCGATTTTGAAGCCGCACTTGGAGCCGGGGCGGGAGCGGAAGGTTCTGCGGGCTGCTGAGGCGCGGATTCCTGCTGCTTCTGGGCCGCCTGTTCCTGAGATTTGTCCTGAGATTTCTCGTCGAGGGTCGGGAAGCTGTAGTCAGGTTCCTTGGGAAGCGGCGGTGCTTCTTCCGGCGTGACAATGTCGATGGTGATGGCTTCCGCAGGTGTCGGCTCGAACGGACGCACGCCCGCAAGCAACAGCCAGGCTGTCAGGACCGCAACATGGGCGGTGACCGATATGGCGGCGCCGGTACGCATACAATTGTGGTTCGCTCACCTCCGGCGGTCGTATCGCCGCCTCGGTGGGCAGCATACCAGTCCGCGCGCAAGCAAGAAACCACAACCCTGTCGATCAGGTCTCGCCGAGCACAGCCGCGATCATCGCGCCAACGGCCATGTCGTCCTGCTGGCCAAAACCGTGGTGATACACGGTGCCATTCCGGCGGATCACGATCAGGGTCGGGGTCCCGCGCATGCCGTAAGCCGCCATGGTGACCGGAATCGGCGTGTTTTCACCCGCGATATCCACCCCGATCGGGAAGGTGAGGCGGATTTCGTGCACGAATGCCTTCAAGGACACCGGCGTCATCGCGGCGTGATGTTCGAAAACGGTGTGCAGGCCGATGACCTGCAAGTCCGTGTTCCTGAACATGTCATGCGCACGCTGGGTCTGCGGTGTGCCATGCGACACGCAACCGGGGCAGAGCATCTGGAATGCATGAAGCAGGACCGGGCGGCCGCGAAGTACCGCAAGCGTCAGAGGTTTTTCGGTGTTGAGCCACTCCGAGACCGACAGTTCAGGGGCAATGTCGGTCGTCATGGCACCTCCATCGCAGCCGGGTTCAGATCACGTCCCGCTGCATCTTGCCGCTGTAGAAGTGGAAGAACGGGACCTCGGCCGTGTGAGACAACGGTCCCTGCGCCAGCCGCTGGTCCAGTTCGCGCAGCACCATCTTGGTCATCTGGTGCGCATCGGCGAGTGGCTGAGAGCCGATCTCGACCCAGACCAGTTCGACCAGTTCGGCGTCGGCATGGACCACGCCTTCGACACGGTGCGCGATCGCCGAGGCGTCGGCCGTAAAGAACCGAGTGTCGAATCGGCGTACGCGGCCGGGCGGTGTGATCGCGCGCGCGATCAGGAACAGACCCGAAGGGTCGGGCAGAAGACCGGCATCCGCGAACGGCTTCCATTCGCCGGTCAGTTTCGCCGCTGTGCCGTTCACGCGTGCAGCCTTGCGGCCAAGGCACAGGCCAGTCTCTTCGCAGGCTTCACGAATGGCTGCGACCGCCAGCGCCCGCGCGCGGGCAGCCGCGATCTTCGGGCTGCCGCTGGTCAGCTTCTTTTCAAGCGCTTTCGGGATTTCCGCCGCGACGGGAATGCGATTGTCGGTGGCATCGACACGCCCGCCGGGAAACACGAATTTTCCCGGCATGAAGATCACGTTGTCATGCCGCTTGCCGACGAGAACCTTGGGCACACTTCCGCTGCGATCCACCAGGATCAGCGTCGCGGCATCTTTCGGGCGGCGGTAAGGATGACTGTCGTCTTCCTTTTCTTCTTTCTCGGGAGCGTTCATTTCACCACGTTGAGCTTCGCAATCGTGCCTTCCTCTACGCCCTCGGGCCGGCTTTCGTCAAAGCCGTGCATGCGGAACGCCCACTGCAATCCGACCACGGCGCCCTTGACGGGCTGCAACAGCAACAGAGAGGAAGCCAGCGTGAAGGGAAGATAGAACGCCAACTGCAGCAGCATCGACGGCGCATAGTTGGTTTCGATCCAGAGCGCGATCGGCACGATGATGTGACCGACGATGACGATCACGAGATAAGCGGGCAGATCGTCGGCACGGTGATGGCTCAGGTTCTCGCCGCACACCGAGCAGTTGTCGGCAACCTTGAGGAAGGCCCGGAAGATCTTGCCTTCGCCGCAGTTCGGGCAGCGGCAGCGCAGTCCGCGCGCCATCGCCTGCCAGACATCGCGCTTCGGCAGAGCCTGGGTCGTCGGCGTCCATGTTGCTGCGGGCATCGTGCGGCTATCCATGATCTCTCCTTCGAAGGGACTTCAACCCTTCTTCTTTTTCGATTTGCGCGCCTTGCTGCCGGAAGGCTTGCGCGATTTATTCCTGTCCTTCTTGTCGCGACCTGGCCTCGTCTTGCCGCCAGTGTGCGGTTTGCCGCCGCGGCTGTCGCGAATGCGGCCACCGCGCGGAACGGTCCGTCCTTCGGACAGCAATTCGAACCGCAGCGCACCGGCCACGGGAGCAGCTTCTACCAGACGAACCTGTACTTCGTCACCCAATCGATGCATGGCACCGCTGCGCGACCCGATCAGGGCGTGGCGGCTTTCATCGTAGTTGTAATATTCACTTCCGAGCGTGCGCACGGGGATCAGGCCGTCCGCGCCCGTTTCAGTCAGTTTCACGAATAATCCTGCGCGGGTAACGCCGGAGATTCGCGCGTCAAACGTTGCGCCGATGCGATCGGCGAGGAAATGCGCGATCAGCCGGTCGGCGGTTTCGCGCTCGGCCTTCATCGCGCGGCGTTCGGTGAGCGAAATTGCCGCAGCCACCTCGTTCAGTGTTTCAAACGTCTCGCTCTCCGGCAGGGCACCTTCGCCGAGTCCAAGGGCGCGGATCAGCGCGCGATGCACGATAAGATCCGCGTATCGGCGGATAGGAGAAGTGAAATGAGCATAGCGCCGCAAGTTGAGGCCGAAGTGGCCATAGTTGTCGGCGGAATATTCCGCCTGCGCCTGTGAGCGCAGCACGACTTCGTTGACCAGCGGTTCTGCGTCGCGCCCCTTCACCTGCGCAAGGATTCGGTTGAAGACGGCAGGGCGCAGCGCACCGGTGGCGGAGAACGGCATTTCCAGCGTCTTGAGAAACTCGCGCAGGTTATGAACCTTCTCGACGGTCGGCTCGTCGTGCACACGATAGATCAGCGGTAGCGCTTTTTTCTCGAGCGTTTCGGCGGCAGCGACATTGGCGAGGATCATGAATTCCTCGATCAGCCGGTGCGCATCGAGGCGCTCCGGTGTCGTGACGCGGTCAACCGTGCCGTCGGCTTTCAGGAGAATCTTGCGTTCGGGCAGATCGAGATCCAGCGGGTCGCGCTCGTCGCGCGCGCGCTTCACCAGTGCATAGGCCGTCCACAGCGGCTTGAGGATCGTCTCAAGCAAGGGGCCTGTCGTGTCGTCGGTCCGTCCGTCAATGGCAGCCTGTGCCTGCGCGTAAGACAGCTTTGCAGCAGAGCGCATCAGGACGCGATGGAATGTATGGGATCGCTTGCGGCCATCCTTGTCGATCACCATGCGCACTGCGAGCGCGCCGCGCGGTTCACCCGGCTTCAGCGAGCACAGATCGTTCGAGATACGCTCGGGCAGCATCGGCACGACGCGATCGGGGAAATAAACCGAGTTGCCGCGCCGGAGGGCCTCGCGGTCGAGCGGCGCTTGTGGCCGCACATAAAATGCGACATCGGCAATGGCGACATTGACGATGTATCCACCCTTGTTGTTCGGATCCTCATCCAGCTCGGCATGAACCGCGTCATCGTGATCCTTTGCATCCGGCGGATCGATGGTCACGAGCGGAACGGAGCGCCAGTCTTCGCGTCCCGCGAGCGTTGCTGGTTTTGCCGCTTCCGAGTCAGCGATCGCGTCGGCGGGAAACTCCTGCGGAATGTCGTGAGCATGAATTGCGATCAGGCTCACGGCTTTCTCGGTCTTGAGCGAGCCGAGCCGTTCCTTCACCTTGCCAGCGGGCAGGCCGTAGCCGCGCGAACGTATCAGTTCAACGCTGACGAGGTCGCCGTCCTGCGCGCCGCCGGCATGAGCTGTGGCAATCGCCAGATCGCGGCCGGCCTGCTTCTTGTCGACCGGAATCATGCGGCCTTCGCCATTCGGCATCAGGCGGAAAATTCCGAGAACGCGATGGGCGGTCTTGTCGAGCAGCTTGATGACGCGGCCGCGATAGGCCTTGTCATGCTTGCTGTCGGGCTTCTCGACCCGCAGCAGGGCGCGATCGCCGACGCCCGCGACGGTGCCCGGCGCTGCACGGCGTGGGACATGGATACGGATAATCGGGGCGGGGCCGTCGACTTCCTCGAGCCATTCAGCAGGCGAGGCGAGCAGTTCGCCGTCGCTGTCACGGCCGGTGATGTCTGCAACGACGGTGGGCGGAAGCGATTTGACCTCGCGCACCTTCTTGCCTTGTTTCGCAATAGCGCCTTCGTCGGACAGCTCGCGAAGAATCCGGCGCAACGCGGCGCGGGATTCGTTCTTCAATCCGAAATGCCGCGCCAGTTCGCGCGTGCCGGCTTCAGTGGGATGCGCCTTGACGAACGCGACAATGCTCTCTCGGTCGGGAAAGGCAGTTGTCGCGTCGCTTTTCTTTTTCATTATCCGCGTGCTTTACCGGCGCTCTTCTTTTCCGCGACCTTGGTGACCTTGGCTGCGGCAACCTTCGATGCCTTCGCCTTGGCCGCCGCCTCCTTCAGGGACACGGGTTCAGCCGCTTCCTTCTTGGGAGCAGCCTTCTTCGCCGCGGCTTTCTTCTTCGCAGCAGGCTTCTTCGCGGGCTTCTCGGAGGTAGCGGCATCGCCGGCGTCAGCGGCAGGTTTCGCAGCCTTCTTTGCAGTCTTCTTGGCACCGCCGCGCTTGGGCTTGCCGCCGGTCTTGGTCGCGCGTTCCTCGATCAGGGCGATGGCTTCCGCCAGCGTCAGCTTCTCCGGCTCGATGCTGTCGGGAATGGTCGCATTGATGCCGTCGATAGTGACATACGCGCCATAGCGGCCCTTCTTGAGCATGATCTTGCCGCCGCGTGCGGGATAGTCGCCGACCTCCTTGCCGGGGTCTGCGCCGAAACGGCGGCTCGGGCCTTTCGCGACCTTCTCGGCGATCAGCGTGATCGCGCGGTTCAGGCCGACATGGTAGACATCGTCGCCCGCTTCCAGGCTTGCATATGTCTTGCCGTGGCGCACGAACGGACCGAAACGTCCGATGCCTGCAGTGATGACCTCGCCGTCTTCCGGATGCGGACCGATATCGCGCGGCAGCGACAGCAGCTTCAGCGCGAGTTCGAGTTCAACGTCCGCAGGCGACATGTTCTTCGGAATGCCTGCGCGCTTCGGCTTCTCGTCCTCGCCGTAATCCTTGGCGTCGCCGAGCTGGATATAGGGACCGAAACGTCCGGCCTTCACCGCCACTTCAAGTCCGGAAACAGGGTCCTTGCCAAGCGGACGATCGCTCGCGCCGCTGGATGAGGCGAGGGGACGCGTATAGCGGCACTCGGGATAGTTCGAGCAGCCGACGAACGCGCCGAACTTGCCGGCCTTGAGATTGAGCTTGCCCGTGCCGCAGCTCGGACACTGGCGCGGATCGCCACCATCGGCGCGCGGCTCATAGATGTGTTCGCCGAGCATGGCGTCGAGTACGTCGAGCACCTCGGAGACGCGCACATCCTTGATGTCGTTGACCGCTCCGATGAAGTCCTTCCAGAAATCGCTCAGCACCTGTTTCCACGAGATTTCGTTGTTCGAAATCTTGTCGAGCTTCTCTTCGAGATCGGCGGTGAAGTCGAATTCCACATAGCGCGCGAAGTAATTCTCAAGGAAGGCCACCACGACGCGGCCCTTGTCTTCGCCGTGCAGGCGCTTCTTCTCAAGCTTCACATAGCCGCGATCCTTCAGCACCTGAATGATCGACGCGTAGGTCGAGGGACGGCCGATGCCGAGCTCTTCCATGCGCTTGACCAGCGAGGCTTCCGAGAAACGCGGTGGCGGTTCGGTAAAATGCTGGGTGACGTCGAGCTTCTCGCGCTTGACCGCTTCGCCCTGGTTGATCACCGGCAGGCGCTTGCTGTCTTCGTCCTCGGGATCGTCGTCGCGGCCTTCCTGATAGACTGCAAGGAAGCCGTCGAATTTCACGACCTGACCGGTGGCACGCAATTCGAGCAGGCGTGCACCGGCCTTGGCGGCGATGTCGACGGTGGTGCGTTCGAGTTCGGCCGACTCCATCTGGCTGGCGACGGTGCGCATCCAGATCAGTTCGTAAAGGCGGGCCTGATCGTTATCGAGTCGGCTCTTCAAGGATGACGGGCGGCGCGAAAGGTCGGTCGGCCGGATGGCTTCGTGCGCTTCCTGGGCGTTCTTGGCCTTGGACGTGTACTGGCGCGGGGAATCCGGGACATAGTTCTTGCCGTAGTCCTCGCCGATGACCTTGCGGACCTGCGTTATCGCTTCAGGGGCAATCGAGACACCGTCGGTACGCATATAGGTAATGAGACCGGTGGTTTCGCCACCGATATCGATACCTTCATAGAGACGCTGCGCGATGCGCATGGTGTGCGCCGGTGCGAAGCCGAGCTTGCGGCTGGCTTCCTGCTGCAGCGTCGAGGTGGTGAAAGGCGACTGCGGATTGCGGCGCGCCGGCTTGGCTTCAACCCCGGTGACGGTGAAGTTCGCTGCTTCCAGCGCCTTCTTGAAATCTTCGGCTTCCGCGCCGGTGCCGATATCGAGCCGCTGCAGTTTGCGGCCGTCGGCGCCGACAAGGCGAGCCTCGAAGCTGTCGCCGCGCGGCGTCGTCAGCGTCGCCAGCAGTGACCAGTATTCGCGGGGTACGAATTTCTCGATCTCGAGTTCGCGATCGCAGACCAGCCGCAGGGCGACTGACTGCACGCGGCCGGCGGAACGCGCGCCGGGCAGCTTGCGCCACAGAACGGGGGAGAGGGTGAAACCGACAAGATAGTCGAGAGCACGGCGCGCCAGATAGGCATCGACCAGCGCTCCGTCGATCTCGCGCGGGTTCTTCATGGCGTCGGTGACGGCCTGCTTGGTGATGGCGTTGAACACGACGCGCTCGATCTTCTGGTCCTTGAGGGCCCGCTTCTGCTTCATGATCTCCAGAACGTGCCAGGAGATCGCCTCACCCTCGCGATCAGGGTCGGTTGCGAGGATCAGCTTGTCGGCACCCTTCAGCGCCTTGGCGATATCGTTGAGGCGGCCCGCGGCCTTGGGGTCATTTTCCCAGATCATCTGGAAATCGGCCTCCGGATCGACCGATCCATTCTTGGCCGGAAGGTCTCGGACATGGCCGTACGAGGCTAAAACCTCGTAAGAGGAGCCCAAATACTTGTTGATCGTCTTGGCCTTGGCGGGCGACTCGACAATGACGAGATTCATTTGATTCCAATAACTTACTAAGGATACGCGGGCCGGAATCGCAAGATTCCATCAGGCTGGCTTGGCCGATACATGGGTAAAAGGGGGTCCGCTGTCAAATTGCGGTTTCGTAACGAGAGCCGTTTTGGTGTCCAGTTTCCCGTTAAAATAGCAAGTTATGGGTACTTGTAGTTGTGCACGTTTTACGTGTATTATCGATAAATACTCTTAATTCGGTTGATTCTCTGATCTGGGAAGGCGTGCGGATGGCCGTTCGCGACAGCCGCAACGATGCGTTGCCGTCTAACTTCGTTGAGGGAGACGGCGGTCCTGCCGAGGCCGCGAATGTGATTGCCGAGGCCGTGGCGGAACTGGCCCAACTATCGCGGCGCCATCAACTCGACACGCTCGCTCATCTGCTTGAGATGGCGAAGCTCGAAGCTGACGAATTCGTCCGGCGTCATAATGGTTCGGGACGGTTCTGACTGTAATTAATGGGTGGAAGCGGGGATCAGGACCTTCGTATCCGATTGATCCAGCACACGGCCGTCCTGGGCACGGATCTGTAATTTCCTGAGTGGATGCCCGTCCTTCCGATCCACCAAAGCGCTGAACTTCTCTCCTGGCGTGAAGGCATATTCCTCGCCCCACTGCCTCAGCGCCACCAGCACCGGAAACAACGCGCGCGCTTTATCTGTCGGCACATAATCCTGATAGGCGCCACCATCGGAGGCTGGCTTTACTTCGAGGATGCCCTGCGCCACGAGCGTCCGCAGGCGGGTGGTTAGGATGTTTTTAGCTACGCCAAGTTTTTTCTGAAACTGGCTGAAGCGCCGCGCTCCCATAAGCGCGTCGCGGATGATCAGCAGCGACCACCAGTCGCCGATGACGTCCAGCGTCCGTGCGATGGGGCACAGATCACCCTGAAGACTCTTGCGTTTCACGGCTGTTCCTCCGGCTCGAAAATTCCGGTTGCATAATAGAACCTGCGAGGCTATCCAGCAAGTATAGTTTCATTATGAAACCAATCGTCGGATAATCACCAGGAGCGTTCCATGAGGCTTAAGGGCAAGACTGCATTCATTACCGGTGGCAACAGCGGCATCGGCCTCGCCACAGCAAAGCTGTTCGTAGCCGAAGGAGCGCGCGTGGCGATCACGGGGCGTGATCAGGCCAAGCTCGATGCCGCTGTGAAGGAGCTCGGTCCGAACGGTTTCGGCGTCAAAGCAGATGCGACTGACGTCGCGGCACTGGAAAAGGCGTTTGCGCAGGCCGAGGCGAAGTTCGGCAAGCTCGATATCGTTTTCGCGAATGCAGGCATCCCGGGAAACACGCCTTTAGGCGGCACGACGCTCGAAGCGTTTGAGACCGTCATCAAGACCAATCTCACGGGCGTATTCTTCACGGTGCAGGCGGCACTGCCGCATCTTAATGACAACGCATCGATCATCCTCAACGGTTCGGTCATCTCGGTGCTCGGTAATCCGGGTTATTCGGCCTACGCAGCGACCAAAGCCGGCGTGCGCGCGATGGCGCGCGTGATGGCGTCCGAACTGTCGCCGCGTGGAATCCGCGTCAATCTGGTTTCACCGGGCGCGACCCGCACGCCGATCTGGGGAGAACGCTTCGCGACGCCCGAAGCCTTCAAGCAACTCGAGCAGCGCATGTCGCTGTCCACGCCGCTCGGAAGAATTGGCGAACCGGATCACATCTCAAAGACCGTGCTGTTCCTCGCGTCGGATGATGCCGCGCATGTCCAGGGTCAGGAGATCTTCATCGATGGCGGTTCGACGGCGTCCCCTGCAGGCGCGCCGATCTATCGCGGATAATTAAAGAAGCGACACCATCCCGCCACCGTGGCGTTCAAGCCGTCCTGCGAGTTCAAGTTCGAGCAGGACGGTGCGGACAATGGCGGCGGAGACATCCGTCATGCGGATGAGATCGTCGATGCCGATGGGCGAGGGGCCGAGCAGGTTGATGACGCGCGCGCGCTCGTCGGCCTGAGGTTCGCCGTCCAGCGGCGGGTCGTCTGATTCCGCAATCGGCAGTTCGACTGGGCGTCCCAGGATCGGCTGAACCGCATTGATGACGTCGGCGGCCTCGGTCACCAGCGTCGCACCTTGCTTGATGAGATCGTTGGTGCCAGCGGCGCGCGGGTCGAGCGGAGAGCCGGGGACGGCGAAGACCTCGCGGCCCTGTTCATTGGCAAAGCGCGCGGTGATCAGCGATCCGGAACGATGGGCGGCCTCGACAATCACGACGCCGAGCGAGACGCCAGAAATCAGGCGATTGCGCCGCGGGAAATCGCGCGCGCGCGGGCCATGGCCGAGGGGCATTTCGGAAATCGCGCCGCCGCCTTGTTCGATGATATCGGGCAGCAGCTCTTCGTGCTCAGGCGCATACATTTTGTCATGTCCACCCGCCAGCACGGCGATGGTGCCGGTATCGAGCGTCACCCGATGCGCCGCTTGATCGATACCGCGCGCGAGGCCTGATGCGATGGCAAATCCGGCATTACCGAGATCGCGCGCGATGGTCTGCGCGAACTTCAATCCGGCACCGGATGCATTGCGCGAGCCGACGATGCCGATCATCGGCTGCGTCTGGACATTGAGGACGCCGCGCACGCCAAGCAGGGGTGGAGCGTCGTCGATCAGCGCGAGGCGCGGCGGATAGCCGTATTCGCCGGGTGCGAGCAGGGCGACGCCCATCCGGCGGCTGTTCTCGATCTCACGCTCGGCGTCCGCCTGAGTGCAGATGCGGCCCACTTTTGAAGCGCCGCCGCGTTGCGCCAGATCCGGCAGGCGGTCGAGTGCGGCGCGTGCACTGCCGAAATGATTGACGAGGGAGCGGAAGGTGCGTGGTCCGACATTGTCGGAACGGATCAGCCGCAGCCAGTCGATGCGCTGCGCGTCGGTCAGTCTGGTCGTGGCTGAAGTCTT
>CAZQMD010000121.1:0-13929 GCA_964594185.1 uncultured Afipia sp. | reverse complement strand
AATATCTGGAAGACATTCCCGAGGCGCAAAGCCTGTGGCGCGGCGAATGCTTCGTGTTCGATGAACGCATCGCACTCGGCCACGGACTGAGCGAGCGTCAGGAGTTGGGCGCCGACGGGGCGGATCACACCGATGCGACCGAAATCGACATCAGTGAGCAGGCCAATGACTGAAACCCCTTCGCCCTCCTCGCGGATCGATGCGCTGGAAGTCCGGATCTCCTATCTGGACGAAACCATCGAGGCCCTGAACAACACCATCACCGCGCAGTGGAAGCAGATCGACGCCCTGAGCCGCGAGATGCTCAACCTGCGCGAACGGCTTGAAGACGCCGAGGCCAAATCGGGCACTGGTATCGCGAACGAGCCCCCGCCCCATTATTGAGCCTTGTCACGACTGTGACACGCGGCCGGTTCGGGCGCGGCCGGAGACTCCCCGTCTCCGCAGGGAATATTTGCAAAAAAATTGTATTTCCGGCGCGGCTATGTATGGTCCCCTCACAAAAAGGGGAGGACATAAATGCGTAAGATTGCAATTTTTGCGGGCGTCGCAGCCGTACTGGCCGCAGCACCTGCGTCAGCAGACGATCTCAAGATCGCGCTGATCTACGGCAAAACTGGGCCGCTGGAAGCCTATGCCAAGCAGACGGAAAACGGTCTGCGCATGGGGCTGGAATACGCCACCAAGAACACGATGATGGTCGATGGCCGCAAGATCGTTCTCATCACCAAGGACGATCAGGGCAAGCCGGACCTCGCCAAGGCCGCACTGGCCGAAGCCTATCAGGACGACAAGGTCGATCTTGCCATCGGCACCACCGCATCCGGCGCGGCCCTCGCCATGCTGCCGGTCGCCGAGGAAAACAAGAAGGTGCTGATCGTTGAGCCGGCGGTCGCCGACGCCATCACCGGCGAAAAGTGGAACCGCTATATCTTCCGCACCGGCCGAAACTCGTCGCAGGACGCGATCTCGAACGCCGTCGCCATCGGCAAACCGGGTGTCACTGTCGCCACGCTCGGCCAGGACAATGCGTTCGGCAAGGACGGCGTCGCCGCCTTCAAGGAAGCGCTCGGCAAGACCGGCGCGACATTGGCTGCGGAAGAATACGTCCCCGCTGCAACCACCGACTTTACCGCTGCGGCACAGCGCCTGTTCGATGCGTTGAAGGACAAGCCGGGCCGCAAGATCATCTGGGTGATCTGGGCTGGCGGCGGCGATCCGCTGACCAAGATCCAGGACATGGACCCGAAGCGCTACAACATTGAACTGTCGAGCGGCGGCAACATCCTGCCAGCGCTGGCCGCCTACAAGCGCCTGCCGGGCCTCGAAGGCGCGACTTACTATTACTATGCCATTCCGAAGAACCCGATCAACGACTGGCTCGTCACCGAACACCAGAAGCGCTTCAACGCGCCGCCGGACTTCTTCACCGCAGGCGGCTTCGCTGCCGCGATGGCGGCAGTGACCGCCGTGCAGAAGGCGAAGTCCACCGACACCGAGAAGCTGATCGCGGCGATGGAAGGCATGGAATTCGATACGCCGAAGGGCAAGATGGTGTTCCGCAAGGACGACCATCAGGCGCTGCAGAGGATGTACCACTTCCGCGTCAAGGTCGATCCGAACCTCGCATGGGCCGACAACGAGCTGGTCCGCGAGTTGAAGATCGAGGACATGACCATCCCGATCAAGAACAAGCGGTAAGACAGCGGCCACTTCGGGCCTCGACCGCTTTAAAAATGCGTCATGGCCGGGCTTGTCCCGGCCATCCACGTCTTGTTTGATGACACCGCAAGAAAAACGTGGATGCCCGCGACAAGCGCGGGCATGACAATGGAGAAACATCGTGACTGAATTGATCCGGCTTGCGATTGCATGACCCTCACCCTCGAAACACGCGATCTGACCATCCGTTTCGGCGGCCATGTCGCCGTCAACAAGGTGAGTTGCACGTTCCGCCCGGGCGAGCTGACCGCCATTGTCGGCCCGAACGGCGCCGGCAAGACGACCTATTTCAACCTGATCTCCGGACAATTGCGACCGACCGCCGGCAACGTTCTTCTCGATAGTGAGGACATCACGCGCCTGACGGCACCGCTGCGCACACGCAAGGGCCTCGGGCGTGCGTTCCAGCTGACAAACCTTTTTCCGAATCTGAGCGTCGAAGAGAATGTCCGTCTCGCCGTGCAGGCGGCATCCGGTGTGCATTATGAAATGCTGCGCCCGTGGATGAAACGCCGCGATCTGATCGAACGCGCCGATGCCATTCTCGACTCCATTGCACTCGGCAATCGCCGCGCTGTTGCTGCTGCCGCGCTCTCCCATGGCGACCAGCGCAAGCTGGAAGTCGCGCTGATGATGGCGCTGGAGCCCAAGGTGTTCATGTTCGACGAGCCCACCGCAGGCATGAGCGTCGATGAGGTGCCCGTGGTGCTCGACCTGATCGCACGATTGAAGCAGGACACCAGCAAGATCATCCTGCTGGTCGAACACAAGATGGACGTGGTGCGCTCGCTCGCCGACCGCATCATCGTTCTGCACAACGGCCAGCTTGTCGCAGATGGCAAACCCGCCGAAGTGATCGCCTCGCCGATCGTGCAGGAAGCCTATCTCGGCATTGCCCCCGGAAAGACCGCCGCATGAGCGATATGCTGAGCCTCTCCGGCGTCCACACCCATATCGCGCAGTATCACATCCTGCATGGTGTCGATCTCAATGTGCCCGAAGGCCAGATCACCATGCTGCTCGGCCGCAACGGAGCGGGCAAGACCACAACGCTGCGCACCATCATGGGCCTATCGTCACCCTCCTCCGGCCAGATCAAGCTCGCCGGACAGAACATCGAAAAGCAGACGACACCGGACATCGCCAGCCTCGGCGTCGGCTACGTGCCGGAAACCATGGCGGTGTTCTCGGACCTGACCGTCAAGGAAAACCTCGTCCTCGCCGCGCGCGAAGGCCCGCTCGACGATGCACGGCTGCAATGGATTTTCGGATTCTTTCCGGCGCTGAAGCGCTTCTGGCTGTCGCGCGCAGGCTCGCTCTCCGGCGGACAGAAGCAGATGCTGTCCATCGCCCGCGCCATTGTCGAGCCGCGCAAGCTGTTGCTGATCGACGAGCCGACCAAGGGCCTCGCGCCCGCCATCGTCGTCAACCTGATCGAATGCCTCGCCGAAGTGAAAAAGCGCGGCGCGACCATCTTGCTGGTCGAACAGAATTTCCGTGTGGCGCAGGAAGTCGGCGACAGTGTGCTGGTGATGGACAACGGAAAGATTGTCCATCGCGGCGCGATGGCCGAACTCGCCAAGGATACTTCATTGCAGGAAAAGCTGCTGGGTCTCAGCCTTGAGGCGCATCAATGACCGACACGACAACTTCACCAACGACTCTCGAGCCGCTCCCTCAATCGAAGCGCGACGACATCCCGCTGCTGCTGCCTGTGGCGCTTGCGCTGGCGATGATCCCGCTGATCGGCTCGCCTTCGACATGGGTGACACTGACGGTGGCGAGCCTCGCCATGGGCATGATGATCTTTATCATGGCCTCCGGACTGACGCTCGTGTTCGGCCTGATGGATGTTCTGAATTTCGGCCATGGCGCGTTCATCGCAGTTGGCGCCTATGTCGCCACCCTCGTGCTCGGGCCGATGATCGGTTACATCCAGGCGGATTCGCTCTGGCTCAACCTGCTCGCGCTTGCACCTGCCGCCCTGCTTGCGATGGCTGTGTCCGGGGCGCTGGGCCTCGTGTTCGAGCGCGTGCTGATCCTTCCCGTCTATGGCAACCATCTCAAGCAGATCCTGATCACCATGGGCGGGCTGATCGTGGCCGAGCAGTTGCTCTATGCCCTGTGGGGTCCGCAGCGCATTCCGCTGCCGCTGCCAACGTCGCTGCGGGGCTCGTTCATCATCGGCGACATCGCCATCGCTAAGTACCGCGTGCTGGCCATGCTGGTCGGCCTTGTTGTATTTGGCCTTGTGCTGCTGGTGCTGAACCGCACCAAGATCGGCCTTCTGATCCGCGCGGGTGTCGAAAACCGCGAGATGGTTGAGGCGCTCGGTTACAAGATCAAGCGCCTGTTCCTCGGCGTATTCATGGTCGGCTCCGCGCTGGCTGGCCTCGGCGGCATCATGTGGGCGCTCTACCGTGAGGAAGTTCACGCCTCCATCGGCGGTGAACTGACGGTGCTGGTGTTCATTGTCATCATCATCGGCGGCCTCGGCTCCATCGGCGGATGCTTCATCGGCGCGATCCTGGTCGCCATGGTTGCGAACTATGGCGGCTTCCTCGTGCCGAAGCTGGCGCTGATCTCGAACATTCTGCTGATGGTCGCAATCCTGATGTGGCGGCCGCGCGGACTCTATCCGGTGACAAATCGATGATGATCCTTTCCGGCGATCCGCCGCGCAGCCGCGTTCTCAGTCTCCTGCTCATTGTCATCGTCACGCTGCTGGCGCTCACGCCATTCCTGTTTCCCGGCGCGAAGCCGATGAATGTCGCGACGAAGATCTGCATCTTCGCGCTGCTCGTTGCGTCCTACGATCTGTTGCTCGGCTACACCGGAACTGTGTCGTTCGCGCATACCATGTTCTATGGCATCGGCAGCTACGCCATCGCCATTGCGCTTTATGCAGTGGGACCGACATGGGCGGGTATTGGTGCGGGCATCGTCGTCGGTCTGCTGCTGGCTGCGCTTCTTGCACTCGGCATCGGGCTGTTCTCACTGCGCGTGCAGGCGATCTTTTTCGCGATGATTACACTGGCGGTTGCATCGGCATTTCAGGTCCTCGCCTCACAGTTGTCATGGCTCACCGGCGGTGACGATGGCCGCAGCTTCCGCCTGCCTGAATTGCTGCGTCCCGGAACCGTTCTCATTCCGAAAGAGACATTCGGCTTCGAGTTCAATGGACGGACGCTCACTTATTACATCGTCTTTGTTGTCGCGGCTGCGCTGATCCTCACCCTGCTGCGCATCGTGAACTCGCCATTCGGCCGCGTCCTGCAGGCAGTGCGCGAAAACCGTTTCCGCGCGGAAGCGCTTGGCTATCGCACCGTGTTTCACCTGACATGGGCGAACGTGCTCGCCGCCCTCATGGCCGCCTGCGCAGGTGTTCTGAATGCTTTGTGGCTGCGCTACGCCGGACCGGAAACGCTATCCTTTACCATCATGATCGACATCCTGTTGATGGTCGTGATCGGCGGCATGGGCACGATGTACGGCGCGATCATCGGCGCGGCTATTTTCATTCTCGCGGAGAATTACCTTCAGAGCCTGATGGGCATGGCGTCCCAGGCGACCTCAAGCGCTGGCATTCCCGTGCTACCTGACCTGCTGCACCCGGACCGCTGGCTGCTGTGGCTCGGCCTGCTGTTCATCGTCAGTGTCTATTTCTTCCCAACCGGCGTTGTCGGCAAGCTGCGCGGGAAGAACTGAGTCATCAAAATGGCCGGGACAAGCCCGGCCATGATACAAATCTAAATTTTCGAAGCGTTACCGCGCGGGGTCCGGATAAACCAGACTGCGCCAGCCGCTGCGATCGAACGGCTTCCACTCGCCTTCCGGCTGCGCAAGCCGTTCAGCCACCGCATAGACGATGGCCGGGTGATGCCCCATGCCGCAATGGCTGGCACCCTGCACTTCGATATTCTCGGCGTAGGTGCCCGGCTGCTCGACACAGGTCTGCCACGCGCAGATGCCGTCGGTGCGGCTGAAAATCGCCGTCGTCGGCACGGGCGGCGTCTTCGACATATCACCGCCGAAATGGCTGTTGTGATCGTCCGCGCGCTGTCCGCTGACCGCCTCATAAGTGCGCCATGCGTTGGTTGCGCGCGGGTTGCCCCCGAACGGACTGCCGAGCGTAATAACCGAGCGCACGCGATCCGGCATCATCTTGGAAAGCTGACGCGCATAGATTCCGCCGAGGCTCCATCCCACCAGGCTGACCTTGCGTCCGTGTGTCTCGTTAAGATCTTTCACAAGATTGATCATGGCGTCCTGCACGCCGGCACGCGGTCCGAAATTGCGGCCAAGGCCCCACCCGCTCACAGCATAGCCACGACCCTTGAGGAACGAACGCAGTGGGCGCGTGGCGGCATCGCTGGTGATCAACCCGGGCAGCACAAGCACCGGATGACCGTCGCCCTTCGGCGCGAGGCTCAGCAGCGGAAGCGCGCCCAGAAAGGCGCCGAATTCGTTGATGGCGCGCGCTTCCATCAGCATCAGCAATCTGGATGGCGGGCGGAGCGTCTGAACAGCAGCGGACATTCGATTTCCTTTTCGTCTGTACGTTCCGGCTTTCGGCCGGCCGAACTCAAATTCCGATATGCGAAACCACTCGGCAAAAACGCAAATCACCACGCAATCCTGAAAAGCTAGGGTACGACTTTCTCCATTACAAGCCACCTAAAGAACGTTTCAAACGGATGTTCTGTGGACTGTGGCCAATTTGCTTCGCAGGAAATTACAGCGCCTTCACCGCTACTTCGGCTGTATGGAGCGCAAGGCCAGCAAGTCCACCGATCAGCGCACCATTGAATCGGATGTACTGAAGGTCCTTGCCGATGTTGATCTCGATCAGATTAATCAGTTGCTTCATGTCCCATGATTTGACCTGATCGGCGATAAACCGCGACACGCCACTCTTCTGTTCGGCGATGAAACTGCGAAGAACGGCGATGATGCCCTGATTGATTTCGGCGCGCATGTCGCTGTCCGCGCGCAACTGCGTGCCGGCTTCCACCAGCACGTTGGTCAGATGGTGATGCAGAACGTTGCTTTCGCCGTTTGCATTTCTGTCGATGAAGGCCTTGACGTTGGCCCAGATATCGCGCGCCAGCGCGGCGAGTTCCGGCCGCGCCAGCAGATCGCGCTTCAATCCATCGAGCCGATCCGCGTAAGCTTGATCGTTTGTCAGCTTATCCGGCAGCGCCATCAGAATGCGATCGACTTCACCACGAAACGGGTGGTTCGGATCGGCGCGCACTTCTTCGAAGAACGACGTGGCCGAGGCTGCGATCCGCTTCAGCAGGAACTTATCCGCACGATAGAACTTCAGCAGCGTCGGGAGCTCATTGCGGATTTTCTCGCGGATCATTTCAAGCGTTTCAGGCTTGTTCAGCGAGTCGTGAATCGCCTGCAGCAAATCATCGAGCATCTCGCGGTGACGCCCTTCGGCGACAAAACCACGGAGCGTCCCGGCGGCCAGCGGCGCAAGATCGACGCCTTGCAACTGCGTGACGATGCGGCGCGTGAAATAGGATCGCAGGCCAGAGGTCTCGGCAGCGGTCAGCGCTTCCGGCAGCATGCGAAGAATGAAGCGCGCGAGATCGGAACTCTTTTTCGGGTCCGTCAGCCAGTCGGAGATGAACGACGCAAAATCAACCTCGCGCAGTTTCGCATCGACGGGTGCAGGGCTGAGGAAATGCACCTCGATGAATTCGCCGAGTTTTTCCGCGATCCGGTGCTGGTTCTGCTGAATGATCGCGGTATGCGGGATGGGAAGGCCCAGCGGCCGCCGGAACAGCGCAACGACAGCGTACCAGTCAGCCAGACCGCCGATCGTCGCCGCTTCGGCAAATGCCGCAACAAATCCGAACCCCGGATGCACACGTTCCATCACTTTCGCAATGATGAGCACAATGACGCAGCCAAAGAGGACAAGCGTCGCCAGCATCTTCACCCGGCGCAGTTCGGCGGCGCGCGCGATGTCGCCTCCGTCCGCCACCAGCACGAATTTTTCGGTGTCAGCCATGCGCGTATTCCACAAAAGTGGGAACCGGTTTTATGACCAGAATGCGCGCCTCCCTATAAGAAGGCGTTTTCTGACGACAACCGGCTTCCACGCTGCAGGATAATGTCCGATCGATCCCGCTCAACCGACATTGCCCCGCGATCCCACACCCGTCAAAGGCGTAGGTGCGCGGCAAACAAAGGCCCGCACGAAGCGGGCCCTTGAGCGTCAGATTGTAGGTGGTCGAAGCTATCAGGCCGACTTGGTGTAGGACGCAACCTTCGAGAAGTTGTCCTGAGCGGTCTTCGCGCCGTCGGCGATCAGCTTGCCGAAATACTCGGTGGTTGCCTTGGCGCGCGACATAACGACTTCACCCTGGGCGCGGAGCAGATCGCCCTGGATCGTCACAGCTTCGTTCAGCGACTTGGCCGACGCCAGCTTGTCGATACCGGCGAACAGCGCCTGCGCGTCTTCGTAAACGGCCTGCTGGATGTTGCGGGAGATCTTCGCGGTCTCGCTGACCGAACCGGCAACTGCGGTTTCGATCGCCGAGGTCACCTTTTCCGAGCCGGTGTGGATCTCGGTCGCGCGGTCCTTGGCGGTGCCGGCAGCCTTCTTCACGAACTCACGAGCAGCTTCAGGAACTTCGACGTTCGGGAAGTTCTTGAGCGCGTCAGTGACGGGAGCGAAAGCGGTCTTGACGGTGTTCAGCACGGACTCGGCGTTGAAAGAATTGGTCATGGTCGTCTCCATCCTCAGGTTTGTGAGCTATGGCTCATCCCCGTCCGGTATGGCCCGGGGCACGGGTGTTATGCCAAAGTCTATGACGCACCGCAACATGAATGTTGCGATGCGTCATCACGAAACCGTGATATATGAAAGATTTAGCAATTATAAATAGTTAGCCAACTGCCTCAGGCAGCCCGTACGCCTCGAGCTGAGCACGGACCTTGGAGACATTGTGGCCGAGCACCACGATATCATGGGTCTTTCCGGCCAGATCGCGCACCTGATCATGCAACAGGGCCTCAGCCTTGAAGCCAAGGCTCTCGAACAACGCAATCGCCCCCGTCTGATCGACAGTCATCTGGGCAACGATCTTCTCCAGCCCCGATCCCAGCGCCAATGCGAAGGTTTCCTGCGACAGCGCCCGGCCCACACCGAGGCCGCGGACGTCCTTGGACACGACCATGCGGATTTCGCCGACATGTGGCGACCATGACAGCAGGTCGCGCACGATCGTGCCGCAGCCAACCACGGCGCCATCCTTGATCGCCAGCAGGCTGACCAGCCCGCCGCGATCGATCTCCTTGATCCAGGCGGACAGAACCTTGGGTTCGCTGATGTTGCGCGGGATGAACAGCAGGTCATGCACCGGCAGCTTTTGGGCGAACGCCAGGACTGCAGCTTCGTCCGCCGCGGTCATGTGGCGGAATTCGATTTCACCGCCCTCGGTCTTTACACGGCGCGGATAGGAACGGACTTCAGTCATGTTGATCGCTCACTTAACCAGGAATCGAGTTTGGGCCACAAACGCTTGATGGCGTTGGCGCCGGCGACGAGGCTGACATGACCGCCCTTGAGAATGACTTCGGTCTTGTCGGTCGATCCGATCTTCTCGATCAGATGCTTCGCCGCGTCATAGGGGACGATATGATCATGCTCGGCGACCGCGTGCAGGATCGGAATCTTGATTTTGGACAGTTCCGCGGGACGGCCGCCAACACTCATCGCATCGTTGTAGAGCTTGTTGTCCCACATCAAATCTTTGGTGATGGTGCGGAAATATTCGCCCGCTAGCGGCAGCGTGTCCTGCGCCCAGCGGTCGAACATCCGGTAGGATTTGACGAACTCATCGTTCCAGATATTTTCCCAAAGCTGGATCTGCCCGACAGCGCGCGATGCAGGCCGCAGCATTTCGAAAGATGACAGGATCATCTCCGGCGGCACATTTCCCACGCTGTCGACCAGCTGATCGACGTCGAAATAACGCCGATCGGAGAAATTCTGGAACAGCTTCATCTGCCGAAAATCGATCGGCGTCGTGAAACACACCAGGTTCTTCACCGGTCCGTCATGAAAAATCGATGCGTATAGCAGCGACAACACACCGCCGAAACAATAGCCGATCACATTGACGTCTGCTTCTCCGGAGTCTTCCTGAACGCGCTTGATGCAGTCCGGAATGAAGCCGAGAACGTAGTCTTCCATCCGCAGCGACTTTTCTTCCGGCCGCGGCGCAGTCCAGTCGAGCATGTAGACGTCGAACCCCTTCTTGAGCAGGAATTCGATGAAGCTCTGCCCCGGCACCATGTCGAGGATGTAGCCGCGATTGGTGGTCGCCATCACGATCAGGATGGGGATTCGATAAATCTCATCCGCCAGCGGCCGGTAGTGATAGAGGTTCATCGTCCCTTTGGAGAGGATAATGTCCTTCGGCGTCGATCCGAGCGCGGGACCGGACGATGCGAAATATTCCACGCCCTTGATGCTGCGCTGGATCGCGCGCTGGACTTCGCTCTGGATGCGCTCCCCAACTTGGGCGATGTCAGGAATCGCGGCTGCATTCGCCTGAGCATTCATGGCGTGCCTCCGCCAGTTGCTGACGGAGGCTGCTTGGTGCGCGGCGGCCGAGGCGCGGCAATTCCGTTCCCCTGCGAAGCCGCATCGCCGTGCACACGATTGAGAAGCGCCCGGATCTCGTTCAACTGGCCTTCAATCGATTGCAGCCGTTCGGCCATACTGGTCATCTGCGCGCGGCTGGGCAGATTCATGCTGACCAGATAGCGCTCCATCAGATCGCCAACGGTCTTTTGCGCGCCAACGGAGGCTCCGGTCAGCTGATGCGTGACCTTGCTGAACTGTTCCGAACCCATGACCTGATTGGCCATGGCGTTGAAACCCTTCTCCATCTCGGCGAGCATGGTGTGCCACACCTGCACCGGATCGGTAGGCTTATCGGACATATCTGGCGCCCCTCCCGAAGCGTTAACGAGTAGCCGTTGAACCGGCTTTTTTGCCATTCCATACCGTTGCTGGACCAAGGTCAACCGACCCGCCGTTTAAAACGGGGCTGACGCTGTTCCCAGCTTCTGCGGGCTGGAAAAGCATGCAATACGGTTTCTGCACTCTTTCATTTCGAGGGATATGACGTGGACGCAATTGCACATCAGCCGCCGCAGATGGCGAAGGCCAACGGCATCGAGCTTTGCTATGAAATCTTCGGTGCGCCGGATGCAGAGCCGCTGGTGCTCATCATGGGTCTTGGCGCCCAGATGATTCATTGGGACGACGACTTCTGCCGTGAACTGGCCGGACGCGGCTTTCGCGTGATCCGCTTCGATAACCGCGACATCGGGAAGTCAACCAGACTGTCCGGCGGAAAGCCGCTGCGTCCCATGGAGCTGATCAAGCTCCGGCTTTTCAAGATCGCTCCTGAAGCGCCCTACAAGCTGTGGGACATGGCCAACGACGTTGTCGGCCTGCTCGATACGCTCGGCATCAAGGCCGCGCATATCGTCGGCGCATCGATGGGCGGCATGATCGCGCAGGAAATCGCAATGCAACATCCTGACCGGGTGCTCTCGCTGACATCGATCATGTCATCGACCGGCAACCCGAAATTGCCGCAACCGACCCGCGAGGCGTCTGCCATCCTGCTGGCACCTCCGCCGACCACCAAGGAAGAATATATCCAGCGGTTCGGCCAAACCTGGAAAGTGCTGCGGGCCGGATCTTTTCCGCAGGATGAAGCCAAAGACCCTGAACGCGCGGAGCGCACCTACGCGCGCGGTCTTAATCCCGCCGGCGTGGGGCGGCAGCTCCGCGCAATCCTCGCCTCAGGCAACCGCAAGGATCGGCTGCGGTCGGTCAAGGCACCGACGCTGGTTATTCACGGTACCATCGATCCGCTGGTTCGCGTCGAGGCCGGCAAAGACACCGCCGCATCGATTCCCGATGCCAAGCTGCTGCTGATCGACGGCATGGGACATGCGCTGCCGATTCCGATGTGGCCGGCGATTATCAATGCAATTGCGGAGCATGCGCATGGGGTGACGAAGCGCTGACGCGAAAGCTCCGTACTGACGTTTTATCATAACGATGTCGTCCCTGCGAAGGCGGGATCCACGCTCCGTTAAGTGTATGAGTTAGCCGTGGGTCCCCGTTTTCGCGGGGACGACATCGTGATTCAGTTCGACGGCGCGACGAACGCCATTAACTCCCCGCCCAGACATCGAGCACGTAACGGTTCTGCGTGCCCATGCTGTCGATCCAGGCTGCCGCAGCGGCTTCATCGGCGCCAGTCTTCTCGCGATAGACCGACATCAGCACACGCTTGACGTCCGGCTCCATTTTTCCGCCGTCGCCGCAGACATAGATGATCGCGCCCGCCTCGATCAGCTTCCACACCTTGTCCTTCTGCGCCGCAACCAGATCCTGCACATAACTCTTCGGCGTGTCGGCGCGCGAGAACGCGACGTGAAGATCGGTGATCCCCTGCCCGGCATAGCTCTTGAGCTCATCGGCATAGAGGAAATCCTGTTCAGGATGGCGGCAGCCGAAGAACAACATCGACGGCCCGAGCGACTGCCCCTTGGCCTTCATAGACGCGCGCTCCTGCAAAAACCCGCGGAATGGCGCGAGCCCTGTGCCTGGACCGATCATGATGATCGGCGTGAGCGGGCTCTCGGGAAGGCGGAAACCAGCCTTGGTCTCGCGAATGATGGCGTGCACCACATCGCCCGGCCGGCGGCTGGAGAGATAATTGGAGCAGACGCCCTTGTAGATTCCGCGCCCGGAGCTTGCGGGAGCATCCACCACACCGACAGTGACGCTGCATTTGTTGTCGCCGATTGCCGCAGGCGACGATGAGATCGAATAATAGCGCGGCGATAGCAGCGACAGCATTTCCAGGTAGGTGTGGAACGGCAACTCGCACGCCGGATACTCTTCCAGGAGGTTATATACGGACCTGCGCTTCGCCAGTATTTCGGAACGATAAAGCTCGGTGGAGGCCGCATCCTCACCTGTGAAAGCCTCCAGCTTCGGCCGCGTCATCGGGCAGCGCGTATTCTCCGCCATGATCTGGATCTGCTTGCGGGTCGCGACCTGCTGCAATTCCACGAACTCGCCGAGAAGACGTCCCACGGACACGGCATTGTCGACGGGAAGCTGCGCGCGACGTCCGGTCGCCACATGCAGCTTGACCTGATCGGTCGACAGGAAGCCGAACCGCCGTGCGACCGCGTCCACGAGCGCCGGAGCATTGCGCGGCACGACACTGAGATGGTCGCCAACCCGGTAAATCACGCCCTCCGGCAGCTGCACCTCGATATGACGTGTCGAGCGCGATGACGGATTATCGCCGCTCTTGTTCTGCAACTCATCATTGACCAGAACCTTGACAGCGACCGCCCCGCTGGACGCCGCGATCATGTTTGCAGCGCTGTGCGCCACCGGCTCGATCGCATAGAGCGGCTCATCATTGGCTTCCCGCCTGAGACCCGTCTCGACGCCGAACTCCTTGACCGCGATGTCGCTGACGGACCTGAACCACTTCTCGAATTGTCCGTCGAGATCGTCGCGAGCGTCGCCCTCTCCGCGAGGACACGCGGCTTTGGCTCCATGTGCCGCCAACCGCTCGTCAATGATGCGCGGGATCGATTGATAGGTCGCGAGCCAGTCGCTATTTCCGCAACCAAAGACCGCGTAACGCACGCCATCGAAGGCGTCCTTCGGCAGATCGCTCTCCAGCCATTTCACGAACTTCGTGGCGTTATCCGGCGGCGCGCCATTGTAGGATGCGCAGAAGATGATGACCCCACCCTGATCCTTCAGGTTGCCGACGTAGTCATCGAGCGGTGCGAGCTTGGTCGCAAACCCGTTGACCTCCGCAAGATCGGCGACGCGATGGGCGAGATCTTCCGCCGTTCCGAGATTCGATCCGTAAAGAATAAGCAGCGGCGTGTTGTGGCCCGGACGTACCCGCGCCGGTGCGGTCGCTCCGGCGCTTGCCGCAGCCGCTGTTGCGCCCGGACGATTGGCAACGATGGTCCGATCCTTGTCGGAACGCGCGCGCACCTTGATCTTGAATCCATCGGGCTTGATTGTCAGCGTTTCCTTCAGATGCATCTGGTAACGCATATGATCCAGCATCTTGAACCGCTGCAGGATCATGCCGAGCGCCAGCGCCGTTTCATGCA
>CAZQMD010000120.1:0-13975 GCA_964594185.1 uncultured Afipia sp. | reverse complement strand
ATCGACGTGATCGACGAGTCGGGTGCGGCGCAGATGCTGGTGCCTGAGAACAAGCGCAAGAAGACCATCGGCATCAAGGAAATCGAGACGACCATCGCGACGATGGCTCGTATTCCGCCGAAGTCGGTATCGAAGGACGACGCCGAGGTGCTCAAGCATCTCGAGGCGACCCTAAAGCGCACCGTGTTCGGACAGGACAAGGCCATCGAGGCATTGGCCGCGTCGATCAAGCTCGCCCGCGCGGGCCTGCGCGAACCGGAGAAGCCGATCGGCTCCTACCTGTTCTCGGGTCCGACCGGCGTCGGCAAGACCGAAGTCGCCAAGCAGCTCGCAGCGTCTCTTGGCGTCGAACTGATCCGCTTCGACATGTCGGAGTACATGGAGCGTCATACAGTCTCGCGGCTGATCGGCGCACCTCCGGGCTATGTCGGTTTCGATCAGGGCGGCCTTTTGACCGATGGCGTTGACCAGCATCCGCACTGCGTGGTGCTGCTCGACGAAATCGAGAAGGCGCATCCGGATCTCTACAACGTGCTGTTGCAGATCATGGATCACGGCAAGCTGACCGACCACAACGGCAAGCAGGTCAATTTCCGCAACGTCATTCTTATCATGACGACCAATGCGGGCGCAGCCGATCTTGCACGCCAAGCGTTTGGCTTCACGCGCAACAAGCGGGAAGGCGACGATCAGGAAGCGATCAACCGGCAGTTCGCGCCGGAGTTCCGTAACCGTCTCGACGCCATCGTGTCGTTCGGTCACCTGAACACCGATGTGATCGGCATGGTGGTCGAGAAGTTCGTGCTTCAGCTCGAAGCGCAACTGGCTGACCGCGACGTCACTATCGAACTGTCGGAGCCTGCCAAGGCCTGGCTGATCGAACACGGCTATGACGAGCAGATGGGTGCGCGCCCGATGGCGCGTATCATTCAGGAGCACGTCAAGAAGCCGCTGGCTGATGAAGTGCTGTTCGGCAAGCTCAAGGGTGGCGGACATGTCCGCGTGATCCTGATCAAGGACGAGCAGGACGTTGATAAGATCGGCTTCGAGTTTGTCGAAGGCCCGGTCACGCCCAAGCCCGAGAAACTGCCGGGCTCGCGCAAGCGCGCCGCGCCCCGCAAGCCGAAGGGTGGCGGAGACGGCCCGAAGGGACCGGCAAAGCCGCCGCTCATGAAGGTCTGAGCGAACTGTCAGCATGACAAACAAACCCGGCAATCGCGAGATTGCCGGGTTTTTGTTTGCTGGCAAGAAGGATTAGAGCCGCTTGAATGCGGCGATGATAGGCTCGAGAGCTGTATTGACGAGTTTTGACGCGCTGGATGCAACGGCATACGCGGTCAGTCCGGCAATGGCGGTCACAAGCGCATATTGAGCTGTGGCCACCGTGAGCAGCGGCCTCAGCGATCCGCGAACCAACTGCCGAATCTTGTTGTTGCTGCGTTGTGCAGCTGGAAACCGGAGATCGGAGTGGTCGCCTGCGTCAGCGATGAAATCGGCTTGATCGTCAGGAGCGCTCTCGGGTGCAATGTCTTCGCTGGATGGGAGGCTAGGAGGCGCAGTCACGCAGGTTTCGCCGCGCGCGGCTTCCCCAGCGGTCTTATCCAGTTCGTCGAGCGCAGCCACGTTTTCGATCCCGGCATTTCAGTCACGACCAATTTAGGGGAGCGGTTCGGGCGAGGCGATGGTGCTGATCTGAAAGGTTCTGTTAACGTAAACGACTGCGGCTTTTCACGATCGAAGCCGCACTCCCTGTTTGTGCAATGGATCAGCTCCATGTCGCAACCAAAGGATAGCGCGCAGATTTTCAGGATGGCCGGTGCGGATCGTGTGATCCGCTTTTCGACACCCTTGCGTGAGATGGATCTGCAATGAAGCAGCTCGCATGTCTGGTGATTGGCGTGGCATTGAGCACGGTTCCCGTGATCGCATGGGCCGAGGAGTCTCCTGCGCCTGTCACAGAACAAGGCGCTTCTCCTGCTGCGACACCGGATGCCAGGCCCGAGCCTTCCGTACCCGTTCAAAATTCAACGCCAGAGTCCAAACCGCAGAGTCCGGAACAGGGAGCTGTCTCTTCTGGGGATGCAAAAGACAAAGACGATACAAAGCCCGCGACGGCGGATGCGCCGGCGGCCGCCAATGCGCGGGAAGCGATGTGCCTGATGATTGAATCCGCAGCGTCCGCGCATGGCCTGCCGCTGGAGTTCTTTGCGCGTGTGATCTGGCAGGAAAGCCGCTTCCAGCCCGATGCGGTGGGGCCGGTGACACGGAGCGGCAAGCGCGCGCAGGGCGTCGCGCAGTTCATGCCCGGCACTGCGAGCGAGCGACGGCTGCTCGACCCGTTCGATCCGGTGCAGGCATTGCCGAAGTCGGCCGAATTTCTGCAGGAGCTACGCGATCAGTTCGGTAATCTCGGACTGGCTGCGGCGGCTTACAACGCCGGACCTCGCCGGGTGCAGGAATGGCTTGCGGGCACGGGCTACATGCCCTCCGAGACGCGCAACTACGTTTATGCGATCACCGGCACTTCGGTGGATGATTGGGCTGCGGCCGGCAAGAACGGCGCAATCAAGGATCGCGCGCCGCCGGCCGGTTGCCGTGAGTTGATGGCGCTGTTGCAGCGCGCGCCGAACCCGTTTGTTGCCGGGCTTGAGCAGCGCGTCAAACTTGGAGCGGCGATGCCATGGGGCGTGCAGCTTGCTGCCGGATTTTCACGCGACAAGGCGCTTGCGATGTATGCCCGCGCCATGGGCCGCCTGACCGCAATCATCGGAGATCGCGATCCAAGTCTGTTGAGCTCGGTCTTCCGCAGCCGGGGAACGCGGCCGTTCTATCAGGTGCGCGTCGGAGCTGATACGCGAGCCGCCGCTAACGAATTGTGCGACCGCATCCGGCGCGCGGGGCAGGCGTGCATCGTTTTGAAAAATGCGGAGCAGCATGGTTAATCGGCATCCGCACGCAACGCTGTGGAGAATTTTGAAAACATGTTGGAACGGTTAACGTCGCAGGGCGATCTCATGCAGGAAGAAACCCAATAATTGCAGGCATTTTTTGAATCGGTGCGAGACGTCTTATGCTCAATGAAATGCTAACGCGATGCCGGTGATTTTAGTTTAAGTTTTGCGAAACGGTTTTCCAATCATCTGACGGCGTGCGGCGAAACGTTTCGCTGCATTCTCTGGGGAGGCCGTCATGCTGACGTTTGGAATTATCGGTATTGCGTTCGCGACCTTGTGCGTACTCGGTTCGCTGTCGTCATCTGCGCGCGAGCCGTCAATCTGATTTTCAATCCCGTCGCCATCTCTCAAAGCCGTCACTCTGCGATGGCATCTCGAAGGGATGGAAACTGGATCACGTCGTACGAAGGGGAGGCGCGTCGCGGCGAGCCTTCACGGATGTGAACGACGGACTGATATTCTGAAATGGTGGTCTGGCTCCCTTGACGGGGAGGGTGTTTCACCCGCGAGATGAATCATTCGATTCACCCGGTCTGCATCCCTTGGCGCTTCCTTCCCTCGATTCTCCGAAATGGCAAAGCTCCGTCGCAGCGTTCGCGTTCGGGGTGAAATCCGCTTTGTCGTCCATTCTGGCGCTGGTGCTGTTCGGTACCTTCATCGGAGTCGGCGCATTCGCGCATGACACAGGTTTTACGCTGGGCTGGGCGGTGGCCAGCACGGTGCTCGTCTGGGCTGGCCCGGCGCAAATCATCCTGATCTCCACCTCCCATGCCGGCGCGACGGTGTTGGAATCGGCGCTGGCTGTGACCATCAGCGCGATCCGCCTGTTGCCGATGGTCGTTTCGGTACTGCCGATGCTGCGAACGCCGCAGACCAAGATGCGGCAGCTCGCTCTGCCGTCGCATTTTGTCGCGGTCACCGTATGGGTTGAGAGCTTTCGCCTGCTGCCGCTTGTGCCGCGCGAACGGCGGATCGCCTTCATCAACGGTCTCGGCGGCGGACTGGTAATCCTGAGCTGCGCGGCGACCACTCTCGGTTATGGCCTTGCGGCCAACCTACCGCCGCTGCTCGCTGCAGGAATTCTCGCGCTGACGCCACTGACGTTCCTCCTGTCCACCGCACGCAATGCGCACAAGCTGGTGGACAAGCTGGCGCTGGCACTCGGGCTGGCGCTGTATCCGTTGGTGCAACTGCTGCAGACCGGCGTCGACATCATGATCAGCGGCGTCACGGCGGGGACGATTGCCTATGGCGTCCATCGCCTGCGGAGGCGTTCATGAGCGGTCTTTTGGGCGATGGGCAGGCCATCGCGCTGTTGCTGTTCGCGGGCTTCCTGTCGAACGAAGTCTGGCGGGTGCTCGGACTCGCCATCGGCGGCGGCATCGATGAGAGTTCGGAATTCCTGATCTGGGTGAGGGCTGTCGCGGCGGCGATCCTGGCCGGTGTCATTGCCCAGATCCTGATTTCGCCGCCTGGTGCGCTGGCGACCGTTCCGGGCGTGGTTCGGTATGGCGCGGTCGCGGTGGGTGTTGCCGTGTTCCTGCTGACGCGCAAGTCGGTTTTCGCCGGCGTGGTCGCGGGTGAAGTTGTCGTGCTGGCAGGCAAGTGGTGGCTGGGCTGACCCGCCTGGCGCCGCGCCCGTGCAGCGCTGCTATCAACCGCGTGGCGTGGTCTTCCAGCACCTTGACATCTTCCTTGCGCGTTGCCGGAGGAAGGAGAGCCACGCCTTCGATTCGCGGCATGACGTGCATGTGAAGGTGATAGACCACCTGACCAGCGGCCGGTTCGCTGAATTGCTGCAGCGTAATTCCATCCGCGTTGAAGGCTTTTAGCGCGGCGACTGCGATCTTCTTCGCCGTTCGCGCCACATGGGCGAAGCTGTCGGGCGAAATGTCGAGAATGTTGCGCGCAGGCTGTTTCGGAATCACCAGCGTGTGTCCGGGACAGCGCGGCATGATGTCCATGAAGGCGAAGGTGTGCTCGTCCTCATAGACCTTGTGACAGGGGATTTCGCCGCGCAGGATTTTCGCGAAGATGTTGTTGATGTCGTAAGTGCTCATGGTGCGTCCCGGAGATTTGATGCCGCACCATCGCCGCCCGGTGCGGCGCGGTCAAGCGCTTGTCGGCGTGGCATGCATGTCATGCCTCCGTCGTGCGTTCGGGAATACCGGTTGCGATCTCGTCAATGCGGTCCGCAAGATCGGTGAGATCGCGATGCAGGCCGTCCAGCGTGAAGGCCAGACCGAAGGCGCGTCCCACGGCGTTGAAATCCAGTGAGCGCATCACCCCAGACTGTCGCAAGCCCGTGAAGGTCTCCGTGAAAGCGAGATACGCAGTGGGAACGTCATTGCGCGACACGACGGTGACTGCATCGAGTGCGGTCGCGCATCGCCCGGTCAGCTCGGCCTGCGCCCGTAACAGGCGCGCTGCGGCAGGTGCGAGAGTGGACGCGATCTGGGTGGGAAGAGGCTCGCGCAGGACTGTCCCGATGCCGACAAGATCGTTGCGCACACGCCAGAGCGTGCGCGGGATCGCCGCGGGAATGCGGTGATCGGCAAGCTTCGAGGCGCGCTCCCTGTCGGCATCCTTCAGGGCCTGCTCGACGGCGGCGAGCGCCTGACGCAGCGCCGGATGTTCGGTGGAGGGAATCAGAGCCTCGCCGCGTTCCAGCGCATCGGCTTCCGACAGCAACAGCCGCTGGACGCGGTTCAGGACCGCGACGGAGCGCGAGACCACGAGTGTGTGGGACCGCGCCGGCAAGATCAGCACCATTGCAAGCACGCCGATCAGGCCGCCAAGGCCGATCTCGATAATGCGATCGATCACGAATTGCTCGACCGGGGCGCCTGCCGGATCGGTCAGCAGCATGATCGCGGCCGTGACTGGGGCCACGCGCAATTGTGGGCGGATTGCCGCGGCCCAAACTGTAGCGCAGGTGACCAGCACCAAAGCGACGCCAACGCCGAGTGTAGTGTGTGAATGAAATGCCGCCGCGAGGCCTCCGACCAGCGCACCCGCGAGCGTGCCCATCATCCGTTCGGTCGCGGCGCCGAGCGTCCCGCCGATCGAGCCCTGCATCACGATCATCACCGTGAAGACCGCCCAGTAACCCTGCGGCAGGCCGAGAGCCTTGTAGGCGGCATAGGCCGCGCCGGTCGCGATGGCGACACGGATGGTCTGGCGCAATTCGGGGGTGCGCCGGATCAAAAACTCGCGGATGCGGTCGGAGATCGAACTCAAGGCGTGTCCTGCGGCGGCATCGTGTGCCTGTGAGGTTAGGCTGCCTATGAGGCGATCACAACGGGCGGACTCAGCTATCCGCGTCGGACTTGCGAAACGGACCGGCCTCGGTCAGCTCGCGGACAGCTTCCTGCACATAGCTGCGTTCGCGTGCGAGATAATCGCGGATCGCGCGGCGCAGCCCCGGATCGGCGATGTAATGCGCGGAGTAGGTGGTTTGCGGCAGGTAGCCGCGCGCGATCTTGTGCTCGCCCTGCGCGCCGGCTTCGACGTGCTTCAGACCGCGCCGAATTGCGAAGTCGATGGCTTGATAGTAACAGACCTCGAAATGCAGGAAGGGATGATGCTCGATCGCGCCCCAATTGCGTCCGAACAGCGTGTCGGAGCCGATGAAGTTGATCGCCCCCGCGATCCATCGGCCGTCGCGCTTCGCCATCACCAGCAGAACGTCCTTCGCCATGGTCGCGCCGATCTCGTCGTAAAAGGAACGCGTAAGATAGGGGCGGCCCCATTTGCGCGAGCCGGTCTCCATGTAGAACTCGAAGAACGCATCCCAGGCGTCGGGCGTGATATCGTCGCCAGTGAGTGAATGAATGGTGATGCCGTTGGCAAGCGCATCGCGCCGCTCGCGGCGGATCGCCTTGCGATGGCGCGAGGCCAGAGTGGCGAGGAAATCCTCGAACGTGCCGTATCCTTCATTGTGCCAGTGAAACTGCTGGTCGGTACGTTGCAGGAAGCCCTGTTTGGCAAGAAAGGCCCATTCGTCCTTGTGCGCAAAGGTGACGTGAACGGATGATGCGTGGGTCGCGCCGCACAGTGCGATCAGTCCCGCCGCAAGCGTTTCACGCACGCGCTCGGCTTCATCGCCGGGACGAACCAACAGACGAGGTCCGGTGGCTGGCGTGAAGGGCACGCTTGCCTGCAGCTTGGGATAATAGCTGCCGCCGGCCCGCGCATAGGCATCGGCCCAGCCGTGATCGAATACATACTCGCCCTGCGAATGATTTTTCAGATAGCACGGCACCACGCCCACAACCTGATCCGCAATGCGTGCAATCAGATGACGGGCGGCCCAGCCGGTGCGCGCAACTGCCGAGCCAGATGTTTCCAGTGCGGCGAAGAAGGCGTGCGTGACGAACGGATTGTACGCGCCGTCTGAATTGGCGCAGGCGTCCCAGTCGCCGGCCGTGATCTGGCCGATCGAGGACACCGCTTCAAGGGTGATCTCGCAGGAATCCGTCAAGGGAGAGGCGCACCGTGGCCGTGAGAAACTGAGAGCGTTCAGCAGTATAGATCGGTCCTTGCGCGGACAACTTCAAGTCTCCGGGAGCGGCCTTTGGATCTATTCCGGGATGAAACCTTCGAAGGTCATCTGGTCCGCATAGCGAAAGGTGCGGGCCTGCTGTTCCGGCGTTCGCACCGTCCATGTGATGAGCGCGCAACCGAAGATATTCCGCGCAATCCATGGCGCGGGAGCGGGCAGGTCGTTGACGCTGTAGCTGACGAAATGAGGCTGCGTGCGGAAGGCGTGGCGCAGGCCCGTCATCTCGTGGATTTTCTGAGGCGGCAGCTGCTTCCATTCGCCATCTTTATAGTGGCGCTCGGCAACAATGCCGCGCGTCAGATCAGGCATCCGCTCGCGAACCGCGATGACCTGATCGGGATCAAATGACATCGCTGCCACCGGACCAGTGTAGGACGCCAGCACGTCGGCCATTCGTTTCACTAGTCGCCGGTCGCCGTCGAACCGGCTTTTGATTTCCAGCACCAGCGGCACGCGCCCGGCAACCCGCGCGCAGAGATCGCCAAGCGTCATCATCCGATCGGATGTGTTTTTGAAGGCGACCTGCTTAAGTTGTTCGGCCATGAGCGACAGCAACTCGCCGCTGCCTTCGGTAAGACGGCCCAGCGCGTAGTCGTGATGGACCATCGCCTCGCCGTCGGCGCTGGGTTGCAGATCGACTTCAATGGCGAAGTTGCCTGCGACCGCCGCATCAATCGCCGAGGGCATGTTTTCGATGATGCCGCGCGCGCGATCGTGCAGGCCGCGATGCGCGATCGGCCTTGCCGTCAGCCATGCAGGGGCGCGCGACATCGTTAGCTTTTTTCAATGAGCATGATCTTGTCCGAAAACCGGTGCTCACTTTTCGGGATCATGTTCAGGCGACCTCGAAGATGCCTTCGACTTCGACCGCGGCGTCCGAGGGGAGAGCAGCCACACCGACCGTGGTGCGCGCATGACGGCCCTTGTCGCCGAACGCGGCCACCATCAGGTCCGACGCGCCGTTGAGTACCTTCGGCCCCTCAAGGAAATCCGGCATCGCGTTGACGAAGCCGCCGAGCCGCACAACGCGCGCGACCTTGTCGAGATCGCCGAGCGCCATCTTCACCTGCGCCAGCAAGTTGATCGCGCAGACGCGCGCCGCAGCGGCGCCTTGCTCGACGGTCACGCTGGCGCCGAGCTTGCCCTTGGCGACGAGCTTGCCTTCCGGCGTGTTGCAGACCTGGCCGGAGACGAAAAGCAGGTTTCCGGTGCGCACAAATCCGACATAGTTCGCAATCGGCGGATTCGGCTCATGCAGCGTGACACCCAACTCGTTCAACTTTTGCTCGACCGTTCCCGCCATATCCATCCCCGATGTGTTGTGATGTTTGCCCGCAGAAAATGTTCGACCTTTTGCGCCGGTCAAGCGGGGCGGGCCATATTTCGCCCATCGTGCCGTCACATGCAAGCGCGCAAGCCGCGCGTTTTTGGCCGGATTTTTTGGGCTATTCCGCGACTTTGCCCCGGTTGCGGCGCAATGCGGTGACCATTATCCTTCGATTCTCACGATCCCAAGGAGACGCTATGCGTCCTGTGCGCCGGATTTCAGGTTGTCGTTCGCTTGCCCTGCCGCTGCTCCTGTCAGCTGCGTTTCTGGCGCCATCCGCAAGCGGTGCGCCGGCCGCGCCCAGCGTCGCCTTTCTCGCGCATCAAGCGGTCTATGACCTCAGCCTGAAGACGTCGCGCGGCAATGCCGGCGTCAACAATGCGACCGGCCGCATCCTGTACAATTTCGCGGGCAGCGCCTGCGAGGGCTACACTACGGAATTCCGGCAGGTGTCGCAGCTCGACGCCGGCGAGAACAAGACCACGGTCAGCGATCTGCGCTCGACCAGTTGGGAAGACGGCGACGGCAAAAGCTATCGCTTCAAGATCGAGACCCGCATGAACGACGCAGATACGACGTCGGTTGATGGCGTCGCGGAGCGCGAGGGCAAGACCGTCAAGGTCAAGCTCAAGAAGCCCAAGGCCAAGACCTTCACCATTGAAGGCGCGGTGTTTCCGACCGAGCAGGTCAGGCTGATCATCGAAGCCGCGCGCCAGGGCAAGTCGGTGCTCGAACTCGTTGTCTATGACGGCTCGGACGACGGCGAGAAAGTTTACAACACACTAACGGTGATCGGGCAGCCGATCCCCGGCACGAAAGCACCGGTGAAACCCGATCCGACAACGAATAACGACAAGTTCAGGTCGCAGACCCGATGGCCGGTCACCGTCAGCTATTACGATCAGGTCACCAAGCCGAATGCGGGCGAGCAGACACCGGTCTATGCGATGTCGTTCGAACTGTATGAAGACGGTGTCTCCCGCGCTTTGTCGCTGGACTACAACGATTTCGTCATCGCGGGCGCGATGGGCAAGATCGACATCAAGGAAACCAAGCCGTGTAAATAGGCGGCAGCGTCACTCCGCTTTCGCCGGTCCGTCATAGGCAATGCCGCGCATCACGGCGGCATTGCCGAATTTCTTTCGGACATTATCCATCGCGCGCTCGGCATGGGCCGAACGACGGTCCAGCAAATCCTGATCGTCGGCTTCCGCGCCCGGTTTCAGGGCGCTGACGCCTGCGCCGATCAAGCGGAATGCGGTGCCGTCGATCTCGCGGCTGAGCATTTCGCGCACGGTCGAAAAAATACGTGTCGCCAGTTGGGTCGGCACCTGCAGCGATTGTGAGCGGGTACGCTGGCGTAAATCCGCGGTTTTCAGTTTCAGCGTGATGGTCGAGCCGGAGAGATCACCGCTCTTGAGGCGTGCCGAGACACGCTCGCACAGCCGCCACAGGATCTTTTCCAGTGTCGGAAAATCCCGGACGTCCGATTCCAGCGTGGTCTCGTTCGAAATCGTCTTGGCGCCGCGATCGGCGACGACCTTGCGATCGTCGATCCCGCGCGCCAGCCGCCACAGCCGGCGTCCCTCGGAACCGAACTGCTTCATCAGGTCGGTCTCGTCGGCACGCTGCAAATCCTTGATCAGGCGGAAGCCGCGCTGCGCGAGTTTCTCCTGCGAGGCGGGGCCGACGCCATAGATGAACCCGACCGGCCTCTCGGCCAGCATCTCGCGTGCCTCATCCTGATCCAGCGCGGCGAAGCCGCGCGGCTTGTCGAGATCGGATGCGATCTTGGCGAGAAACTTGTTCACTGACAGGCCGACCGACACGGTGATTCCGATGTCGCGCTCCACCTGCGAGGCGAATCGCGCCAGCACCTTTGCGGGAATCATGCCGTGGACGAGTTCAGTGCCGCTGAGGTCGAGGAACGCCTCGTCGATGGAGAGGGGCTCCACAAGCGGGGTGAGCGCCATCATCGCCTGGCGAACCTCGCGGCCGACGCGGACATATTTGGCCATGTCGGGCCGCACCACCACAGCCGACGGGCACAGGTCCAGCGCCTTGAACATCGGCATGGCAGACCGCACGCCATAAGTGCGCGCGATGTAGCAGGCCGCCGAGACCACGCCGCGCTTGCCACCGCCGATGATGACTGGCTTGTCGGCGATGTCCGGGTTGTCGCGCTTCTCGACGGTTGCATAGAACGCGTCACAATCGATATGCGCGAGCGCCAGAGCGCCAAGGGTGCGGTGGCGGACCAGACGGGGCGACCCGCATTCTGCGCAGCGCACGGCTTTCCCGCCCGCGTCCGACAGGCAGTCGCGGCAGAAACCCGGTGAGGCGGCTGGCGGTCGTTCGCTCAATGCATCACTCCCAGCGCGGGTCCAGCACTTCGCGTGCATTGGTGACGGCTTCCGGCGTCAGCTGCGAGGCATCGGCGAAAGCCTTCACGGTTGCGTCGTCGCGCACGATGAAATCGAGCACACCGGCAAGGAACTTTGGGTCGGCTGCGGCGGTTCGAAGGGTCTGCGGCCCGATACCGCTCTCAGTCAGGAACAACCCCAGGCGCTCAGGGTCGGAAGCCAGGAAGGAAAGCGCCTGAATAGCAACAAATTCAGCAACTTCCTGAGGATTTTTAGGGCCCTTTGTCATTGATCGTGTTTGCCTTTCCGTAACTTATCGTCTCTATTTTGCGCCGATATTGCCCGAGTCACGACGGCGTGGCGAATTCAATGGTTTCAGCACGTACGGGCATTTTGCGGGAATTGGAGGGCCAGGATGGCCAGAACCGTCCTGATCGTGGAAGACAACGAGCTCAATATGAAGCTCTTCCGCGATTTACTGGAGGCTCATGGGTATCAGACAGTCGGCACGCGCAATGGGGTTGAGGCACTCGATCTCGCCCGCACGCACCGGCCTGATCTCATTCTCATGGATATCCAGCTGCCCGAGGTTTCCGGTCTCGACGTGACACGCTGGATCAAGGCGGATGTCGAACTGCGTGCGATCCCGGTGGTCGCTGTGACGGCTTTTGCCATGAAGGGTGACGAAGAACGTATCCGCGAGGGCGGGTGCGAAGCGTATTTGTCCAAGCCGATATCGGTTGGGAAGTTTATTGAGACGGTTCGACGATTCGTCGGCTAGGAAAGTTTGGAGAATTCAATGTCCGCGCGCGTTCTGGTCGTTGACGATGTTCTCGCCAACGTAAAGCTGCTCGAAGCGCGGCTATCCGCGGAATACTTCGACGTTGTGACGGCAAATTGCGGCACGCAGGCGCTGGAGATTTGCGAGCGAGCGGAATGCGACATCGTCTTGCTCGATGTCATGATGCCCGACATCGACGGTTTCGAAGTCTGTCGCCGCCTCAAGTCGAATCCGAAAACCCATTTCATTCCGGTCATCATGGTGACGGCGCTCGACAGCCCGTCGGATCGTGTGCGCGGCCTCGATGCCGGCGCCGATGACTTCCTGACCAAGCCTGTCTCCGATGTTGTGATGATTGCGCGGGTGCGGTCACTGACGCGGCTGAAGATGATGACCGACGAACTGCGTATGCGCGCGATCACGTCGCTCGAGATTGGCGTCAACGCGCCGGAGCGTGAGGCGGTGGCCGATACCGGAAAGGGCGGCCGCGTCCTGCTGGTTGACGATCGCCCGTCATCTTACGAGCGTCTGGCTCCGGTGCTGGCCACCGAACACCATGTCGATGTCGAACCGAATCCGGCGGAGGCGGTATTCCATGCCGCTGACGGCAACTATGATCTGCTGATCGTTTCGCTCGGCCTCGAGAATTTCGACGGGCTGCGGCTTTGCAGCCAGGCACGTTCGCTGGAGCGGACGCGCAGTGTGCCGATACTTGCCATTGCCGATGCCGACAACAATGCGCGATTGCTGCGTGGGCTGGAAATCGGCGTCAACGATTACCTGCTGCGCCCGGTCGACAAGAACGAATTGCTGGCGCGGGCGCGAACCCAAATCCGCAAGCGCCGCTACACCGATCACCTGCGCGACAATGTGCAGAATTCCATTGAAATGGCAATCACCGATCCGCTGACGGGATTGCACAACCGCCGCTACATGGAGAGCCATCTCACAACGCTGGCAGAGCAGGCGGCGATGCGCGCCAAGCCGCTGGCGCTGATGATGCTCGACATCGATTACTTCAAGTCGATCAACGATAATTACGGTCACGACGCCGGCGACGACGTCCTGCGCGAGTTTGCGGTCCGCATCCGCAAGTCGATCCGCGGCATCGATCTCGCCTGCCGCTTCGGCGGCGAGGAGTTCGTGATCGTGATGCCGGAGACTGACCTGCATGTGGCGGGCATGGTCGCCGAGCGTCTGCGCCGCTCCATCGCCGGAGAGCCGTTCACGATCGAGAAGGGCGCCAAGCGCATCGAAGTGACGATTTCGATCGGGATCTCGACCCTGGAAACCAAGGGTGAGCCGATCAGCGCTGTGCTCAAGCGCGCCGACCAGGCGCTGTACCGCGCCAAGCATGATGGCCGCAATCGCGTGGTTGCTGCGGCGGCCTAACCCGCCTTCGTCCTGTCTTCTTCCGATTCGAAATACGTGCCGGATATGGGATCGATCCAGCACAGGTGATCGTGAACCTGTTTGACGCCGGTGACATTCTCGGCGGCGACGACGATGGCCTGCCGGGTGCGCTCGTCCGTGATGACGCCGCAGATGTCGACGACACCATTTCGGACAAAGATTTCAAGTCCTGTCGGCCCCCAGGCATGACGCTCGATTTCCGCGAGAATGCGCGCTTGGATATGCGCATCGTCGGCGGTGGGATCGGGGACGTCACGTGCGAGGCCTGCGACGGCCCGCACGAAATTCTGGCGGCTGATGATGCCGGTCAGCTTGTTACCATTCATGACTGGGACGCGCTTGACGCGGTATTTCTCCATGATGGCGACAACGTCAGAGAGTGGTGTATCCTCTGCCACGGTCCGGACATCGCGTGTCATGATCTCATCGACGCGGCGACCTGCAGTCTGGACATAGTCGGCGGCCTGCCGTGCCGGTCCGAGAATGAAATCAAGCCAGCGCGGCCGCTTGCGCTGTGTGCCGATTTCCCTTCGGCGCAACAGATCGCGCTCGGTGACAATACCCACCAATGCG
>CAZQMD010000119.1:0-14008 GCA_964594185.1 uncultured Afipia sp. | reverse complement strand
GTAAGCGACCGCCACGTCCGCCTGTTTCCTGCGCCCTGTTCCTGATCACGCCGGCAGAATCCCCCGCCGCCGGCCGTGACCGTTCCCCTTGAACCGGAGAAACCCGCGCAGGATGTTGACGCCCCGCCGCGAGAATCTTCGCGCACCGTTGTAATCCGGAAATGGCCGCAAGGCACCCCCAAGACAGCTATCAAAGACGGCCATCAAGACGTCCTGTCAGGTGCACTCAACACAGACCTTCAGGAAATGCCCCGAAATTCGTTGAGAGGCTGCGAATCACCCGGCCCGGAATCAGGATTTCACGAGACGCGCCGCGAAGAAGCCGTCGAGGCCGCCAAGGCGCGAATCACTGTGGGCGAGATGGGAGGGCAAGGTGCGAATGTCACCGTCAGGGGTGAGGATTTCATCCAGCCCGGCGACCTCGTCGCGGCCGACCGGTGCGCGGCGCAGGCCCGATTCGGTGGCAAGAATGCTCGCGATTGCCTGCTCGCCTTCCTCGGGTTCCAGCGAGCAGGTGCAATAGACCAGAATACCGCCGGGTTTCAGCAGTGTGACGGCCTTCTGCAGCATCCGCTTTTGCACGGCCGCGAGCGCGCCGATGTCGGATTCCTGTTTCAGCCAGGCCACGTCGGGATGCCGGCGGATGGTGCCTGTCGCCGCACAGGGCGCATCGATCAACACGCCGTCGAACAAATCTCCCGATGGCTGCCATTCTGTGGCGTCGGCCACCGCAGTCTCGGCCTCGAGCGACAGGCGCGACAGATTTTCCCGCAACCGCGCGACGCGATTCGGCGAACGGTCGACCGCGGTAACGTGCGCACCGGCCTGGACGAGTTGTGCGGTCTTGCCGCCCGGCGCGGCGCAGAGATCGACAATGGTTTTATCTTTGATATCGCCGAACAGACGCGCGGGCATCGCGGCGGCAGCGTCCTGCACCCACCACGCGCCTTCGTTAAATCCCGGAAGCATGGTGACCGATCCGTGCAGCAGCGTCCGCACCGTGCCGGTGGCCAGTGCTTCGCCATGCAGGCGTGTCGCCCAGCTGTCGGGATCGGATTTGACGGTCAGATCGAGCGCAGGCTCGATACTGATGGCTGCAGCCATCGCCCGTGTCGTGTCTTCGCCGTAAGCCGCGCTCCAGCGCGCGGTGAGCCACGGCGGCAGATCGAGCATCTGCGATTTGACCTCGTCGATCAGCGGCTGACCTTCACGCGCGCAGCGCCGTAGCACCGCGTTGACGAGACCGGCATACTTCGCTGCACGGCGATCCGCCTGCACGAGCCGTACCGACAGATCGACGGCGGCGTGATCCGGGACGTCCATCCAGAGGATTTGCGCAGCACCGATCAACAGTGCGCTCTGTGCACGCGGTGCATCGCTGGGGATGCCGCGATCGAGCAGGCGCGACAGCACATGGCCCAGCGTGCCGAGCCGCCGCAGAATTGTCGCGACCAGCCGGCGCATCAGCGCGCGATCGCGATCCGCAAGCGTTTTCAGTCCGGGATGCGCGGCTGGTCCGTCGAGCTGCTCATCAAGCATGCGATGCTTGTGCAGCACGCCATCAAGAATATCGGCCGCGATCCTGCGCGCTGCGAGGCCGGGTACCTCGGTGGGCGGGACAAATCTCGAAGGCTTCATGCAGCAAAAACAATCTCTGGCGGGACAAACGCGATTGATATCGCACAGGAGAGAGATACGTGGCACCGGAATATGCCAAATGTAAGAATTGCGGCGTGCTCGAATTATCTTGTCTTCAAAATGTAAACTGGTTCACAGACGGCCCATCGTTCTCGTGCTACCTGATCGCGCGCGGGCCTTGATCCGGCGGTCCGCCTCTCTAGATTCGAATTTCGGCTCTGACCATCCGGGAGTGTCAGCCATGAATGATGACCCGTCTCACCACCATCCAGTCGATGCCGATTTAGCCCCCGTGCGAAAACCGCTGTCGCCACAGGCCCAGCGTGCGCTGGCCGAGGCCGAAGAGCGGCGTATCAAGGCTGCGCAGGAGCATGACCATCGCGCCAAGGAGGTTCAGGGCCCCAAGGGGCTGGAGCCGACCCGCTATGGCGACTGGGAACACAAGGGACTGTGTTCGGACTTCTGACCGTACGTACGACTACCAAGGAGGCCTGATCGGACTTGCCGGAGCGGGTGTTTTGGTCCTATTCTAGGTATATGATCCTAGATCGATCTTTTCGACACGCAACCCGGCCAGTGCTTGCGGCCCGCGGCCCGGTTCATGGCTCGCCGGTTTGGTTGTTCGGTCTAATTTTCGTGATTGGCGTTGCGATCGGAACCGTCGTCCCCGCGCGGAATCGGTTGCCTTGGTCCGGAGCGCTTGAGCGCTCGCCGGATCAGCAGCGTCCGGCATCGCTTCCATCACCGCCAACATGGAGCCGTGACGGCAACACCAGTGTGCGCCATGCGGTCGAGGTGATGCGGGTGATCGATGGCGATACGTTCGAGGCGCGGGTGCATCTGTGGCCAGGACTTGAGATGACCACGCGGGTGCGGCTGCGCGGGATCGATGCACCGGAAATAAAAGGCGCGTGCGCGGAGGAGACGCGCATGGCGGAGGCTTCGACCGAAGCGCTGCGCGCGCAGCTCGCCGACGGCGATGTGGCGATCTTCAATATCGGTCCCGACAAGTACAACGGCCGCGTGGTTGCTGACGCCGCGACACGGCGTACGCCGAATGTCTCGTCGGCGTTGCTGACGTCAGGTCATGCAAGATCTTATCAGGGCGGTCGGCGTGGTGGATGGTGCCGAAATTGAAAAAGCCGCGCAGGAGCGTGGCTTTTTGTACTCATCGATTATGGAGAACTCAGCGCGACGTGACGATCACCGGCGTGCCGACTTCGACGCGGTTGAAGAGATCGCTGATGTCCTGATTGTACATCCGCACGCAGCCGTAGGAGTCGCCCCCCCGGACGGAGTCGGACGGGTTGGGCCGGTGAATGCCACCTGCGCGCCCGGCCGGGGTCACCGCGGCGACACCCATCGGATTGGACGGCGAGCCGCCGGGAATCACATCGGGAATGCTCGGATTGTCGCGCTTGACGTCCGCAGGCGGCGACCATGCGGGCTGACGATACTTGCCGTCGATGCGGGTCGCGCCGGCCCATTGCTTGCCGGCCTTGCCGACGCCGACCGGATAACGCAGCGCGCGGCCCTCGCCGAGCACGAGATAGAGTTTGCGCTCATTGGTCTTCACCACGATGGTGCCCGGCGCATAGCCGGTGGGAGAAGCAACCTCCGACGGCGCAGCCTGCACTGTCGTGCCGGACAATCCCATTGCCGCAAATCCAATGGCCGCGGTGGCTGCCAGAGTCGTCGTCAATTTACGCAGCATCGTCGTCTCCAGTATTTCAATGCGCCGCAGGCTGCGATGGAACCGTCGTCGCAGCCCGTTATGCACGCCACCTTGCCGCAGAGGCTTCAACAGCATCTTATCGCCGGGCGCGAAAGGCCGATCGCGCGGCGCAAAAAAGAAAATTCCGGCAGCAAAGTAAATGCCTGGAAAACAACACCCCGCCCCAAACGGCCCTGGAACAGGTGACATTTTTGTGAGCGTCAGCCGAGCGTAAACGCCTCGTGCACGGCGGACTGTACCGCACCACCGGTCACCGCGCCGCCACCCGCGACATAGACCCAGTCGCCAATGGTTACGGCACCCACCGCATGGCGCGGTGTCGGCATCGGCGCGTGGCTCTGCCAGGTGTCGGCTTTCGGATCGTAGCTTTCCATCTGCCCGAAAACCTTGCCCTGCGTAATTTTGCCATCGCGGACCAGCCCGGCCTCGCCGCCCATCGCGAACAGCCGGTCGCGATACACCACAAGTCCGTGTCCGGAACGTGTGGTGGGCAACGGCGCGCGCAGTTCCCATGTGTCACGCTCGGGCAGATACACATGATGGAGTTCGGTGTTGTACTCGAATGTGTTGAAGCGCCCGCCGACGATGTGAATGATTCCATCGTAGGCGACAGAGCCGACATGATCGCGCGCCCCGGGCAGCGCCTTCAGTGTGGTCCATTTGTCGGATTTCGGATCGTATACTTCGTGCCATCCGACACTGGCGCGCTCCATGGTCGGCTCCGATGCGCCGCCGATCAGGTGAATACGTCCGTTCAGCACGACCGCTGCGCCTGCACCGCGCGGGCGTGGCAGGGGCGCGATCTTGTCCCAGCGGTTGGATGCGACGTCATAGGCATAGGCGTTGTGGTCGGGATTGCGGTTCTGCTCAATGAAGCCGCCGAGCGCATAGACGCGTCCCGCATCCGCGGCGACAGCGACGTGATTGGCCCCGCGCGGCAGCGGCGCGCCATCGAGCCAAGCATCTTTCTCCGGATCGTAAATATGATGATAGGTGCGATCGACACGGCCTTCGCCATAACCGCCGACGATATGTGCGCGTCCGGCCCACCCCGTCGCCCAGGCCATCTCGCTGCGCGGCAGGGGCAGCGCCGCGCGTGTCACCCAGCGTCCTGCAGGGCCTTTCGGCGCAGGACTTTCCGTCACGCGCTGAGCTTGCTCGTCAGGCGTGATGTGATGCGGTGCATTGGTGCGCAGGCCCGTGAACGGCTCGGGTGACGGTGGAGCCTGCGGCAGTGGTGCATGCTGATGCTGCGCGTGTTGTGCGTGCGCCGCAGTGGCGCCCAATGCGAGCGATGTTATGCCTGCAAGAAACTGTCTGCGGTCCATTTGCGGATTCTCCAGTGTGCGACCCCCAAGGATTACCACGGCCCGCGCGCAGCGGCGTGACGTTGGTGCGGCAAAAAATGTCACACCGGCCCCGGCGATCGGGGCAGTACGGCTGAGGGACCGGCATTAGGCGCTATCCGGCAACAATCATATGCTCCGCTGGCCGATAATCAGCTCCCGGCCCTGCGTGTATCTGGATGATGTCACCCACCAAGGAGCAACGGTTATGAACATCCTTCACATCGATTCCATCGATCTCGGTGCCAATTCCATCACCCGCCGTCTAGCGCGCGTGCTTGCCGCTCCGTTCTTCGCTGCCGCGCTTTTAGCGGCTTCTTCCGCACACGCGGAAGTCAAGCCGTGGTCGGTGGACTTCCGCAGCGAACAGGTGCCGGTGAGTGACGGCACGCAATATGTCCGCGTCGGCGGCTCAGGCCCCGCGGTCGTGCTGTTGCATGGCTTCGGCGATACCGGCGACATGTGGCAGCCGCTTGCCGAAGTCCTGAAGGCGGATCACACCGTGATCGTTCCCGATCTGCGCGGCATGGGCCTCTCGTCGCATCCCGAAGGCGGCTATGAGAAGGTTGCCCAGGCCCGCGATCTCGCCGCGATCCTCGACCGGCTGGGAATCAAGGACGCCGCACTTGTCACCCACGATATCGGCAATATGGTCGGCTATGCCTTTGCCGCGCAGTTTCCGTCACGCACCTCGAAATGGGTGGCAATGGATGCGCCGCTGCCAGGCGTCGGGCATTGGGACAATCTGTTCAAGGATCCGCGAGTCTGGCACTTCAATTTCCGTGGCCCGGATGTCGAGCGTCTGGTCGCGGGCCGCGAGCGCATCCTGCTCGATCGCTTCTATAATGATCTATCCGCCGATCCGTCGCGGATAGACGAACAGACCCGCGCGCATTACGCGGCGCTCTATGCGCGGCCCGGCGCGATTCACAATGCGCTCGGCGGCCAGTTCGCAGCCTTCGCGCAGGACGCTGTCGATAACCAGAAGCTGATCGCGGAAAAGGGCAAGCTCACCATGCCTGTGCTGGCCATCGGCGGCGATCACTCCTTCGGGGCCGCGTTTGCGGCCGAGGTCGGCTTTGCGGCGAGCGATGTCCGCGGCGCCGTGATTGTTAATTCAGGTCACTGGATCATGGAAGAACAGCCCGATCAGGCCATCGCCGCGATCGTTCCTTTTCTTAAGGGCAAGTGAGCAGGGTTGAGTGGAAAGCAGTGAGGGCTCGTATCATGCGATACGAGCCCTCATGTTGTCGTGCTTCACCGGATGCATTCCGGTCAGGAGATCGCCGCCTCAGGCGCTCTTCTTGTTCTGGCGGTTGCTGACCAGGTCGTCGACCACCATCGGATCGGCCAGCGTCGATGTATCGCCGAGGCTGCCGTATTCGTCTTCAGCGATCTTGCGCAGGATGCGGCGCATGATCTTGCCTGAACGCGTTTTCGGCAGGCCGGGCGCGAACTGGATGAGGTCGGGCGAGGCGATCGGGCCGATGTCCTTGCGCACCCACGCCACCAGCTCCTTGCGCAGCGTCTCGGTCGGTTCGACGCCTTTCATCAAGGTGACGTAGGCGTAGATGCCCTGACCCTTGATGTCGTGCGGATAGCCGACCACGGCGGCTTCCGAGACTGCGTCATGAGCCACCAGCGAGCTTTCGACTTCCGCCGTGCCCATGCGATGACCGGAGACGTTGATGACGTCATCGACGCGGCCGGTGATCCAGTAATAGCCGTCGGCATCGCGGCGGCAGCCGTCGCCGGTAAAGTACTTGTTCTTGTAGGTCGAGAAATAGGTCTGCTCGAAGCGGGCGTGATCGCCGTAGACCGTGCGCATCTGGCCCGGCCATGATTTCGCGATGCAGAGATTGCCCTGCGCTTCGCCGTCGAGAACCTTGCCGTCGGCATCGACGATTTCCGGCACCACGCCGAAGAACGGCTTGGTCGCCGAACCCGGCTTCTGCGCGATGGCGCCAGGCAGCGGCGTGATCAGAATGCCGCCGGTTTCGGTCTGCCACCATGTATCGACGATCGGGCAGCGCGAGTCGCCGACCACGCGGTAATACCACTCCCACGCTTCGGGATTGATCGGCTCGCCGACCGAGCCGAGCAGGCGCAGCGATGCGCGCGAGGTCTTCTTCACCGGCTCGTCGCCGCCCTGCATCAGGGCGCGGATTGCTGTCGGCGCGGTGTAGAAAATGTTGACCTTGTGCTTGTCGATGACATTCCAGAACCGCGAATTGTCCGGATAGTTCGGCACGCCTTCGAACATCAGCGTGGTCGCGCCGTTGGCGAGCGGACCGTAGAGAATGTAGCTGTGGCCGGTGACCCAGCCCACGTCGGCGGTGCACCAGTAGATGTCGCCTTCGTGATAATCGAACACGTATTGATGCGTCATCGACGCGAAGGTGAGATAGCCGCCGGTGGTGTGCAGCACGCCCTTCGGCGTGCCCGTCGAACCCGACGTGTAGAGAATGAACAGCGGATCTTCCGCATTCATCGGCTCCACCGGGCAATCGGTGTCCACCATGGCGGCGGCTTCGTGGTGCCAGACGTCGCGGACCGGGTTCATGTCGATCTTGCCGCCGGTGCGCTTGACCACCACGACCCAGTCGACGCCGCCGGCCTTGGCGATGGCCGCATCGACATTGGCTTTCAGCGGCACCTTCTTGCCGCCGCGCAGGCCTTCGTCGGCGGTGATGATGACCTTGGATTTGCAGTCGGTAATGCGCTGGGCCAGCGAGTCGGGCGAGAAGCCGCCGAAAACCACGGAGTGAATCGCGCCGATCCGCGCGCAGGCCAACATTGCGTAGGCCGCTTCGGGAATCATCGGCATGTAGATGGTGACGCGGTCGCCCTTCTGGACGTTCCGCAGCCGCAGGATGTTCGCCATCTTGCAGACTTCGTCATGCAGCTCGCGATAGGTGATCTTCTTCGATTCCGACGGATCGTCGCTTTCCCAGGTGATCGCTGTCTGATCGCCGCGCTTGTCGAGATGCCGGTCGATGCAGTTATAGGCCGCGTTCAGGACGCCGTCCTCGAACCACTTGATCGAAATGTTGCCCGGCGCATAGGAGACATTCTCGACCTTGGTGAAGGGCTTGATCCAGTCGAGACGGCGGGAGGCTTCCTCGCCCCAGAAGGCATTGGGGTCCTTGACCGAACGCGCGTACATCTCGCGGTACTTGGCATCGTCGATAAAGGCGCGCTTCGCCCATTCCGCGGATACGTCGTAAATTTTATCGGACATGACTTCCTCATTTCCTCCACGCAGGCCGTCCACGTCGCAACATGCGCGCGGCTTCTTGTTGTTTTGATATTATGCGCCTGTGCATACATCAGCGACAAGCTGCGGCAACTAGGACTTTTGTCGGACCCCGGATTTCCCAAAACATATGAAGGGGATGACGGCGGATTTCAGGCCGGCTGCAGCAGGCCCCAGACGGCGGTTTGCTTGATTTCGGTATCTTCGAGGTCGCGGGTGACCGGCACGCTGTAGTCGGCGATCCGGCGCAGTCTGTCACGGGGCAGGTAACTGCGTCCGGGGTCGCCGATCAGCACGGTTGTGCCGCGCGCGGCATGGCCCGATAAAAAATCGAAGGCGCGTTGCGCGGTGTCGCGTTCGTAGAAAATATCGCCGGCGAGGATCACGTCCCATGCGCCGCCATCGTCCGCGCCGAGCAGATCGCGCTCGCAGGTGGTGATTGTCACGAGATTTTCTGCGGCATTCAGTATCGCTGCGGCGCAGGCAAAGGAATCGATATCCGCGACCGTCACCGCCGCCGCACCCGCTTTCATGGCCGCGATGCCGACAAGTCCCGATCCGCTGGCGAGATCGAGCACGGTCTTGCCGCGCACCAGATCTGCATTGTCGAGGATATGACGTGCAAGCGCCTGACCGCCGGCCCAGGCAAAGGCCCAGAACGGCGGCGGCAATCCGGCTTCGCCGATTTCCTCTTCGGTCTTGTGCCAGAGCGGCACGGCTTCATCGGCGACAAGGAGTGAAATTTCCGGAGCCAGCGGCACCGGCCGCAGCCGCGTATTGGCGCGGATGAAGGCGGCCTTGTCGGTGATGGGTTGTGATGCCGCCTGTTCCATAGGGGCGACTCACCGCAGTTAACCGCTCAGGTCAAGGCGGATGGGAACAAATGCCGCGCTGGGAAATTGGGCACTTCGAGGTCCATCATGGCTGACGGTCAAATTCTTGCTGAATTGAGGGACGTGTCCGGCATTTTTGCGCCGGATGTATCCTCGCAACACGACCCGTCGTCGGTCAGGCGGCTGGCGAAAAAACTCGGGCTGAAGCTCGGCGATCAGGCCGAATTCGATATTCGCCGCGTCAAGCGCGGCAAGGGCTATTCGTTCGTGCGTGCCAATGGCAAGGTTGTGCGTGACGCCGCTACCATCAAGCGCTTCAACGCCATGGCTGTGCCGCCGGCTTATGTCGATGTCCGCTATGCCGGCGATCCGGCGTCGCATCTTCAGGCGGTCGGACGCGATGCAGCCGGTCGGCTGCAGTATCGCTACCATCCTGACTGGGAAAAGGTGCGCGAGACCCGCAAGGCCCGCCGTCTGGCGCGCCTGATCGAAGTGCTGCCGAAAATCCGGCGAAGCGTCGCGCAGCATCTCGGTGGCGATGCACCGACGCGGGAATTCGCACTTGCCGCTGTGATTGAACTGGTCGCACGGACCGCAATCAGACCGGGCAACGAATCCTATGCGCGGCTGAACGGAACGCGCGGCGCAACGACGTTGCTGAAAAGCAATGTTGTGATTGAAGACGACTGCATCGTTCTGGCGTTCCGCGCCAAGGGCAACAAGGCGGTGCGCAAGGAATGCGATGCGGCGCGTCTGGTGCGCGCGGTGGACATTCTGCGCAAGCTTCCGGGACGCAGGCTGTTTCAGTATCGCGACGACAACGACACCGTGCGCACGGTCAATACCGCACAGGTAAACGCCTTTCTGCGCGAGATCGCAGGGATTCGCATTTCACTGAAGGATTTCCGGACGCTGATGGCATCAGCGGCGGTGATGGAATCTCTCGCGCGGGTGGTGCCTGCCGAGAGCGCGCGCGGCCGCCGCAAGCAAGTGCTCGAGGCGGTGCGCGCGGCGGCCGACGAATTGTCCAACACGCCGACGATCTGCCGCAAGAGCTATGTGCACGACACCATCGTGACGGCGTTCGAGGATGGAATTCTCGAGCGCTTTGCTGCAACCCTCAAGGGATGCCGTTCGCTGGCCAGGCGCGAACAGATTTTGGCGAAGGTGGTGCTGACCGCAGCGGCCTAAATTCCGCCCAGCCTGCAAATGAGTTTCCACTCGTCGGGTTTCACGCTCTGCACCGACAGCCGGGAATATTTCACGAGATCCATTTCCGCGAGCTTCTCGTTGGTCTTGATCGCTTCGAGCGGCACAGGCTTCTTCAAGGGTTTATCGGCGGCGATATCGACGCAGACAAACTTGGCGGTTTGATCGGTCGGATCGGGATAGTGCTCCTTCACGATCTCGACAATGCCGACGATCTCCTTGCCCTCGTTGGAATGATAGAAGAAGGCGCGGTCGCCTTTCTTCATTTTCATCATGTTGAGCTTGGCGGTGTGATTGCGCACGCCGGTCCAAGCTTCGCCTTTCGCGCCTTTCGCGACCTGCTGATCCCAGGACCAGACCGAGGGTTCCGATTTCACGAGCCAGTAAGCCATGCGGGATTCCATTTGCTTGTCATGGCCGGACTTGCTCCGGCCATCCACGTCTTTATGGCGCTCTTACCAAGACGTGGATGCCCGCGACAAGCGCGGGCATGACGGAAAGACGTTTATCCCTCGCTACGAAATGGCCGCGTTAGCAGCGCCTCAATGGCGGCATCGACGGTCACTGCGCCGCCGAGAATCGCCGCCACCGCATTGGCGACCGGCATTTCGACATTTTTTTCAGCCGCCAGTTCGATCAGCACCGGAGCGGTGAATTCGCCTTCGACCAGCTTGCTGCGATTCGGTGTCTCGCCACGTCCAAGCGCAAGCCCGAGCGAGAAGTTGCGCGACTGCGGTGTCGAGCACGACAGCAGCAGATCGCCGAGGCCGGACAGGCCCGCAATGGTTTCGGCTTTTGCGCCGCAGGCGAGGCCCAGCCGCATCAATTCGGCAAACCCGCGCGTGGTCAGCGCCGCCAGCGCCGAAGCGCCGAGCTTGCGGCCCGCGACAATGCCTGCGGCAATCGCCAGCACGTTCTTGGCGGCGCCGCCGATCTCGACACCGCGCACGTCGGTCGAATGATAGGGGCGGAAGGTCGCCGAGCCGAGTGCATGCACCAGCGCTTTTGCCAGCGTCTCATTGGCGCTCGCGAGAGTCACGGCAGTCGGAAGCCCGCGCGCGACGTCGATATCGAAACTTGGTCCCGACAGAATCGCGGGCAGGGCGTTCGGTGCAACCTCCGCGACGATCTCCGTCATGAATTGATGCGTGCCGCGCTCGATACCCTTGGCGCAGACGATGACCGGCGTGTCCTGTGCCAGATGCGGCGCGAGTGCAAGTGCCGCTTCCCGCAGGCTCTGCGCCGGCGTGACCAGCAGGATTGCGCTCGCGCGTCCGGCCTGTGCGAGATCGCCGGTGACGGTGATGGATTTCTCCAGCTGAACGCCGGGAAGTTTCGGATTCTCGCGGGTCTGCGCGATTTTGTCCGCAGCGGTGCGATCGCGCGCGTAGAGCGTGACATCGCGTCCGGCGCGCGCAGCAGCGTTGGCGAGCGCCGTGCCCCATGCGCCTGCACCGACAACGGAGATGGTTTGGTGCGAACTCATTTAATGCCGTGCTCGCGTATTCGCGAATTTCAGCGGCGTCGATGTGGTTTCATCGAGCTTCCAGCGCGCGCGCGGCGCGCTGTCCATGTCATCCACCATCTTCAGCGCCAGCCGCTCCGCACCCGCCCATGCGATCATCGCGCCGTTGTCGGTGCAGAGCGCGGGTGGCGGTACGATCAGCGTGGTCTGCGCGCGTCCCGCGATCTCGTGCAGCGCGTTGCGGATCGCAAGGTTCGAGGCGACGCCGCCTGCGGCGACCAGCGCACGCGGCGCACCGAACTGCTCCTGAAACAGCCGCAGACCGACACTGATGCGGTCCGCGGTGAGTTCGAGCACGGCGGCCTGAAATCCCGCGCAGAGGTCGGCGATGTCCTGCGGCTCGAACGGCATCAGGCGCGTGGCTTCATTGCGCACCGCCGTTTTCAATCCGGACAGCGAGAAGTTCGCATCGGGCCGCCCCACCATCGGCCGTGGAAATGCGAAGCGTGTTGGATTGCCGTGCGCTGCCGCGCGTTCCACCTGCGGGCCGCCCGGATAAGGCAGGTCCAGCATCTTGGCGACCTTGTCGAAGGCTTCGCCCATCGCATCGTCAAGCGTGGTCCCGAGCCGGACATATTTTCCGACGCCGAGCACCGCGACAATCTGGGTGTGGCCGCCGGATGCAAGGAACAGACAATAAGGGAAACTCAGCGGCACCGTCAGGCGCGGCGTCAGCGCGTGGGCTTCGAGATGATTCACCGCGATCAGCGGCGTGTCATGCACAAGCGCGATCGCCTTTGCGGTGGTGAGACCGACAATGACGCCGCCGATCAAGCCGGGACCGGCCGCAGCGGCCACGGCGCTGAGATCGCCAAAACCGATATCGGCTTCCTTCATGGCCGCGCTGACGATGCCGTCGAGCATATCGACATGGGCGCGGGCGGCGATTTCAGGCACCACGCCGCCGAACGGGGCATGCTCATCGATCTGCGAACGCACGATATTGGAGAGAATCTTGCCCGAACCGTCGCGCTGCCGTTCGATTACGGCGGCGGCGGTTTCATCGCAGGTGGTCTCGATCCCCAGCACCAGTGTGCGCTTGCTTGCCAATTTCAGTCCTTGCCTTTGTGACCAATCCGGCGTTTCCCTTCACCTTATGCTGGTGAGGGGATCGTTCGCCAACCGGCTGTCATTGAGGGGGTTCATAACGTGAAATCGTCAGGCGGGCTATCCTTGCTTGAGATGCGTGGAGCTTCATAAATGGCCATTCTGGTGACACGCCCGGCGCCCGATAATGAGAAAACCGCCGAAGCGCTGCGGTCGCGGGGCCATAACGTGCTTTTGTCGCCGATGTTGCGGTTCGAGCCCGTCGCATTCGAGGATGACGGCGAAGTCGCTTTCGATGCGGTGATCCTGAGCAGCGCCAATGCCGTGCGCGCCATTGAAAATCATCCGGTCCGTCCGAGGCTGATGCTTTTGCCTGTTTTCGCGGTGGGTGGTCACACCGCGCAGGTCGCGCGCGACGCGGGTTTCACCAACATCACGATCGCGGAGGGCGATGCTGTTTCGTTGCGCGAGTGCATCGTGGCGAGCGCTGCGGCAGGCAAACTGAAAAAAAAGTCCGCGCTGTGTTATATCGCCGGCGCCGATCTCACGCGCGATCTTGCCCGAGAACTTGGCGCGCGCGGGTTCATGGTGGTGACGCGCACGGCGTATCGCATGATTCCGGTGGCGAATTTCTCAGATACGGTCAACGGCGCGTTTCGTGCTGGTGGCGTCGAGGCGGTGCTGCATTATTCCCGCCGCAGCGCGCGCGCCTATGTCGAGGCGGCGCGGGCCGATGCTGTCGAGATTTCTGCCTTGGCTTTGCCGCAATGTTGCATCTCCGAGGCCGTCGCGGGGGTTTTACGCGAGGCGGGTGCGATGCAGGTTGCGGCGGCGCGCACGCCGGACGAAAAAGCCCTGCTCGATGTGGCGGACAGAATGGTAAAGGCCTCATCTCCTTAACTGGAGCGAGGCCGACAGAATCTGCTAGTATCCGCGCTGATACGCAGGGAGTGCGTGATGGACGACGACAAGCAAGACAAGGCTGCTGGCGGCGATGCCGCAAAACGGCCGCCGCCGACTATCGAACTGACCGCATCCGATGTTTCGGAAAGCGCACCTGCATCGGATGCTCCTTCCGACGCGAATGAGGCAGACAAGCCCGCTTTGGAAAGTCCCGAGCCGTCGCCTGCACCCAAAGCTCCAAAGGCTCCATCGCGCGTGTCGTCGATCATTGTTTCTGCCTTGACGGGTGTCGCGGCGGCAGCGCTCGTACTCGGCGTGGCAAAATCCACGGGCTGGCTGGATGCGCCGCTGCCGAAGCCGCCGGTCGATGCCGTCACCAAGAACGATGTCGATGCGCTCGGTGCGCGTGTGGCGAAAGTCGAATCCGACGCGGCGAAGCCGCTGCCTGCCCCAAAGCCGGTGACTGATCCCGCGCTTGTGGCGCGTCTCGATGCGGTTGAAAAATCGTTGTCGTCG
>CAZQMD010000118.1:0-14084 GCA_964594185.1 uncultured Afipia sp. | reverse complement strand
CCGGCCGCGGGGTCGATTGGCCTCGTGATCGCATCGCCACTGGCGCAGACTCTGATCTCGACCGCAGGCTGGCAGATCGCGCTGGTCGGTTTCATTGGTCTGGCCTGCGTCATGCTGCCGTCGGCTTTCAGCGCGGGCGGCGCCGACAAGATCGAGATCGACAAGGCCGATGACATCGACCAGTCGCTTGGCTCCGTGCTCCAGTCCGCGCTCGGTCACTCCGGCTATGTGATCATGGCACTGGCGTTCTTTGTCTGCGGCTTGCAGCTTGTCTTCATCACGACACATCTGCCGAACTATCTTGCGATCTGCGGTCTCGATCCGTCGCTGGGCGCTTCGGCGCTGGCGCTGATCGGGCTGTTCAACGTGTTCGGATCGTATCTTTTTGGCTGGCTTGGGGGACGTTATCCCAAGCAGCTACTGCTCGGCGGCATTTACATCGTGCGGTCGCTGGCGATCGCGGTGTATTTCATCCTGCCGGCAACGCCGGCCTCGACGCTGATCTTCGCGGCGGTGATGGGATCTCTCTGGCTCGGCGTTATTCCATTGGTCAACGGCCTTGTCGCGCAGCTATTCGGCTTGCGCTACATGGCGACCCTGACCGGTATCGCTTTCTTCAGCCATCAGGTCGGGTCTTTCATCGGCGCATGGGGCAGCGGGCTGATCTTCGATCACCTCGGCAGCTACGACGTGGCATGGAAGGGTGCCGTAATTATCGGTTTGATCGCGGGATCATTCCAGATGCTGATGAATGTGCGTCCGCCCAAGGCCAAGGACGAGCTGTCCGGCGCACTGCCCAAAGCGGCTTGAGAAAAGGCGGCTTGAGAAAAATTACCGGAAAACGACGATCTGGAAACAGTTGCGAACTATTCGCGGCTGATTTCCGGATCGCTTGCCTGTTTCCCTTGCCGGGAAACCTTCTATAGTGCGCCGCGTTGACACCTCGTCACCCACAATTTCCGGAAGTAGACCCATGACCTTCACACTCCCGAACCTGCCTTATGCTTATGACGCGCTCCAGCCGCACATGTCGAAGGAGACGCTCGAATATCACCACGACAAGCATCACCAGGCTTATGTGACCAACGGCAACAACCTGCTGAAGGGCACTGAATTCGAAGGCAAGTCCCTTGAAGACATCGTGAAGGGCTCGTTCGGCAAGAACGCTCCGCTCTTCAACAATGCCGGTCAGCACTACAATCACCTGCATTTCTGGAACTGGATGAAGCCCAACGGCGGCGGCGACAAGCTCCCCGGCAAGCTCGCCAAGAAGATCGATGAGGATCTCGGCGGTCTTGAGAAGTTCAAGACCGATTTCTCCGCAGCTGGCGTCGGCCAGTTCGGCTCCGGCTGGGCCTGGCTGTCGGTTAAGAACGGCAAGCTCGAAATCTCGAAGACGCCGAACGGCGAAAGCCCGCTGGTTCACGGTGCGACGCCGATCCTCGGCGTCGACGTGTGGGAGCACTCCTACTACATCGACTACCGCAATCGCCGCCCGGATTATCTCAAGGCGTTCGTCGATCACCTCGTGAACTGGGAATACGTCGAATCCCTGTTCGAGAAAGCGTAAATCCACGCATTCAGCCAAAAGGGGCCGCAGCTTGCGGCCCCTTTTTTCGGGCGATGCTCCAACCGATCCGAATGACCATGAACTATCTTCTTGTTTTTATCGGCGGCGGTCTGGGTGCATCGCTGCGCCATGCGATCAATGTCGGTTGCGCCCGCGCCTGCGGCATCAATTTTCCCTACGGCACGTTCGTCATCAACATCACCGGCTCGCTGGTGATGGGGATTATCGCGGGTTACCTCGCGCTGAAAGGCGAGGCATCGCAGCCATGGCGGCTGTTTATCATGACCGGCATTCTCGGCGGTTATACCACGTTCTCGGCGTTTTCGCTGGATGCGGTGACGCTGTATCAGCGCGGCGAAATGGGACTGGCGCTGTTCTACGTGCTGGGATCGGTGGTGCTGTCGATTGCGGGGCTTTTTGCCGGTCTCGCCCTGGTGCGGCATTTCGCGTGAAAGCAAGATCACGTCCTTGTCCGAACCTTCCTTGAAAACCGAACCCGCCGATAATGGCGATGGCACTGAGGCGAGCGCGCCGCGCAAGAAGGGCAAGCCGTTCGGCTGGTCGACCTTCGTGATCGCCGTGCTTGTGGTCGTGAGCGCCGCTCTGGTGTGGCGGCGCGACGGCATCGACGGCGTCTGGACCATCCTGTTTCACGACATCTCGCTGTTCGGTGAAATCATGCCGCGCGTCCTGGCGGGCTGTCTGCTGGGCGGATTGATCGCCGCGGTGCTGCCGCATGACAAAGTATCCAAATCGCTCGGTCCGGAATCCGGCCTCAAGGGTCTGCTGATCGGCACGGCCTTCGGCGCGATCCTGCCCGGCGGCCCCTTCACCGCCTATCCGGTGGCGAGCGCGTTGCTGGCGGTCGGTGCGGATTTCGGCGCGACCATCGCCATGGTGGTGAGCTGGACGCTGATCGGCTACGGCCGCGCGGTGGCGTGGGAAATGCCGATCATGGGCGCGGACTTCACGCTCTGGCGCATCGTGATCTCCCTGCCGATGCCGATCCTCGCCGGCGCGCTTGGCCGCTTCGTCTATGTCCGCGTCCGTCACAGGTTCAAGCTGTGACCGCGTTGATCATCGACATTCTGCTGTGGGGCTCGCTGATCGGCGTCAGCATCATCGCGTGGCGGCAGGACAAGGCCGTGCTGGGCACGGCGCTGCGCAACGGCGGCATGGACTTCATCAACATCGTGCCGCGTATCGCGCTGGGTGTGATCGGCTCGGGCTTCATCGCGGCGATCATCCCGTCGGAAGTCATTGTGGGCGGGCTGGGGCCGGACACCGGATGGCTTGGCGTGGCAACTGCCGTGGTTGCCGGTGCAGCGACCCCTGGCGGGCCGGTGGTCGGCTTTTCCATCGGGGCCGTGGCGCTCAAGAGCGGCGGCGGAACCCCTCAGGTGGTCGCCTACGTGATCGCCTGGGCCCTGTTTGCGTTCCAGCGGGTGATTTTGTGGGAAATCCCCTTCATGCCGGCCCGGTTTGTCTGGTTCCGCTGCGTGGTGTCGATCCCGTTCCCGTTTCTCGCCGCCGCCATCGTGATGGTGATCGGGAAACCATAAGGCCCTGATTGCCTTCCGGAACTGTGGACGAGAGTTATGTTATATTATAACATTTCTCGGAATTGAGGGGTTTCCGGACCGCTCGCCTATCCGGTTTGGAAAGCTGACCATGGCCCATTCTCACGGGCATACCCACTCCCACGGCCACTCGCATGGCGATCATTCGCACAGCCATCACGCACACAGTCATGGCCCGGCATCTCCGCATCCGGCTCAGGCGGTTCACTGGTCGATCCTGCGGATGACGCTTGGCGCGCGGGTGGCCGCCGCTGCAGCGATCAGCGCGGTTCTCTGGGCCATCGTGCTGCTGGCAATGAGGTGAGCATGTCCGCCGTGCAACTGACATTCCGCGACGTGACGCTCGGCTATGACCGGCACCCCGCCGTGCATCATCTCAGCGGTGAGATAGCCGCCGGTGCGCTGGTGGCGGTGGTCGGTCCCAACGGCGCGGGCAAGTCCACGCTGTTTCGCGGCGTCGTGGGTATTCTCAAGCCGCTGGCGGGCACCATTGGCCTCGGCAACCTCAATGCGCGCGACATCGCCTATCTGCCGCAGACCGCCGATATCGACCGCAGCTTTCCGATCTCGGTCTATGATTTTGTCGGCACGGGTCTCTGGCGCCGCAGAGGCATTTTCGGCGGTCTCGGCAAGGCAGAACAGGCGCGTATCACGGAGGCGCTGGCCGCCGTCGGTTTGAGCGGATTTGAAAACCGCCCGATCGGCACGCTGTCCGGCGGCCAGATGCAGCGCATGCTGTTTGCCCGCGTACTGTTGCAGGACGCGCGCGTTATCGTGCTAGACGAGCCGTTCAACGCCATCGATACGAAAACGACTGCCGACCTGATCGCGCTGGTGCGGCGCTGGCACGACGAGAAGCGCACGGTGCTGGCGGCACTGCATGACATGGACCTTGTGCGCGCGAATTTCCCCGAGACGCTGCTGCTGGCGCGCTCGAAGGTGGCATGGGGCGCAACATCGAACGTGCTGACAGCCGAGAATCTTCTGGCCGCGCGTCATATGTGCGAAGCCTTCGACGACAGCGCCGCGCCGTGCGCCGACACGCCCTCGCAGGCGGCATGAGGCGACCATGATCTATGACGCGCTGATCGCGCCTTTCGCCGAATTCGAGTTCATGCGCCGCGCATTGGCCGGCGTGATCGCGCTGGCGCTGGGCGGCGCGCCGATCGGCGTGTTCCTGATGCTGCGGCGGATGAGCCTTGTGGGTGACGCCATGGCTCATGCGATCCTGCCGGGCGCAGCGGTGGGATTTCTGCTGTCCGGTCTCAACCTGTTTGCGATGACCTTCGGCGGGCTGATCGCGGGCTTCACGGTCGCACTTCTGTCGGGCCTCGTCGCACGCAGCACCGAACTCAAGGAAGACGCCTCGCTGGCGGCCTTCTATCTGGTGTCGCTGGCGCTGGGCGTCACCATCGTCTCGGTCAAGGGCACCAATATCGATCTGCTGCATGTGCTGTTCGGCAACATCCTGGCGATGGACGACCAGACGCTGCTGGTGATCGCGTTTAACGCCACCATTACGTTACTGGTGTTGGCGGTGATCTACCGCCCGCTGGTGATCGAATGCGTCGATCCGGTGTTCCTGCGCACGGTGAGCCGCGCAGGCGCGCCTGCGCATCTCGCGTTTCTTGCACTTGTGGTCATTAATCTGGTCAACGGCTTCCATGCGCTGGGCACGCTGTTGGCGGTGGGCCTGATGATCCTGCCCGCGGGCATCGCGCGGTTTTGGTCGCGCGACATCACCGGCATGATCGGTATCGCGGTCGCAAGTGCGGCGCTGTCGGGCTTCGCAGGATTGCTGCTGTCGTTCCACACCAAGGTGCCATCAGGCCCGGCGATCATCCTGGTCTGTGCTGCGCTCTATGTCGTGTCGGTTCTGTTCGGAAGCGTCAGCGGCCTCGTCCGTCAGCTCTTTCCGGGCCGCCATCTCGAAGCGTGAGGAGGGACTATGCTTCGTCTTGCAAGCATCATCATTTTTGCAGTGGTCGCGGCGATTGGCCCTGCACGTGCGCAGATCGCATCCGGTGGTCCACTCAATGTGGTCGCGACCTTCTCAATCCTTGGCGACTTTGCGAAGAATGTCGGCGGTGATCGCGTCAGCGTCACAACGCTGGTTGGGCCGAACAGCGACACGCATGTCTATACGCCGACACCGTCCGACGCGAAGAAGATCACCGACGCCAAACTCGTGATCGTCAACGGCCTCGGCCTTGAGGGCTGGCTGCCGCGTCTGGTCAAATCATCCGGCAGCAAGGCGGCGACCGTTGTCGCCACCAAGGGCGTCGCCACGCGCAAAATCGAGGACGGTCACAGCCATGATCCATCGGATGCCGATCCGCATGCCTGGCAGTCGGTGCAGAATGCAAAGATCTATGCCGCCAATATCCGCGATGCCTTGATCGCGGCCGATCCGGCAGGTGCCGAGACCTATAAGGCCAACGCCGCGGCCTATCTCGCAAAGCTGGATGCGCTGGACCGCGATATCCGCGAGGCGGTGGCGAAAATTCCGCCCGAGCGCCGCAGCGTGATCTCGACCCATGACGCCTTCGGGTATTTTGCCGCCGCCTATGGGATCAAATTCATCGCGCCGCAGGGCGTCTCGACCGAATCCGAGCCCAGCGCGCGGGACATTGCAGCCATCATTTCCCAGATCAAAAAGCAGAAAATTCCGGCGGTTTTTCTGGAAAATGTCAGCGATCCGCGCCTGATGCGGCGGATCGCCGCCGAGACCGGGGCGAATATCGGTGGAACGCTCTATTCCGACAGCCTGACCGACGAAAAGGGGCCTGCCCCCACTTACATTGATATGGTCCGGCACAATATAAAGGCCCTGACGAGCGCGCTTTCGAGCTAGCGCAGGGGCCACCCTGCCGCCGGGCGCGCCCATTTAACTTTTGGAGCGCGATCTAACGCAAAACCGGTGCCCACTTTTGCTGATCGCGCTCTATCCGCCTGGAGATTTCATGTCTGAAGCCGCCGCCAACAAGATTCCCGTGACCGTTCTGACCGGCTACCTCGGTGCCGGCAAGACCACGCTGCTCAACCGCATCCTGTCCGAAAATCACGGCAAGAAATACGCGGTGATCGTCAACGAATTCGGCGAGATCGGCATCGACAACGATCTGATCGTCGGTGCGGACGAGGAAGTGTTCGAGATGAACAACGGCTGCGTCTGCTGCACCGTGCGCGGCGATCTCGTGCGCATCATCGACGGCCTGATGAAACGCAAGGGCAAATTCGACGCCATCATTCTGGAGACCACCGGTCTTGCCGACCCGGCGCCGGTGGCGCAGACGTTCTTCGTCGATGAGGATGTACGCGAGAAGACCGCGCTCGACGCGGTGGTGACAGTTGCCGATGCAAAATGGCTAAGCGATCGTCTCAAAGATGCGCCGGAAGCCAAGAACCAGATCGCCTTCGCCGACGTCATCGTGCTGAACAAGACCGATCTTGTGACCAAGCCGGAGCTGGCGGAGGTCGAGGCGCGCATTCGGGCAATCAATCCCTACGCGACGCTGCACAAGACACAGCGCGCGCAAGTGAAGCTGTCGGACGTTCTGGAACGCGGCGCCTTCGATCTCGACCGCATTCTCGAAATCGAGCCTGAGTTTCTCGATGACGGCGGCCATGACCACGATCACCACCACCATGATCATCACGGCCACGATCATCACCACGACCACGGTCATTCCCACGGCGGCATGAAGCACTATCACGACGAGGACATGCAGTCCTTGTCGCTGCGGACCGACAAGCCGATCGACCCGACCAAGTTCATGCCCTGGCTGCAGGAACTGGTCGCCAAGGACGGCGAGAAGATATTGCGCTCCAAGGGCATTCTCTCGTTCAAGGGCGACGATGACCGCTATGTGTTCCAGGGCGTGCACATGATGCTGGAGGGTGACCATCAGCGGGAATGGCGGAATGACGAGAAACGCGAAAGCCGCCTCGTTTTCATCGGCCGCGAATTGCCCGAACAGGCGATCCGCGAGGGCTTTGAAAAGACCATCGCGTGATGTCGAAGTTCGGCCTGCCTCCGGAAGAGGCCTCCATCGTTTCCGTCACTGATCGCGTCACCAAGGTCGCGCTGGACGCACCGGCGTCCGCCGTGCATTTCCTCGGAGACGTCGCAGCGTTTGTCGGCGCGGAAGAGAACGTCATCCTCGTGACCGGCGATGGCGAGGCAAAGCCGATTGCCGTGCATGGCGGCGGAATCCTGTGCTCGACCTCCGATGGCAAGCGGATCGTCATGGGCGGCGACGACGGCAAGCTGGTGTCTGTTGATGCCAAGTCGAATGTCGAAACCCTGGCGACGGATGCCAAGCGTCGCTGGATCGATAACGTTGCGCTGCATGCGGACGGTGCGGTGGCGTGGTCCGCCGGGAAGACGGCCTATGTCAAAGCCCCAAAGGGTGAAGAGAAAACGCTCGATGTGCCCTCGACCGTGGGCGGTCTGGCTTTCGCACCGAAGGGTGTCCGGCTCGCAGTCGCGCATTACAACGGTGTGACACTGTGGTTTCCCAATATGGGCGCGAAGCCGGAATTTCTGGAGTGGAAGGGCTCGCATCTCGGCGTCACCTTCAGCGCCGACAACCGTTTCCTCGTCACCTCGATGCACGAATCCGCATTGCACGGCTGGCGGCTGGCCGACTCGCGACATATGCGGATGACCGGCTATCCTGCGCGGGTGCGCTCGATGTCATGGAGCGTGGGTGGGAAATTCCTCGCCACCTCGGGTTCGGACAGCGTGATCCTCTGGCCGTTCGCCAGCAAGGACGGCCCGATGGGCAAGGAGCCCTTGATGCTGGCGCCGCTGCAGGCCAAGGCGACGGTGGTCGCGTGCAATCCCAAGGAAGAAGTCTTCGCTGTCGGCTATAGCGACGGCACCATCCTGATGGTGCGCATCGAGGACGGCGCGGAGATCCTGGTGCGCAGGAATGCGGGCGAGCCGGTGGCTGCGCTGGCATGGAATGCCAGGGGATCGCTGCTGGCCTTTGCCAGCGAGGACGGCGACGCTGGACTGCTTACCCTCTAGTGGGTAAGCAGTCGTCATGCGGTTCCTGACGACATTTCAATTCTATGACTTTCTCGACACGCTGGTCAGCCTGACGGCGGCGTTCGTGCTCGGCACCCTGATCGGGGCCGAGCGCCAGTATCGCCTGCGCACGGCGGGACTGCGCACCAACGTGCTGGTCGCGGTGAGTGCCGCAGCTTTTGTCGATCTGGCCATGCAGCTTGCCGACGCCGATGGCGCCGTGCGCGTGATCGCCTATGTGGTGTCGGGCATCGGCTTTCTCGGCGCCGGCGTGATCATGAAGGAAGGCATGAATGTCCGAGGGCTGAATACGGCGGCGACATTGTGGGGCTCTGCGGCGGTGGGGTGCTGCGCGGGCGCCGACATGCTGGCGCAGGCCGTGACGCTCACGGCTTTTGTATTGGCAGGAAATACGCTGCTGCGGCCGCTGGTCAACGCCATCAATCGCAGCCCGCTGGACGAGCGCGCGTCGGAAGCGACTTATGAAATCAGGCTCACAGTGGATTCGGCGTCGATCGATTCCGTGCGCGATCTTCTGGTCGAGAAACTGGAAGCGGCGAGCTATCCCGTCAGCGATGTTAACGTCGAGGAACGCACCGACGATATTGTGGAAATCGTGGCCACGCTGGTGAGCACGGCGGTGGATGCGAAAGAGCTCGATGCTGTCACGGCCGACCTCGCGCGTCGGCCGGGCGTCCGTCATGCGACATGGGATGTCAGTACGAAGGACTGATCCCATCGGCTTCCGAGCGTCTGCCGGGTTCCGGATTTTTCTTCACAATTTGTGGTCTGCGACATCGAGCGCGTCCGCCGGTGGCGGAACCATCACTGCGATCATCCGTTGCTTCTTGTGAAAGGCAATCAATGGTGCCGCGATGATGACGGATGACGACAAGCGAGCCAATCGAGCGAATTTCATTCTGTCCGCGATTCTGATCGCGGGCGGTCTCACCTTGTCGGGACTCTCGCTGATGCAGCTGTCATCGCGCGGTCAGATTCATCTCGCGCAAACAACACAGCCATCGGAACAAACTCCGTCCGTTCCTGCGGGTAAAAGCGATGGCCCGGCGGAATCGATGCCCGGCGGCACAAGGCCGACAACGCCCGCACCCGAGCCGGCCCGGCCAGATGCCGACGCACAGAAGGCTGGCGCCAAACCCGCGCTTCCACCCGCTCCGGCCGAGAAGACGGGCGAACCGATCAAGAACTAAGTTCACGCGTTAATGAGCATTCTGCCGCTTTTAACGTCTCGCAAGTCATCGGGTCGGCCCTCATAGTGACGCGTCGCGACAAATGCGACGCACAGCTATGGGGCATCCAAGATGAAAATCGATGACGTCAGGCGCACGGCCTACGCCATGCCGCTTACCAATCCTTCGTTTCCGCCCGGACCCTATCGTTTCTTCAATCGCGAATTTTTCGTCATCACCTATCGGACCGATCCCGAGGCGTTGCGTGCTGTTGTGCCTGAACCGCTGGAGGTGATCGGTGATCTGGTGAAATATGAATTCATCCGGATGCCTGACTCCACCGGTTTTGGCGACTACACCGAAACCGGGCAGGTGATTCCGGTTCGCTTCAACGGCGAAGACGGCGGCTACGTCCATTCGATGTATCTGGACGACGATGCTCCGATCGCGGGTGGACGCGAACTGTGGGGATTTCCCAAAAAGCTTGCTTCACCGAAACTTGCGGTCGAGACCGACGTGCTCGTCGGCACGCTGCACTATGGCTCGGTGCTCTGTGCGAGCGCGACCATGGGCTACAAGCATCGCGCGGTCGATCATGACTCGCTGCTGAAGGCGCTGGGCGCGCCGAACTTCATGCTGAAAATCATTCCGCATGTCGACGGCACACCGCGCATCTGCGAACTCGTCCGCTACTATCTGGAAGACGTCACGCTGAAAGAGGCCTGGACCGGCCCCGGCGCGCTGGGTCTGTTTCCCCATGCCCTCGCCGATGTGGCGCGCTTGCCCGTGCGCGAGGTGGTATCCGCGCTTCACTACAAGACAGATCTCACGCTGGGACTCGGCACGGTCGTGTTCGACTATCTGGCGAAGTAGTGCAAAGCGCAAATGGCGCACCCAACACAAACCGTCATTGCCGGGCTTGACCCGGCAATCCGTCTCTTATCGTCAAATGCTGTTTTGATAAGATGGATACGCGGGGCACGCCCGCGTATGACACGCTTGCTGTTTGGTGCTTACCGCACCAGCACGTTCTTGAACTGCCAGGGATCGCTGGTGTCGATATCTTCCGGGAACAGCCCGGGACGATCGGTCAGCGGTGTCCAGTCGGTGTAGTAGCCTTTCACCGGTCCGAGATAAGGCGTCTGGATTTCCAGCAGGCGATCGAAATCCATCTCGTCGGCTTCGACGATGCCTTCGTTCGGATTTTCCAGAGCCCACACCATGCCGCCGAGCACGGCGGAGGTCACCTGCAGGCCGGTGGCGTTCTGATAGGGCGCGAGCTTCCGCGTTTCCTCGATGGAGAGCTGCGAGCCATACCAGTAGGCATTGTTGTCGTGGCCGAACAGCAGCACGCCGAGTTCGTCGATGCCGTCGACAATCTCGTTTTCATCAAGGATGTGATGCTTCTCCTGCATCTTCGCGGCGCGCCCGAACATTTCGTGCAGCGAGAGCACGGCGTCATCCGCCGGGTGATAGGCGTAATGGCATGTCGGCCGGTAGATCACCTTGCCGGATGCGTCTCGCGCCGTGAAGTAATCGGAGATCGAGATCGACTCGTTGTGGGTTACGAGGAAGCCGTATTGCGCGCCGCGCGTCGGGCACCAGGTGCGCACGCGCGTATTGGCGCCGGGCTGCATCAGATAGATCGCCGCGCCGCATCCGGCTTCATGGGTGTGGGCGTTCTCGGGCATCCACTTTTCATGGGTGCCCCAGCCGAGTTCGGACGGCTGTACGCCTTCCGACAGGAAGCCTTCCACCGACCACGTGTTGACGAACACATCAGGCTCTTTCGGCTTCTTCGAGCGCTGGGTGTCGCGTTCGGCGATGTGAATGCCCTTGATGCCGGCCTGGCGCATCAGGTCCGCCCATTCGGCCTTGGTCTTCGGCTTCGGGGCATTGAGCTTGAGGTCGGAGGCGACATTCAAGAGTGCCTGCTTGACGAAGAACGAGACCATGCCGGGGTTGGCGCCGCAGCAGGAGACGGCTGTGGTCGAGCCGGGCGGGCGGGCGCGCTTGGCGGCCAGCGTGTTCTCGCGCAGCGCGTAATTGGAGCGCGCTTCCGGGCCTTTTGAGGCATCGAAATAGAAGCCGAGCCACGGCTCATTGACCGTGTCGATATAGAGCGCGCCAAGTTCGTTGCAGAGCTCCATGATGTCGGTGGAGCCGGTATCGACTGAAAGGTTGACGCAGAAACCCTGGCCGCCGCCTTCGGTGAGCAGCGGAGTGAGCAGTTCGCGGTAGTTGTCCTTGGTCACGGCCTGCTGGATGAAGCGCACATTCTGCTTCTCGCAATGCGCCTTGCGGCCTTCGTCCTTGGGATCGATCACCGTGACGCGCGACTTATCATAGTCAAGATGTCGCTCGATCATCGGCAACGTGCCTTTGCCGATCGAGCCGAAGCCGACCATGACGATGGGGCCGCTGATGCGCGCGTAAACGGGTGATGACATCACGAAAACTCCGGATAGCAGGGAAGGGCAGCCGCGAAAGGACTTACGGCAACTTGGGGGTGACGGCAACGGTGGTGTGCCGCGGTGTGTTTCATAAAGCTGTCGTACAAGGCGTTGTTATCTGGGCTGATTCACCCTGAGCACGGTCAGCGAGCGCCAGCGCCCTCCGGGCGTCTGGAATTCGATGGTCTGCCCGACCGACAGGCCGATCAGGGCCGCGCCGATCGGCGTCAGGATCGAGATTTTTCCGGCGTCCACGTCGGCGGCTTCCGGATACACCAGCGTGACGGATCGCTCCTGCAGGCTGATGTCGTCGCGGAACATCACTTCGGATTCCATCGTGACCAGGCCGGGCAGCAAGCGGGCATCGGGCAGGATCTCGGCGCGGTCGATTTCACGCGCAAGAAACTCGGTGGTCTGAGGATATTTTTCGGAAGCGGCCTCGGCGATGTTGCGCAGGCGATCGGCGTCGCACATGCGCATGGAAATCGGAGGCAGTTCAGGCTGCAGATAGTCGATCATGTCATACTCCTTGTTGCGGTGTGATTCACAACGCAATGCGTCGGCGCGGAGCGCCGGATTTTGGTCAGGATTTCAGTGTGGGGCTTTGAGAAACTGCAATGACCCGGAACGGCGCAGACGCGCGTCCGTCCGGGTTACCGTCCGGTTTGGAGGCGACCTGCGCGAAACAGCAAACGGTTGTTGCAGACGTTCAACATGATCTCTTCAACGTAGGCAGGCCCGCGCGAAAGTCAACGCGCGGACCGCGGCATCTTGGCACTTGAATTTTGTCAGGCCGAGCGGCGCTTGGCCGTCACTTCGATCTCGACCTTCATCTCCGGCTTGTAGAGTGCGGAGACCGCAAGGATCGTCGCAGCCGGGCGGATCTCGCCGAGCGTCTCGCCGCACACCGCGAACACCGCGTCGAAATCCTTCGCGTCAGTGACGTAGTAGGTTGCGCGGACGAGATCGGCCATCTCGAAGCCGCCGTCCTTGAGAGCGCTTGCGATCACCTTGAAGCAGTTGCGGGTCTGCTCGGCCACGTCCTCGGGCAGGACTTTGGTCACGGGATCATAGCCGGTGGTGCCGGCGACGAAACAGAAGTCGCCATCGACCACGGCGCGGCTGTAGCCGGCGATCTTTTCAAAGGGCGATCCGGATGAAATCAGGCGGCGGGACATCGGTCTTTTCCTTGTGACAACAGAATTGCGGGGCTTATTTCAGGCCCCGCAATGACGCGTCTTTGCGCTCAAATCAAGCGGCCTGGATGAGAAGCTTTCGAGCTTTGCCGCCCATGCGGGCCACGGCGCGGCGCAGCTTGTCGCCGGTGGCCACAATCATGCCCCAGGCATCGTCCAGCGCACCTTCGCGCAGTTCGACCGCCAGCAGCCGCTCGCGCTCGAACGGGCCGGGCAGCGCCAGCGCACCGGTCTTTGCGGCCGAGAAGCCGAAGCGGCTGTAATAGGCCGCGTCGCCGCGCAGGATCACTGCGCCATGGCCACGCGCCTTCGCTGCAGTCAACGCCTGTTCCATCAGCGCGGCGCCGACGGCGAGCGAGCGGCATGCGGCGTCCACCGCCAGCGGGCCGAGCACCAGCGCAGGGATGCCGCCCGCGCTGACGTGCCACAACCGCACGGTGCCGACCACGCGTCCCTCACGAACCGCCGTGAAGGCGAGGCCTTCGGCGGGCATGCGTCCATCGCGCAGGCGCTGGCAGGTGCGGGCAAAGCGGCCTTCGCCGAAGCTCGCATCCAGCAGCGCTTCACGCGCAACGACGTCCGAGGCTCGCTCCGCACGGATCGCGAACGGAGAGGCGTCGGTGGTGAGGGCGGCGGTCTTTTTCCAAACAGCGGTCATGGCACGTCAGTCCCCACTCCAAACGGCGAAGCTGCCGCGGAGCGTTGTCAGCAAATAGCAATGTGACGGGATGGATGCCGGCGAACCGGCATCCGGTTATTCAGGCCTCAGATGAGGCAGCTCAGATGTGATACGTCTTCAGCGGCGGGATGCCGTTGAAAGCGACCGACGAGTAGGTCGACGTATACGCCCCGGTGCCTTCGATCAGCAGCTTGTCGCCGATCTCGAGCGTGACGGGCAGCGGGTACGGCGCCTTCTCGTACAGCACGTCTGCGGAGTCGCAGGTCGGGCCGGCGAGAATGCAGGGCGCCATGTCCGCGCCGTCATGCGGCGTGCGGATCTGGTAGCGGATCGACTCGTCCATCGTCTCGGCGAGACCGCCGAACTTGCCGATGTCGAGAT
>CAZQMD010000117.1:0-14090 GCA_964594185.1 uncultured Afipia sp. | reverse complement strand
ATGACCACCATGAGCGGGGCAGCAGCCGCAACAAAAGCAGACCAAGTCACCTGCAACGTCCAAACCATCTCCCGCGCCTGCGGCCCCAGCCGCAGTCGCCCAGGCCGGCCCCGCCGATGGTAACGCGCCGCCTCAGCCGGTCTGGACGTCTCGCTGTTCCAGCGAGGGCAGAAAGGCGGCCTTGATTTGCGAGATCGAGCAGAGCCTGTTCATCACCAAGACGGGCCAACTGGTTGCTTCCGTCAACGTGAAGCTTCCGGCGGATACGCGCCAGCCCGTGATGATGATTCAGCTTCCAGTGGGGCTGTTTCTGCCCGGCGGGGTCAACCTTCAGATCGACGAGAGCAAGCCGCAGGCACTGGTGATTCAAACATGCGACCTGAAGGGCTGTTATGCCGCGACGACCGTATCGCCTGAACTATTGGGAGCGATGAAGTCTGGAAAGCGGCTGGCCGTCGTCTTTCAGAATCTCAACAAGGAAAATGTGAACCTTGCTTTTGTGCTCTCCGGCTTTGCCGAAGGCTATGATAAAATCAATTAACTGGTGATCTGCCCTGTTTGAGGTGGTCCGTCCTGAAGCGTGGTTCTCGATGGGGAATATCGCGCTTAAGCGCACGTATTCTTTGCATGTCTCTTTGTTGATCTCCGCTAACTTGCGGTGGCCCAATAGTCATTCATTCGCTCGATCCGAGGGAAGCCGGCAAGGCGCGTTCAGACCTACCCAAGTCTAGATCCTGCCGCTAACATGCATATGCTTGGTAGCGGATGGAAAAATTGCGATCTGATAGATTTCAAGAGCTTGAGACGTTCATTCAAATAGCGCGGAGCGGGAGTTTTTCTGCGGCTGGACGCGCGCTCGACCTAAGTCCATCCGCCATCAGCAAGTTGGTTGCTCGGCTGGAAAAGCGCTTTGGTGCAAGGCTTTTCAATCGAAGCACTCATTCGATAAAGTTATCGGAAGAAGGAGAGGCATTATTGCAGCGTGCCTCTCGCGTTATCGAAGCAATGGAAGAAGCCGATCGGCTCGTTGATCAATTCTCCGAGGCCCCGAGCGGGCAGTTGCGTGTCTATGGTCTTCCATCCTTTGCACTCTCTCAGCTTGCTCCGATCATTCCTGAGTTCTTGCTGTTGAACCCGCAGATTCGTCTCGATCTGCAACTCGGCACGGAAAAGATCGATGCGATTGAGGGCGGGGTAGATGTCCTTCTTCGCTTGGGTCACACGAAGGACAGTACGCTGATCTCACGCAAAATTGCCGACAGCGGTTGGGTCGTCTGCGCGTCTCCATCATATCTTGCGTATCGCGGGATTCCCGACGCTCCGCAGGATCTTGCTTTTCACAATTGCATCAATTTTTCGGTGCGGACGCACACGATTCCATGGTCGTTCGATAGCCACAGCGATACCGAACTTGGACGGATTTCCGGCAATGTGACGTCCAATCAGGCACCGATGCTCCGTGAACTTGCACTGCGAGGCGTTGGAATTATCCGCGTGGCGGATTTTGTTGTTGCCGATGACATTCGCGCTGGATCTCTCGTCCAAATTCTTCCGAAGTTCACGAAGGTCGCAAGCGAGCCGATTTTCGCGCTGTATCAGAAGCAGCCAAACCAGTCGCTCAGGATCAGGACGTTCGTGGACTTCCTTTGCGCCAAGTTCTCGTCGAGTCCGTGGCGGCAAAATAAGAACAGCGAGTAGCAGCCTCGTTGTGAACGGCTGTCACAACCGTTGTTCTTCCGTGCATCTAGCGGCTCTGAACGATCGTTGAAATCATGCTCCCGTCGCACATTGCGGAGGGCGCGTCTTGTCATCTTGTTTTTATTTCGTTTTCACCCAGCCGAAGGCGGGGCAGGACGAGGAATTCAATACCTGGTACTCCAAACGGCATATTTTCGATCTCGTTGCCATTCCGGGAATTGTTGCGGCGCAGCGCTATCAGTTGCTTGACGCCACGACGGCGGAAAAGACACCGGATTATCTGGCGATTTACGAGTTCTCCGACGTCGATCTGGCTATTGCCGGTATCGCAGAGCGCCGCGGCACAGAGCGGATGCCGTCCACGGAAGCAATCAACCGCGATCTGAGCAAAGGTGTCGTCTTCAGGCCATTGTGGGCTGTCGATGGTGACTGGCGTTTCGGCGCCGGGCGGCTTGATCTTTTCAAGCTAGATGCATCGAGTGATCTTGTTGCACCGCCGCCCGCGCCGGGTGTGCTGCTCGTCAACGACAAGCAATCCCGCCCCGGTCCTCCCGTCTTTGATCTCGCCTACTTCAACAGGGATCAGAAGAGCCCGGCTGTTCGCCCTTCCGTCGCCGCGTCCAGCCTGAACGTGCTGATGTCGCCGATCACCGAGCGTGTTGCAGCTTCAGCATAGGGCTTTCAGATAAAATGCGAACGGATATCGAGTTTAACGCGGACGGCACGATCCTTCGTGGCTGGCAATATGTTCCCGATCAGGGAAAGGGGCCGTTTCCGACCATCATCATGGCCCACGGCTCGGCCGCACTGAAAGAACAATATCTGGATCGATACGCCGAGGTATTTGCCGCTGCAGGTCTGGCCTCCATCGTCTACGACCATCGCAACTTCGGCGCGAGCGATGGCGATGTCAGGCAGGAGATCGATCCCATCTTGCAGATGCGGGATTATCGCAACGCAATCACGTTTGCCATGACGCTGCCGAACGTCGATCCGAACAGGATCGGAGCCTGGGGCACAAGCCTCAGCGGCGGACATGTTCTGATGTTGGCGGCACTCGATCGCCGTGTGAAGTGCGTTGTGGCGCAAGTCCCAACCATCAGCGGTGGAGCGGGAGCGTTAAGGCGCACACGCGCCGATCAGATGGCCGCATCGCGTGCTCGCTTTGACGAGGATCGCAAGAATCGCTTCGCCGGTAAATCGCCGGGAACGATGCCGCTTGTCGCGCAGGATCCCTCGGTGGCGTGTTTCAACGGCGGTGCCGACGCGTGGGAATTCTTTCAGGAGAGCCTCAAGGTGGCGCCGACGCGCAAGAACGAGGTGACGCTCCGCAGTGCGGAGATGCTGCGGGAGTACGAGCCAGGCAGCTACATCGAACGCATCAGCCCGACGCCGCTTCTGATGATCGTCGGCAACAAGGATGTGCTCACTGCAACCGATCTCGCTCTGCAGGCCTACAATCGTGCTCTTGAGCCGAAGAAGCTCGTACTGTTCGAAGGTGGCCACTACGACCCATACGTGAAGTTGTTTTCGACTTCCAGCAATGCTGCGCGCGACTGGTTCGTGACGCATCTATTGAATTGATAACGGCGGGATTTCCGATGCCCTCACGAACAACAGAGCCCGGCGGTCAGACTTTTCCGCTGCGCTATCTCATCGCTGCGGATACGGGCGGCACGTTCACGGATCTTGCCGTGTATGACCTCGTGACCGGGGCGACCAACTTCGGCAAGACGCTGACGACCTATGGTGACCTCGTTGACGGCGTGATTTCTGGTCTGGAGGATACCAGCGCGCAGCTCGACCAGGCGGCGTTGTTCAAGCACGGCACGACGCATGTCATTAACGCGTTCATCCAGCGCCGGGGTGCGAGGACTGCGCTGATTGCAACCCTTGGATTTCGAGACATTCTCGAAATCGCACGCGGCAATAGGCCTGAGACCTTCAATCTGAGATACCGGCGAAGCGAGCCGCTGATCCAGCGGTCTCTTCGCTTTGAAGTGACCGAACGGGTTGACGGAAAGGGGCGCATTGTCACGCCACTGGATGTTGAGAGCGTCAAGGCGCTGGTCCCGCTGCTGCGAAACGCGAAAGTCGAGTCGGTGGCGATTTCGCTTCTGAATTCCTACGCTAATCCCGCGCATGAAGAACAGGTGCGCGATATCCTTCGCGATCTGATGCCGGATGTTTACATCACAACCGGGACGGAACTGTCGCGCGAATGGATGGAGTATGAACGGACGTCCACCGCTGTCGCCAATGCGTTCGTTGGCGCGCGCATGTCCAACTATGTCGGCGGTTTCGAGCGGGCGCTGACGGATCGTGATTTCGACGGCCGTTTCTACATGATGGGATCGAATGGCGGTGTGATGACCGCGAGCGCGGCGATTGCGCAGCCGGTCACGTTGGTCGAATCTGGGCCTATCGGTGGATGCATCGGTGCAGCAGCCTATGCCGATGCGCTCGGCCTGAAGAAAGTCATCGCGTTCGACATGGGCGGCACTACCGCGAAATGCGCGCTGGTCGAGGACGGGCGCTTCGATGTGATCAATACTTACTGGGTCGGCGGCTATGAGCGCGGCTTTCCCGTCCGCACGCCGGTACTCGATATTGTTGAAGTCGGGGCTGGCGGCGGATCGATCGCGTGGATCGACGATAACCGACGCATGCAGCTCGGGCCTCGCAGCGCTGGTTCGGGTCCGGGGCCGATTGCCTTCCGCAAGCGAGGCAAGGAGCCGACTGTGACGGACGCCATTGTCGTTCTCGGGCGGATCGGCTCGGACAGTTTCATGAACGGCCGGCTGCAACTCGACGTTACGGGCGCTTCCATCGCTATCGAAAAACAGTTAGCGCAGCCACTCGGCTATTCGGGCTCAGATCGCGTCGATCAGGTCGCGCAAGGCATTCTCGATCTGGCGACAGTCACGATGTCCGGGGCGATCAAGGAAATTACCATTGAGCGCGGCCGGGATATCCGGGAATACCAGCTTTTCGTTTTCGGCGGTGGCGGCCCGCTGTTCGGTGCGGATCTCGCGCGCGGTCTCGGAATACGCGAAGTGATCGTACCCCCGCATCCCGGTGCCTTTTCGTCCCTCGGAATGCTGATGGCAGAGGCAAGGCGTGACAGCCCGCGTACATTCCTGCGTGAACTGTCTGACGATTCATTATCCGACGCGTTCGACGTTCTCCGTCGCATGGAGCAAGAACTGAAAGAGGGGATGGCGTCCGAGTTCGATGTGTCGCGAATTTCCTATGTTCACGAAGCTGACATGAACTATCAGGGACAGTCGCACACGGTTCGTATCCAGCTGCCGCGACATCTGACCGTTGAAAACGTGAAGGCAGCCTTTGAAGCGGTTTATCGCGCGCGTTATGGCCATCTGAATGAGGACATGAAGCTCGCATTCGTTGTGCTTCGCGTCGGTGGCATCGTTCCGACCCAGCGGCCGCAACTCGGCGATATGGTGTCCGCTCAGGCGTCAAAGAATCCCGCGCCTCATGCCCGCCGCTCAGTCTATTTCGCGGATTCCGGCCAACGTATCGATACCCCGATCTATCGCCGGAGCGATTTGCCGGAAGGCTTCTCGGTGAGCGGACCTGCGATCGTGGAGGAATACAGTTCGACAACGGTCATCTCGCCGGATGATCTGTTGACCGTCGGCAAGCTGGGTGAGCTGCGAATTTCCTGTGCGCCCCCGGCCAAAAAGGGAGAGATCCGTCATGGATGATATTTCGCACTCTCTGGAATTTGCCCGAGTGGTCGATCCCATCGAATTGCAAATCATTCGTCAGCGCCTGATCGCAATTCCGAATCTGATCGAAAAGAATATCGAGCGAACGGCGTTCAGTCTTCTGGTTCAAGAATATAAGGATTACGCAGTCGGATTTGTCGATGCCAGCGGCAGTCTGGTGACGCAATCACGCTTTAGTCTTCCGGGTTTTGTCGCCAACGCACTTGGTCTTGCTGTTCGAGCAGGACTGGATGTCTTCGGCAAAGAGGAAATGCATGAAGGCGACGTCTTCATCATCAACGATGCGGCAACCCTTGGAAAGCATCTCAACGATGTCTGCGCTTTCACTCCGATCCGCATCGGTGGAAAGCTGATCGGCTTTTTCGCGGTGCTGGTGCATTGGGTCGATGTTGGCGGCAACATGCCGGGGTCGTGCCTGTCCCCTACAACAACGGAAATCTATCAGGAAGGTATCCAGTTCCCTGTGCTGAAGCTGATCGATCGCGGCAACCGCCGTCGCGAGATCTTCCGCCTGATCGAAATCAACACCCGTTTCCCGCGGCTTGTGATGGGGGACCTCGAAGCTCAGCTCGGTGGATGTCAGATGGGGCATGACATGGTGCAGGAAGTCGTCGCGCAGCATGGTATGAACGAAGTGCTCGCAGCAATGGACGCCATGCATACCGATGCTGCCCGTAACATGGAGCGGGCGTTGCGCGATGTTCCGCATGGCACATATCACGCATCCTCCTTCTTCGACGACGACGGAATCCGGGTCGGCGAGCCGATTAAGGTGGACGTGAAAGTCATTGTCGACGGTGACGGACTGACTGTCGATTTGTCGGGCGTCAACGAACAGGTCTCGGGGCCGTTTAATTCCGGTCGAGAAGGTGGCGCTGTGGCAGTGGGACGGATGGCGGCGAAGTTTCTTTTCTCGTCAGCCACACCGGTGAATGAAGGCGATTTCGAGCGGGTCAGAATAGAAATACCGGACGGCACTTTTCTCAGCGCGCGTCCCGACGCTGCTTATGGAAGTGCAGGTAATACCCACGCCAGTGTTGTCGATACGATCCTGAGTGCATTTTCCGAAGCTCTTCCTGATCGGATTCCTGCGGGACATCACGGCATCTATGGCACACATACAATTACCGGCATTAGTGAGGAAACCGGCGCGCGCTTCTTATGTCTGGACGCAATGTCCGGCGGATGGGGCGCATTCTCGGATACCGACGGGCCGGGTCCGTATCGTTCAACAACGCATGGCGATGTGCGCGATGTACCCGTCGAGATTCAAGAGGCGCTATATCCCTACCGGATTGAAGCAAAGAAACTCCGGGGCGATACGGGCGGCGCTGGAAAATTCCGCGGCGGACTCGGAATTGAGAAGGTCTATCGATTCCTCCAGCCCCTGACTCTCATGAACAAGATGGACCGGACGCGGTGTCCACCCTGGGGTCTTGCCGGCGGTGGGGCCGCGAAGACGGCGGGCGGCGAGGTTAGGCGTGCGTCCGGTGAAAATAGCGTGCTGCGCAAAGGAAAGTTGGAGATGTCGCACAACGACGTGGTCGTGATCTCCAGTGGGGGCGGGGGTGGTTACGGGCCAGCCTGGCAGCGCGATGTCGTGCGTGTTCTGCGCGATATTTCGGAAGGCTATGTGTCCGTGGAAGCTGCGGAGCAGGATTACGGCGTGGTGCTGCGCGCCGATGGATCCCTTGATGAGACAGCAACAGGCGCGCGCCGCGCAGCGATGGCATCCGCGTCTTGAGAACTTAAAGAATAAGATACGTGCACAAGCACTACCAGAACTAAGAAAAGGGAAACGCAAATGAAGCTCGCAAGGATAACTGCCGTGTTCATCGGACTGGCGTTGATGGGGCAGCCGGTTCGTGCGCAGGACACCCAGCCCATCAAGATCATCGTCGGATTTTCTGCGGGCGGTGTTACCGACGTGCTGGCTCGTGTTTTCGCCGAAGATCTCCGCAGGCGCTTGAATGCGACGGTCATCGTTGAAAACAAGCCGGGAGGTTCGGGGACGATTGCGACTGCAATGGTTTCCAAACTACCGCCCGACGGTACGACGCTGATCATGATTCCCGGCACGCATACGATGGTGCCGTCGATCCAGAAAGTCGACTTCGACACCAAGACGGCCCTGACTTACATCAGTCTTATCGCCACCGCGCCATCGATGCTGACGGTCAACAAGGATACCAAATATACCGACGTCAAGTCGGTGATCGACGATGCGCGATCTCGCCCCGGGGAAATTGCTTATGGCAGTTCAGGCGTCGGATCGACTTCCCACTTCATGGGCATCCTGTTCGAGCGGGAAGCCAAGGTAAAGCTCAACCACATTCCATTCAAGAGTTCTGGTGAGTCGTTGCAAGCCGTCATGGGCGGGCACGTGCCAATGTCGTTCTCTGCGGTGAACCAGGCGGTTGGCGCAGTGAAGTCCGGGGATGTCAGGGCTCTCGCCATAGGCTCCGAAAAACGCTCGACGTATCTGCCGGATGTTCCCACATTTGCCGAAGTGGGATTGCCGAAAGTGTTGTCCGAAACCTGGATTGGACTAGCCGGGCCTGCCAACATGCCGGCCGATCTCGTCAAGAAAATCAATGACGCAGTGATGGCTGGCATCCAGTCGCCGGAAATACAGAAGCGCTTCACAGAGATTGGCGTGGATATCATTGCGCAAGGTCCCGAGAAATTCACGAAAATCGTCGCGAGCGAGGTTGACACCTACCAGTCGCTGGCACGTGAGATGAATCTCACGCGCTGACAACGGACGAGTTCTCGGAGAAAACCGATGTTGCGAATGAAAGCTTGTGCTGCACTTTGTTTGGCGATGGCTGTCAGCAGCAGCGCGTCCGCGCAGAAGAGGTATGGGCCGGGTGTCACCGATACCGAGATCAAGATCGGCAACATCATGCCGTACAGCGGACCGGCGTCGGCCTATGGTATGAATGGGCGCGTGCAGGCTGCATATTTCCGCAAGATCAATGAAGAAGGCGGTATCAACGGCCGCAAGATCAATTTCATATCCTATGATGATGCGTACAGTCCCCCAAAGACTGTTGAGCAGGCCCGTAAGCTTGTCGAAAGCGACGAGGTGCTACTGATCTTCAATCCCCTCGGAACTCCTGGGAATAGCGCAATTCACAGGTACATGAATTTGAAGAAAGTGCCGCAGCTCTTTGTCGGTAGCGGCGCGAGTAAATGGGATGATCCCCAGAACTACCCATGGACCATGGGCTGGATTCCCAATTTTCAGACGGAAGGCCGGATTCTCGCACAGTACGTTATGAAGGAGAAGCCGGATGGTAAGGTAGCGGTCTTCTATCAGAATGATGACTATGGAAAGGATTATCTGAAAGGCTTTAAGGATGGTCTTGGCTCGCGCGGCTCGATGATCGTGATCGAGGAAAGTTACGAGGTCAGCGAACCCACAATCGATTCACATATTGTGAAAATGAAGTCGGTGGGAGCGGATGTCCTTATCAGCTTCACAACTCCGAAGTTCGCGGCACAGACCATCAAAAAAGCGGGTGAGGTGAACTGGAAGCCCTTGCACGTGGTGCCAAGCGTGAGTTCATCGATTGGTAGCGTCATCCGACCAGCTGGCATTGATAACGCTCAAGGGGTTATCTCTGCCACCTACGCGAAAGACGCAACAGACCCACAGTGGGATGCTGATCCCGGGATGAAAGAGTTTCACGCATTTCTAACGAAGTATGTTCCAGAGGCGAGCAGGGCCGACAGCTCGGCGATGGTCGGTTACAACACCGTGACGACGATGGCCGAAGTTCTGAGGCGGTGCGGAGATGATTTGACGCGCGAGAACGTCATGAAACAGGCATCAAGCCTGGTCGGCTTCAAGCAGGGCGGGCTGCTGCCGGGCATCACAGTTAATACGTCGCCGACGGATTTTGCTCCGATCAAGCAACTTAGATTGATGCGCTTTGAAGGCGACCGGTGGCAGCTGTTTGGCGATGTCGTTTCGGTGAAAAAATTTTGATAGCCTGGAAACTGGCAGCAGTTGGCTGACTGATAGAAAAGTACGTTAGTCTCTCTCAAGCCAACTGCCGATCTGCTATCCAAAACGCGCCAGTACCGCTGGCAGCACAGTTTACCTAATGTCGCTGCCTTGCAAAGCGCATCCTGACTGTCTGTCTCCAGCGCGACGGCATGTGTAGAATGTCTTCGATTGCTATGCTTTTGACGTAGTTGACAGGACCTGCACCTTGATTCCATCGGAATGCTCCATGGAAGCCTGATCGGGAATGCCTCCATATCCGTCCTGCACGGTCCTTTGAATTTCCACCTTCCGCATCATTCGTATACGCGGTCTGCATCCCTTTGAGATGTCGCGAATACCGGCAAGCGAGATCTCGCTTTATCCCAAATACTCCAGTTATGGCCGCTGTGAATTTTAGTTGCGCCAGGTAACGGCTTCCCATATAAAATACCATTAGTGCATTACTGAAATATCAGAGGTCAGAGCGTTGGACAATCGCGATTCCGCTCGCATCGATACCGATGTCATCGTGGTCGGAGGCGGCGCGGCTGGCGTGGCAGCTGCGATATCGGCTGCCCGGCAAGGATTAAAAGTTACCCTGATTGAACGGTACGGATTTTGTGGCGGCGGAGCGGTCGCCGGTCTCTCCGGAACGGTGTGCGGTCTTTATGAAGCAACTGACAATGTTGCGGCCGGTCCCAAACAGGTTGTCTTTGGCTTTGCTGACGAGTTTTGCCGCCGCCTGGAAGCCATGGGGGGGCTCGCTGATCCGGTCCTTTACGGAAAGACCTGGGCTCGGGTGCATGACCCACATGTCTGGCGCGAAGCGGCCGACGCGATGCTGCGTGAAGCAGGGGTTGATATCGTTTTCCATGCTGTGGCGACGGGCGTCCACATGGACGGAGATCGCGTTGCGGGACTTAATATCTGGACCAAGCAAGGCCCGCTCGATGCCCGCGCCAAGATCGTGATTGATGCCAGCGGGGACGCGGATGTCGTGGCCATGGCTGGTCTGCCGAACTTTGTCGGCGATCAGGGCCGTGTGCAAAACCCGACCATGATCTTCCGGATGCTTGGCGTCGATGTGGATCGCTTTGTTGCCGAGTACGGTGCCGATACGATCATGCCGGAGAAAATCTCCGCCATGATACGCGCCAAGCACAATGCCGGTGATTATGTGCTGCCGCGCGCAAAAATCTGGTTGTTTGCGACAACGCGTCCAAACGAATTGCTGTGTAATTGCACGCGTGTGATCGGCCCAGACGGCCGGGAACTGAACACGTTGTTCGCTCGCGATTTTACCGATGCGGAGATCGAGGGACGGCTTCAGGCGCGGGAATATTCGCGGTTCTTCCGCGACAATCTCGTTGGTTGCGAGAATGCGTTTCTCAATGATACCGGCGTGCAGGTCGGTGTGCGTCAGACACGTCAGGTCTCCGGCATCAAGCGCCTGATGAATTCAGATGTGGTGCAGGGAACGAAGTTTGCCGACGGCATCGCCGTCTCACCGTGGCCGATCGAGCTTCATTCGGGTGAAAAGCCGAAGGTGGAGTGGCTGCTCAACGACTATTACGAAGTGCCGTATGGGTGTTTCGTGCCCGAGCGAGGCGAGGGGCTTCTGGTCGCAGGCCGCTGTCTGTCGGCAGAGCATGAGGCGGTCGCATCCGCACGTGTGACCGCGCAATGCTTCTCTTATGGCCACGCCATCGGACATGCAGCGGTGATCGCTGTCCGCAACAATCTGTCACCCCGTGAAATTCGCGGACAGGACGTCCGTGCCGCGGTGAATGCCGACGGCGCCCGTATCGATCAATAGGACAATCAGGAATGATAAAGCTAGAGTTACAGGGCGCGGTGGCGATTGTGACCATCGATCGCCCTCAGCGGCGCAATGCGCTAGGTTCCGAATTGATGGCACAGTTGGGATCTGCTCTTGCAGATGCCGAGCGCAATGCAGATGTGCGTTCAATCGTTTTGACGGGAACGCTGCCGGCATTCTGCGCGGGCAGCGATCTAAAAGAATTGGCAGGGCTGTCTATCGCCGAGATGTGCCATCACGAAGCGGTCACCGCGGCTTTCGCGCGCGCAATCGGTTACAGGGCAAAGCCGGTGATCGCAGCGGTCGAGGGATATGCACTCGGCGGCGGATTTATTCTTGCAGCGTCGTGCGACATCGTTGTGAGTGCCTCCAACGCCCGGTGGCATTTGCCTGAAGCCCCTAACGGATGGCTTCCGCCCTGGGGTTTGAGAGCATTGATTGCGCGTGTCGGACCGGTGCGCGCGCGGCGGCTAACATGGGGTGCCAAGCCCATCAATGCGGTGGAAGCCGAGCGGATTGGCCTCGTCGACGACCTGGCAGAGCCCGGTGCAGCGCTTTCCCATGCGATCGAAGTGGCCCGTGACCTTGCGGCTGTGCCGCCGGAAGCTGTCGCATCCACAAAACGATTTTTCGAACCCTTCATCATGGGGGATGCGGAGCGGCTCGATGAAGTTGCTTCGCGCGAATTCGCGCTGAACTGCGATTCTCCCAGTTCCAGGAAAACTTTCGAGCGTTTTTCGGTGAAGTCATGAGCAAGATTGTTGATGCCGCAACAGCGGTAGCCTCCATTCCGGATGGGTCTTCGGTTGGCTGTGTTGGCGTGATCGGATGGGTGACACCCGATGCGCTGCTCAAGGCCCTCGGTGACCGGTTCCGCAAGGAAGCAGCACCACGCAATCTGACATTTTACTTTCCGGTCGGGACCGGCGACGCTCAGGGCATCAAGGGGATGGACCACGTCGCCCAGGAAGGGCTGATGAAGCGTATTGTCGGTGGCTCCTATATCAATCCGGTCCATCCTGTGACCGGGAAGCGTCCGGAGCTGATGCGGTTGATCCGGGAAAACAAGATTGAAGCCTATTCCTGGCCGATTGGTGCCACCATGCACTGGTTGCGCGAGGTCGCACGCCGAAGCCCCGGCTACATGACGCGTGTGGGTCTGGACACCTATATCGATCCCAAAAATGGCGGCGGACGGTTTACCGAACGCGCCAAGGACGATCTGGTCAAGCGCGTCGAATTCGAGGGACAGCCCTATCTGTTCTATCCGGCATGGAAACTCGACACTGTGTTCATTTGCGCATCGTCATCGGATGAGTACGGAAATCTTTCATTTGAAAATGACGCGCTGGTGTCGTCGAACATTGCGCTCGCGCTGGCGGCGAAAGGAAGCGGAGGGCGGGTCATCGCCCAGGTTCGCCGCCGCGCGGCTCACGGGACTCGGCCAGCGAGTGAGGTTCGGATTCCTGGAATGTTCGTGGACGCGGTTGTCGTTGATCCTGAGATGATGATGACGACGGACGTGAAGTTTGATTCTGCTTATTTTGGAGGGACGCGGAAGCCCCTGTCGCAGCTGCCGCCTATTCCGATGTCTGCGGATAAGGTCGTTGCGATGCGCGCGGCCCAGGAAGTCCGCAAGCGGGAGCTTTCGATTTTTGGATTCGGCGCAGCCGCCGATGTCCCGTTGGTCATGGCAGAGCAAGGAAAGTTCGCGGCCGGAGAGCTGCCAGACTACTGGTTTACGACCGAGCACGGTTCATATGGCGGCATTGTTATGTCGGGCTGGCAGTTTTCCGCGAACTTGAATCCGGATGCGATACTCGACGGCATTTATCAATTCGATGCGATCGACGGCGGCCTGTGTGAGTTTGCGGCACTGGCTTTCGCTCAGTTCGACGCCAAGGGCAGCGTGAACGTGTCGAAATTCGGCGTAGCAAATCCCGGAGCAGGGGGATTCATCGACATTGCCGAAAATGCGAAGCGGCTGATTTTTACCGGAACGTTCACAACCGGTGGACTGGATGTTGCTTTCGAGAACGGCAAGCTTCGCATTGTCAAGGAAGGAAAGGTCCGCAAATTTGTCCCGACCGTCGAGCATCTCACGTACTCGGTATCATCGGGCGTTCTTCGCGGTCAGACTGCGAAAGTGGTGACGGAGCGCGCTGTCTTTGATGTGACGGCTAAGGGACTCGTCCTCACCGAAGTTGCGCCTGGCATCGATGTGCGGCGTGATGTTCTTGACCAGATGGAGTTCGCGCCGTTGCACGTTTCCGATCAATTGAAGGAAATGGACGCGGCTTTCTTTGCACAGCCGATGGCGGAAGCAAAAGCGAGCTAGATCGGCCCAAAGCTTGGAGCGTTGCCGTTAACTAGATGGCGGCAACGCTCAAATTGAATATCTTTCGGGTGTAGCTTTCGATCTGGTCCAGAAGCGCGTTGGCTTTCTCCACCGCCAATAGCTCATCCTGTTGAACAATCGCGCGCGCCCGATCGGCGTGAAGTCCGCCCATTGCGCGCAGGTTTTGAAGATCCTTTTCATACCGGTAGTAAAACCGGCGAGACAGGGCATGTAGCGGCGAAATTGACCTCGCAGCAAAAGGATTGCCCGCAGCTTTTGCAATCAAACGATTGGCGTTGAAAACTTCCCGCAGGTATTTCTCGAGATTGCCCTTAACGCCTGCTGCATCGATCTCTCGCGCTGCGATGGCCAGAAGGTCTCTGTCGGATGTCGTAATCCGGAGAGCTGCGCGCTTGGATATAAAGGCTTGCAGTTCTCGCCGGAATTCAATCACCATCAGCTGATCGTGAACGCTGATCTCGGTTATCA
>CAZQMD010000116.1:0-14486 GCA_964594185.1 uncultured Afipia sp. | reverse complement strand
CGCCGCCGCCACAGCCGACCGGCGGCTGTGCGACTACTGCGCCGTCGCGACCATGGATGGCTTCGGTGCGATGTCGCGGCGGGAAGCCACTGCCGCCGCAGCCGCCGTCACCTATGTCGACCGCACCCAGGTCGGCCAGCATCTGCCATTGTCGCCGCCCGCGCGTGAAGCTGCGGGTACCACCATGGCGATCGATCCCGCCACCCGCGCCAATCTCGAACTGACGCGCACGCTGTCAGGCGAACGCCGTGGCTCGCTGCTCGACGCCATCGACTGTACGGTTACAGCGGCGGGATCACGCTTGCTTGCACAACGCCTTGCCGCTCCTTTGACGGACAGCGCGGCCATCTCGCATCGGCTCGATGCCACTACAATGTTCGCCGACGACAGCGCGGTTCGCGACGATCTGCGCAGCATCCTGCGCGCGGCACCCGATATTTCTCGCGCGCTGGCGCGACTTTCGGTTGGACGCGGCGGCCCGCGCGATCTTGCGGCCTTGCGCGATGGCATTCACGCCGCCGACAAAATCCTTGAACGTCTCTCAAAGATTGATCAGCTGCCGCGCGACATTGCGCTGGCGGTTGAGGCCCTGCGTCGTCCCTCGCGCGATCTCGCGCAGGAATTCGCGCGGGGCCTTGCCGACGAACTGCCGCTGTTCAAGCGCGACGGCGGCTTTGTCCGCGCCAGCTATGAAGCCGCGCTCGATGAGACCCGCAACCTGCGTGACGCCTCGCGACTCGTAGTCGCAGCGATGCAGGCGCGCTATGCCGACGATACCGGGATCAAGGGCCTCAAGATCCGGCACAACAATGTGCTCGGTTATTTTGTCGAGGTCACCGCGCAGCACGGCGACAAGCTGATGGCCGCACCGCTGAATGCGACCTTCATCCATCGCCAGACCCTCGCTGGACAGGTGCGATTTACCACCACCGAGCTTGGCGAGATCGAAGCGAAGATCGCCAACGCCGGCGACCGCGCGCTTGGCCTTGAACTCGAGATTTTTGACAGGCTCTGTGCGCTGGCTGTGGCGGCGGGTGATGACTTACGCGCCGCGGCGCATGCCTTCGCATTGCTCGACGTCACGTCGGCGCTGGCGAAACTCGCCGTCGATGAAAACTACACACGGCCTGTGGTCGATAATTCGCTGAAATTCTCCATCGAAGGCGGCCGCCATCCAGTGGTCGAGCAATCGCTGAAGCGTGACGGTCAGTCGTTTATTGCCAATGCCTGCGATCTGTCTCCAGGACCCACACAATCGTCAGGGCAAATCTGGCTGATTACCGGCCCCAACATGGCCGGTAAATCGACCTTCCTGCGGCAGAACGCGCTGATCGCATTGATGGCGCAGATCGGCAGCTTCGTTCCTGCCAAGCTCGCTCATATCGGGATCGTGGACCGGCTGTTCTCCCGTGTCGGCGCGGCGGACGATCTGGCGCGCGGCCGCTCGACCTTCATGGTGGAAATGGTGGAGACCGCGGCGATCCTCAATCAGGCCGGTGAGCGCGCGCTGGTGATCCTCGACGAAATAGGGCGGGGCACTTCGACATTCGATGGATTGTCGATCGCATGGGCCTCGATCGAGCACCTGCATGAGAGCAACCGCTGCCGCGCACTGTTCGCGACACACTATCACGAACTGACCGCGCTCTCAGCGAATCTGCCGCGCCTGTTCAACGCCACCGTGCGGGTGAAGGAATGGCAGGGTGACGTCGTATTCCTGCACGAGGTCTTGCCGGGTTCTGCGGATCGCTCCTACGGCATTCAGGTCGCAAAGCTTGCAGGCCTGCCCGCCGCCGTTGTCGCCCGCGCCAAATCCGTGCTGGCGAAGCTCGAGGCACAGGATCGCAACACCACGACCCGCGCCCTTATCGACGACCTGCCGCTGTTCGCGGTGCCTTCGCGTGCTTCAGCCGAGCCGCAACCGCCAAGTGAGGCTGATCAGCTTTTGGAAGCACTCAGCGCGCTGCATCCCGACGAGATGTCGCCGCGCGAGGCGCTCGATGCGCTGTATGCGTTGAAGGCGAAGCTGCCGAAGCAGTAATCAGACGCGGTTGATCGACACGCTGGTCTTCGGGCCGTTCTTGATGGTCTGGTAGACCACGCAATAACGCTCGGTGAGTTTCAGAAGCTGATCGAGCTTCTCCTGCGGCGCATCGGTCTCGACATCGAAGCGCAGGCGGATTTCGGCAAAGCCCACCGGCGCTTCCTTGTCCACGCCGAGCGTGCCGCGGAAATCGAGATCACCTTCGGCAACGACATTTCCCGCCTTCAGCGGCGCATCGATTGCGGTTGCAACCGACTTCAGCGTCACGCCGGCACAAGCGACCAGCGCTTCGAGCAGCATGTCGCCCGAGCAAAGCTCAAGTCCCGAACCGCCGGTTGCCGGATGCAGACCCGCGATGGCGGCGGCCGTCTTGCCGGTTTCGACCTTGCAGGACAGGCCTTCACTGTCGAGCGAACCCTTGGCTTTGAGTGTAATGAACGCCGCTTTCGGATCCGATTTGTAGCGGTCCTTGATCGGCGCCTGCATGGCGCGGAGTTCGGTTGAATCCATTTTCTTGCTCTCCACTTCCTAGCACCAACAACATCGGAACCGATTTATTCCGCCTTATATCCCCTCACCGACCGTCAGCAAATCATCCGCAGGGCGTATGGCACGGTTGAGCGAGCGATCCAGTGACGCCAGAACCTGATGCTTGACGATCTCAAAAGCTGTCGATTTGCGATCGCGCGGACGTATGAGATCGACTTTGATCTCCTCGAACAGCCGTCCCGGCCGTGGCCGCATCACCATCACCCGATCGGCCAGCACCACCGCCTCATCGACATCATGAGTCACGAGGATCAGCGTCGGCTTGGTGTCGGCCCACAAATCGAGCAGATGATCCTGCAGATCGGTGCGCGTGAAAGCATCGAGGGCGGAGAATGGCTCATCGAGCAACAGAACCTCCGGTGACGGCACCAGCGCCCGCGCAATCGCCACACGCTGCGCCTGCCCGCCGGACAATTCGCGCGGCCATGCATCGGCTTTGTCAGCGAGGCCAACACGCGCCAGCGCGCGGATCACACGCTGCCGCCGTTCAGCGGCTGGCAGATGGCTCAATCCGAAACCGATATTGTCAGCAACGCTCAGCCACGGCAGCAGCCGCGGCTCCTGAAAAATGATGCCCACCTTTTCATGCGGCGCAGTGATGGAGATCGTATCGAGCGTCACCGTGCCTGTCGTTGCCCGATCGAGTCCGGAAATTGCGCGCAGCAGCGTCGATTTTCCGCAACCCGAGCCGCCGATGATGGCGACGATTTCACCGGGCGCAATACGCGCGGAAAAATTCTCCAGCGCGCGAACGCCGTTCGGATAGGTCTTGCTGACGCGATCAAGGATCAGCATCAGGCCGCTCCCGCCTGCGCGCTGAAGGAATCCTGCCAGCGCAGGAAGGGTGCTGCGATCAGCTGGATCAGCCAGTCGGTAAGCTTGCCGAGAATGGCGAACACGATGATGGCGGCGACGATCTGTGCCGGCTTGCCGAGCTGCTGGCCGTCGGTCAGCAGATAGCCGAGCCCTTCGGACGCGCCCATGAATTCGGCAGCGACGACGAACATCCAGCCCAGTCCAAGCCCGGAACGCAGCGCGATGACGTAAGCAGGAAGCACGGCGGGCAGCAGGATGCGCCGGATCATCGCAAATCCGCTGAGACGAAAGATGCGGCCGACTTCGACGATCTTGCGATCGACACTCAGGATCGCGCCGGTGACACCGAGATAGATCGGGAAGAACACGCCGACGGCAATTAGAGCCACCTTGGATGTTTCGAAAATTCCCAGCCACAGGATGAACAACGGAACCCAGGCGATGGATGGAATCGCACGCAGCGCCTGCAGCGTCGGATCGAGCAGCCGCCGGGCCACTGACCAGTACCCACAGATCGCACCGAGAATGGTTCCGGCGAGAACCCCGAGACCGAAGCCCGCACCGACACGGCTCAGCGTCGCAATCATATGGCGACCCAACTCGCCGCTTGCGGACAATTCAACCAGCGTCTGCCAGATGCGGCTCGGCGGCGGCACCAGCCGTCCGTTGGAGTAGCCGAAGCGCACGGCCAGTTCCCACACCAGTGCAAGCGCGATCGGCAGCAGCAGGCCGAGCGCAGGCCGAGCAAAGCGGCGCAAAAGTCCGGAAGGACGCGATGGTACGTCCTCCTCAATCGCGTCCGGCGCTGGCGTATCGAGTGTCATGGCCATAGCAAGAACCGCTTATCGCAAGGGATTGCAAGGCGGCATCTTGCGCCGCCGAACGTCGTGCCCGGCCTGCGGGCACGACTGACGCACCGCTCAGTTCGTCGGCAACGGCACCTGATCGTCGATCAGTGCATCCACCGTCGCCTTTACATCGACGGACGGTTGAATCACACCGGCTTGCTGAAGCGCGAGGCCCGCCGCCAGGATCGATTCGCGCTGCGGCGCGCCAATGCGGTTGTGCGTCAGCTCCGTGCGTTCCTTGAGCTGCTTGTCGACCACGCTTTCCGGCAGCTTGGTCACGGCGATAAAACCCTTCTTCAGCTCGTCGTAGTTGGCGAGCGAATACTTGCGCGCTTCCTCATAGACCGCGAGCACGCGCTGCACGATCTTCGGATTGTCCTTCAGAAACTGCTCGCGGACATTGAGGATGCCCCAGGTGTTGGCTTCCGGCTTGCGGAAGAACAGCTTGGCGCCGTCCTCGATTTCAGCCTGCGCCATCATCGGGTCCAGTCCGGCCCAGGCATCGACATCGCCACGGACCAGCGCGGCCTTGCCGTCGGCGTGCTGCAAGAGAACCGGGGTGATGTCCTTGTCGGTGAGACCCGCATCCAGCAGCGCGCGGACGAGGAAGATATGCGGATCGGTACCGCGCGTGACGGCGACGCGCTTGCCTTTCAGGTCCGCGACCTTCGCGATCTTGGAATCCTTGCCAGTCACCAGCGCGGTCCATTCCGGCCGCGAATAGACATAGACCGACTTGATCGGGTTGCCATTGATCTTTGCAACCAAGGCGGCCGAACCAGCCGTCGATCCGAAATCGATCGAGCCAGCATTGAGGAACTCGAGCGCCTTGTTCGAACCTGCCGACTGCACCCAGACGATCTTGATTCCGTCCTTCTCGAATTCCTTTTCGAGCAGGCCCTTCTCTTTCAGGATGATGGACACCGGGTTGTAGGTCGCCCAATCGATGGCGATCTGCTTCGGTGCATCGGCAGCGAAGGCGCCCGGCGCCAGCACCGTGCCCAGAACGAGGGCAGCAAGGGCGCGTCGTGAGAGTTTGAACATTGTCGTCTCCATCTGGATGACCGGGATCGGAATTCGATCGGAATGAGCGCCACGGATCGGCCTGACGGCCAAATTAAACTTCCCTGCACGCCAAAAATCGTTATGTTTTTCAATTAGTTATTTGACATCGTCAACGAGAAAAAAACTGCGCGAATGCGACCCGCGAGAGAACCGGTTTTCAGGAACGGCAAGAAAAACAGAAGGGACGGCTCTTTCCGCCGCAATCCACTGATGACACCGCGGCTAGCGTCCGTTATCCGAATGGAATGGACAGCGTGACGGCCTCAATTCCCCCAGCCTCCGAAGTGCAGTTCGATCCGGCGCGTATCGCCGGCGAGGTCGATGCGCTGGCACAAAAGCATGCCGGCAAGGACGACCTGTTCCGGGCCGCCATTACGCAATTGCTCAAGGGTGAGCTGGCGCGCGCGCGCGAAGCCGCACAGGCGCAATTGCTGAAGGATCGCCACGGCCGCCGCTGCGCCGAGCGGCTCTGTTATGTTCAGGACGAGATCATCCGTATCCTGTTCAATGCCGCGACCCGGCATCTTTATCACTCGCCGACCCCATCAGATTCCGAGCGCATGGCGGTGATCGCCACCGGCGGCTACGGCCGCGGCCTGATGGCGCCCGAATCCGACATCGATCTGCTGTTCATCCTGCCCTACAAGCAGACTGCATGGGGCGAACAGGTCGCCGAGGCCATACTCTATTGCCTCTGGGACATGGGACTGAAGGTCGGTCACGCGACGCGCTCGATCGATGAATCGATCCGCCAGGCACGCGCCGACATGACCATCCGCACCTCGGTGCTGGAAACGCGCTTCCTCACCGGCGACCAGGCGCTCTACGAAGAACTGGTGACGCGCTTCGACAAGGAAGTCGTGCAGGGCACCGCCGCCGAGTTCGTCGCCGCCAAGCTGGCGGAACGCGAGGAACGGCATCGCCGTGCAGGCCAGTCCCGTTATCTGGTCGAGCCCAACGTCAAGGACGGCAAGGGCGGGCTGCGCGACCTGCACACGCTGTTCTGGATCGCCAAATACGTCTACCGCGTCCACGACGCCGCCGATCTTGTCCAGCAGGGCGTGTTCGATCCGCAGGAATACCGCACGTTCCGCCGCTGCGAGGATTTCCTGTGGTCGGTCCGCTGCAACATGCATTTCTACACCGGCCGGCCTGAAGAACGCTTGTCGTTCGAAATGCAGCGCGAGATCGCGCAGCGGCTCGGCTACACGTCGCATCCCGGCATGCAGGACGTCGAACGTTTCATGAAGCATTACTTCCTGATCGCGAAGGAAGTCGGCGACCTGACCGCGATCCTCTGCGCCAAGCTGGAAGATCAGGAAACCAAGCCTGCGCCGGTTTTGAGCCGGATGATGGCGCGGCTCCGGCCCGGCCGCAAACGCGGCCGCGTTCCCGGCGGCGAAGACTTCGTCGTCGATAACAACCGCATCAATCTTGCCGCGCCCGACGTGTTCAAGAGCGATCCGGTCAACCTGATCCGCATCTTCCGTCTCGCCCAAAAGAACAATCTGGCGTTCCATCCCGACGCCATGCGCACGGCCACGCGCTCGCTCGGGCTGATCACGCCGAAACTTCGCGAGAATCCGGAAGCCAACAAGCTGTTCATGGAAATTCTGACGTCGAACGACGCAGAAACCGTGCTGCGGCGGATGAACGAAGCCGGCGTGCTGGGCCGCTTCATCCGCTCCTTCGGACAGATCGTATCGATGATGCAGTTCAACATGTATCATCACTACACGGTGGACGAGCACCTGCTGCGCTGCATCGGCATCTTGCAGGATATCGAACGCGGCGGAAACGACGAGTTCGTGGTCGCCACGGACCTGATGCGGAAAATTCATCCCGAGCATCGCGCCGTGATCTACATGGCGGTGTTCCTGCACGACATCGCCAAGGGCCGCCCCGAAGACCACTCCATCGCGGGCGCCAAGGTCGCGCGCAGGCTATGTCCGCGCTTTGGCTTCAATGCCGCCGACACCGAGCTGATCGCCTGGCTGATCGAAGAACACCTGACCATGTCGACTGTGGCGCAGTCGCGCGACCTGTCAGACCGCAAGACGATCGAGAACTTCGCTGCGGTCGTGCAGTCGGTCGAGCAGATGAAGCTGCTGACCATCCTGACCACGGCGGATATTCGCGGCGTCGGCCCCGGCGTCTGGAACGGCTGGAAGGCCCAGCTCATTCGCACGCTGTATTATGAAACAGAGCCGGTGCTAACCGGCGGTTTCTCCGAGGTCAATCGCGCCCAGCGCATCGAAGTCGCACAGGCAGAATTCCGCGCCAACTTCAAGGAATGGCCGGAAGCCGAACTCGAGGCCTATATCGCGCGGCACTATCCCGCTTACTGGCTCAAGGTCGAACTGCCGCGCAAGATTCGCCATGCGCGCTTTGTGAAGGCCAGCGAAACCGGCGGCCACAAGCTCGCGGTCAATGTCGGCTTCGATGAAGGGCGCGGCGTCACCGAACTCACGATCATGGCGCCTGACCATCCCTGGCTGCTGTCGATCATTGCCGGTGCCTGCGCCTCCGCCGGAGCCAACATCGTCGATGCGCAGATCTACACTACCACCGACGGCATCGCGCTCGACACCATCGCAATCACCCGCGAATACGACCGCGACGATGACGAAGGCCGCCGCGCCACCCGCATCGGTGACACCATCGAGCAGGTGCTGGAAGGCAAGCTGCGGCTGCCGGATGTCATGGCCCGCCGCACGGCATCGAAGACACGGCTGAAACCGTTCAGCGTCGAACCGGAAGTCAGCATCAACAACCAGTGGTCCGATCGTTATACCGTGATCGAGGTCTCAGGCCTCGACCGACCGGGCCTGCTGTTCCAGCTCACCACCGCAATTTCAAAGCTCAATCTCAACATCGCCTCGGCGCATGTCGCGACCTTCGGCGAACGCGCCCGCGACGTGTTCTATGTGACCGATCTGCTCGGAGCACAGATCACCGCACCGACCCGGCAGGCCGCCATCAAGCGCGCGCTGGTCCATCTGCTCGCCAATGGCGATGCATCGGAAAAACCCGCGGCCTGATTTATCTTTCACCGCGGTAAGTCCCGGCTGCACTTTGGATCACGGCTATTTGCCGCAGGCGCAATCGCGCCTGTGCCATGCGCGTTTACACGCCGTTGCGATTATCAACGCGAAGATTTGCATGCTATAGGTTCCGGACTGGACATACGGAGGTCCGCGATGTTCGAAGGTTTCGACGCCATCACGCTGGCGCGCTGGCAGTTTTCGTTCACGATGAGCTTTCACATCGTGTTTCCGGCCTTCTCCATCGGCCTCGCCAGCTATCTCGCCGTCCTTGAAGCTCTCTGGCTATGGACTGGCCGCGAAGTCTTCATCAACCTGTTCAACTACTGGCTGAAGATTTTCGCCGTCGCCTTCGGCATGGGCGTCGTCTCCGGCATCGTGATGTCGTACCAATTCGGCACCAACTGGGCCGTGTTCTCGGACAAGACCGGTCCGATCATCGGACCGCTGATGGCCTATGAAGTGCTGACGGCGTTCTTCCTTGAAGCGGGCTTCCTCGGTGTCATGCTGTTCGGGCTGAAGCGCGTCGGCCACAAGCTGCATTTCTTTGCGACAATGATGGTCGCCATCGGCACCCTGATCTCGGCATTCTGGATTCTCTCGGCGAATTCCTGGATGCAGACGCCGACCGGCTTTGCCATGAACTCGCACGGACAGTTCGTTGCCGCCGACTGGTGGAAGGTGATCTTCAACCCGTCCTTCCCCTATCGCCTCGTGCATATGGTGCTGGCGGCCTATCTCACCACCGCGTTCGTGGTCGGCGCAGTCGGTGCCTATCACCTCTTGAAGAACACGCGGCTGGAAGGCGCGCGCGTGATGTTTTCCATGGCGATGTGGATGGCTGCGCTGGTCGCGCCGATCCAGATTTTCGCCGGGGACCAGCATGGCCTCAACACGCTGGAGCATCAACCGGTGAAGGTGATGGCGATGGAAGGGCACTTTCAGAGCCACCCTAACGGCGCGCCGCTGATCCTGTTCGGGATTCCCGATCAGGACGAAGCGAAGGTGAAATATGCGATCGAAATTCCGAAGGCCTCGTCGCTGATCCTCAAGCACTCGCTCGATGCACCTTTGAAGGGCCTCGACACTGTGCCGCGCGAGAACTGGCCCAAGGTCGGACTGGTGTTCTGGTCGTTCCGCATCATGGTCGGCATCGGTTTCCTGATGCTGGGCATCGGCCTGCTCAGCCTGTTCATGCGCTGGCGTGGCAAACTCTATGATTCGAAGCTGCTGCATCGCTACGCGTTGGCGATGGGACCGGCGGGATTCATTGCGGTCCTTGCCGGATGGGTGACCACGGAAGCGGGCCGCCAGCCGTTCACGGTCTACGGCCTGCTGCGCACGGTGGATTCCGCTTCGCCGCTCGATGCGCCAGCGGTCGCGACATCGCTCCTCGCCTTTATCGTTGTCTATTTCATCGTGTTCGGCATGGGCGTGTTCTACATCCTGCGCCTGATGCATCAACCGCCGCATCACGGCGAAGAAGGCCCAAGCCGGGATGTCCCGGCGCGCGCCGCCGGCATCACGCCCGCGCAGGCCGTGCCCGCCACACAGGGACAGGGGTGAACGCCATGGCCGAATTCACCTTCGACATTGCAACGCTCTGGGCCTTCATCATTGCCTTCGCGGTGTTCATGTACATCGTGATGGATGGCTTCGATCTTGGACTCGGAATGCTGTTTCCGATGTTTCCGAAGAAAGAAGACCGCGACGTCATGATGAATACCGTCGCGCCGGTGTGGGACGGCAACGAAACCTGGCTGGTGCTCGGCGGCGGCGGCCTGATGGCGGCATTTCCGCTGGCCTATGCGATCCTGATGCCCGCGCTCTATACGCCGATCATCGCCATGCTGATCGGGCTTGTCTTCCGCGGCGTCGCCTTTGAATTCCGCTGGCGCACCAAGAGAGAACGCAATCGCTGGGACATCGCTTTTGCAGGCGGCTCGCTGGTCGCTGCCATGGCGCAGGGCATCGCTCTCGGCGCGATCCTGCAGGGCGTCCATGTCGAGGGACGCCATTATGCCGGCGGCTGGTGGGACTGGCTGACCCCCTTCAGCATTCTCACAGGCTGCGCCGTGGTCGCGGGCTACGGCCTGCTCGGCGCGACCTGGCTGGTGATGAAGACCACCGGCGAGTTGCGTGAGCATGCCTATCGGCTGAGCTGGTGGCTCCTGGTTGCGACTTTGATCGCCATCGTCGCCGTCAGTCTCGCTACGCCCTTCCTGCAGGCCGATTACTGGCGGCGCTGGTTCGAGTGGCCGAACATCATCTTCACCGCGCCGATCCCGATTGCGGTGGCGGCAATCACACTGCTGCTGTTGAGGAGTCTCGCGGCCAAACAGGACTATCGTCCGTTCGTTCTCTCGCTGATCCTGTTCGCGATCACCTATGCCGGTCTCGGCGTCAGCATGTATCCCTATATCGTGCCACAGAGCGTCACCATCTGGCAGGCGGCCGCACCGGCCAACAGCCTCAACTTCATGATCTTTGGTATCGCTATCCTCGTGCCGATCATCCTCATCTATACCGCATGGGCCTACTGGGTGTTCCGCGGCAAGGTCGATGCCTCCAGCGGGTATCACTGATGATGACACCACAGCAGGAAACGCCCCGGCCGCTTGGACAGCGCCTGCTGTGGTTCGCCGCACTCTGGCTCCTCGGAACGTGCACGGTTGCCGCGTTTGCCTACATCCTGCGGCTCTGGATTGCTCCGCATTGATCGCACACATGCATCGCGCATGGACTTTGCTATTGCCGCATTGTCGCAAGGCATAAAGCCATCGCCCGCGCGCGATCAACGCAAAATAAATACAGACGCTCTGCGCTATAGCTGCTTCCGATCAACCGCCGTTCGGCGGAAACATTTTCGGGGGCGATCTTGGATAATCCGACACGGCGAGATTTTTTGAAAACTACGGCGCTTGCCGGCGCGGCAGCGATCGGCGGTAGCGGCAACGTCTTCGGGCAACAGGCCGCGCCGTTTGACCTTGTTATACGTGGCGGCGAAGTCATCGATCCCAGCCAGAAATTACGCGGCGTGCGCGATGTCGGAATCCGGCTTGGGCAGGTCGCTGCTGTCGAGCCGTCCATCGCTCCTGAGTTGGCGAAGCAATCCATCGACGCCAAGGGCAAGCTGGTAACGCCCGGCCTCGTGGATCTCCACACCCACGTTTATCCCTATGGTTCGGCCATCGGCATTCCACCGGATGAACTGGTGCCCTACTCGGCGACCACGACCTATGTGAGCGCGGGCGATGCCGGTGCTAACAATTTCGCGGGCTTCAAGCGTCTGGTGGCCGCGCAGTCACGCAGCCGGCTGTTTGCGTTCGTGCATATCTCAAGCATCGGCCTCGCCGGATTTCCGGTCGGTGAACTGCTCAATATCGATTATGCCAATGTCGATGCCGCCGCGCGCACCATTGCCGAAAATCCTGACATCGTGCTCGGCGCCAAGGTGCGTGAAACGCTGGCCTTTGTCGGCGACAACGGCATCGAGCCACTCAAGCGCGCAATCCTCGCGGTGGAGCGCTCCGGCACCAAGGGCCGCGTGATGTGCCACATCGGCAACGCGCCCGGCGACCTCTCGGTTCTTGTCGATACGCTGCGTCCTGGGGACATTCTGACTCATCCGTACAGCAGCCTCGGCAACAACACGGTGCAGAACGGCAAGGTTCTTCCCGCATTGCTGGAAGCAAAGAAGCGCGGCGTCATCATCGACGTCGGCCATGGCGCGGGCAGCTTCAACTACGATATCGCAGAGGCGGCGATCCAGCAGGGCCTGTTGCCGGACACGATCTCGAGCGATGTGCATGTCGCAGCCGCCAATACACCGAGCAAGCCCTACCTGCCCTGGGTACTGAGCAAGTTTCTGGCGCTTGGCTTCTCGCTTGAAGACGTCATCGCGGCGGCAACCGTCAGGCCTGCCACGATCATCGACCGCGTACCCAAGCTCGGCACCTTGCAGATCGGCGCGCCTGCGGACGTCGCCATTCTCGAACTGGTGGAAGGCCCGGTCGAACTGCTCGACACATCGAACAAGCCACGGACCGGAAAAGCTTATCTCAAGGCCGTGCAGACCGTCCGCGGCGGCGTTCCGTTCGGGCGTCCCTACACCCTGCCATTCTCCGCAAACTGAGCCCCGCAAAAACACCGCATCAGGCCCCGATTCTGAACGATCAGGACCGGGGCCTGTCTATTTGATCGGGTGTCCGGCTCGTCCCACAAGCCATTCAATTCGAACGAATTTTAAGGGATTTATGTCACACGGGGCGATCCCGCGCATCCATGACGCCTTGCCAGCAGGACACGGCTCAGGTTTGATGTGGACGGGGCACGAAATAACGCGGGATCCTCGACATGAACCTCCTCCGCTCGCTGGCTTTTGCGGCAGTCGCAGCCAACCTTTTGTTCGCAGCACCTCATGCCTTCGCGCAGGGCCGCGAAATGAACATCGGCGATCAGCCGGGATATATTCCCGACGATGAGGAACTGTCGCCTGAGTTCAAGCGCACCGCGGTGTTCTTCCGCACGACGGAAGCGCCAGGCACCATCATCATCAGCACTTCCGAGCGCTTCCTGTATCTGGTGCAGGGTAACGGCCGCGCGCTTCGCTATGGCATCGGTGTCGGACGTGAAGGCTTCCAGTGGCAGGGCCTGCAGAAGATTTCCCGCAAGCAGGAATGGCCGGACTGGACGCCGCCGCCGGAAATGATCGCACGCCAGCCCTATCTGCCGCGCTTCATGGCAGGCGGCCCCGGCAATCCGATGGGCGCCCGCGCACTGTATCTTGGTGCCACGGTCTACCGCATTCACGGCACCAACCAGCCGCAGACCATCGGCAGCGCCGTGTCGTCAGGATGCTTCCGGCTGGTCAATGCCGACGTGACCGACCTGTTCGAGCGCGTCCCCGTCGGCACCAAGGTCATCATCCGCCAACGGCCTGAAATCTAAAAGTCCATTACCCTTCAATCGTTTCCTACACGCATCCTTCAGAAGCGAGTTTCATTCATGGCCATTTTTTCGCGCACCTTCGGCACCGGTCTCCTGATCGGCGCGGTCATCGCTGTCGCGGTCGCTGCAGGCGCCATCGCCTATGAGCGCTACGATACCCGAACCCTGAAACGCACCGTGAAACGCGACGCCGTTCTGTGCGGCGTCAACAGCGGCCTGCCGGGATTCTCCATTCCTGATGACAAGGGCAACTGGTCCGGCTTCGATGTCGATATCTGCCGCGCCGTCGCCGCTGCCATCTTCAACGATCCGAACAAGGTGAAATTCGTTCCGCTTGACGCCAGCGAACGCTTCAAGGAATTGCGCAACCGCAAGGTCGATATCCTGTCGCGCAACTCTACCTGGAGCATGTCGCGCGAAACCGAATACGGCCTCAACTTCGCGGCGATCGCCTATTACGACGGCGAAGGCTTCATGGTTCGCCAGTCGCGCAAGATCGATTCGGGCCTCGAACTCGACGGCAGCAAGGTCTGCGTGCAGGCCGGGACGACAACGCAGCTCAATCTCGCGGACTATTTCCGCGCCAACAACATCAAGTATCAGGAACTGAATTTCTCCAAGCTTGATGATGTTCTGCAGGCCTACGATTCAGGCCAGTGCGATGTTCTAACCACTGACGTCTCGCAGCTCTATGCGCTGCGGCTACGGCTGACCAAGCCCGGGGAGCATGTCATCCTGCCGGATGTGATCTCAAAGGAGCCGCTGGCACCTGTTGTCCGGCAGCGCGATGACGAATGGCTGCTGATCGTGAAGTGGACGATTTACGCCATGCTGAATGCCGAGGAACTTGGTGTCACTTCGAAGAACATCGACGAAGCGCTGAAGTCGAAAAAGCCCGACATCATGCGGCTGCTCGGCACCGAAGGCGCCTATGGCGAGGAAATCGACCTGACCAAGGATTGGGCCGCACGCATTATCCGCCATGTCGGCAACTATGGCGAAGTTTATGACCGCAACGTCGGCACGGATTCGAAGCTCAAGATTCCACGCGGCCTGAATCAGCTCTGGAGCGCGGGCGGCATCCAGGATGCGCCGCCGATCCGGTAAAGCGCCCCTCAAATAAAAATGGCCGGGATGTCCCGGCCATTTTTATTTTGTCGGATGGACGCC
>CAZQMD010000115.1:0-14716 GCA_964594185.1 uncultured Afipia sp. | reverse complement strand
GGCGGCGGCTGGGCCGATGATAGCGCCGCAATCAGCCCTTCCATGGACTTCAAGTTATGCACGGGCCGGAATTCATCAACATGGGGCAGCATCATTTTGATGCCTTGCGCCTTGGCCTCGAAGCCGTCGAAGCGCAGCAGCGGATTGAGCCAGATCAGGCGGCGGCAGGACCGATGCAGCCGGTCCATCTCGAATTCCAGCCGTGAATCTGCCTCGCGCTCCAGCCCATCCGAAATCAGCAGGACGATGGCCCCCTGGCCAAGCACCCGGCGGCCCCAGAGATTGTTGAAATTGTGCAGAGAGGTGGCGATCCGCGTGCCGCCCGCCCAGTCCTCGACGCTGCTTGAACACGCCGCCAGCGCTTCATCCGGATCGCGCGCGCGCAGCGCCCGCGTCACATTGGTCAGCCGCGTACCGAACAGGAACACCGAGACGCGCTTGCGGGCATCGGTAATCGCGTGAAGGAATTGCAGGAACAGCCGCGTATAGTCTGTCATTGAGCCGGAAATATCGAGCAGCGCCACGATCGGCGCCGGCTTGTCGATCCGCCCGAGCCGCTGCAGCTTCACGATTTCGCCGCCTGTGCGCAGGCTGCCGCGCAAGGTGCGCCGCAGATCCAGTTTCGAGCCGCGTGCGTCCGGCTTGAAACGCCGCGTCCGCAGCTCAGCCTGCGGCAGTTTCATCTGCGCGATGGCACGCGTCACTTCAGCGATCTCCGCGGCGCTCATCTGCGCAAAGTCCTTGCGCTGCAGCACCTCGCGGTCGGAGACCGACAGCTGAACGTCTTTCTCCTCGATCTCGGGGCCTTCGATGTTGCGGCTTTGCGAAAAGGCTTCCTGCACGCGGCGCGAGGCAGGCGGTGGCGGCTTCTGCGCCTCAGGCGGCAACGGCACCGAGTCGAGCATGCTTTCCATGCCTTCGGCGCGGCGAAAGAACAGATCGAACGCCTGCGCGAAGATCAGCGCATGCTCATGGCGTTTGACAAAAATGGATTCGAGAGTCGTAAACAGATCGGCGCGATTGCCGATGTCGATCAACTGCATCGCTTTCAATGCATCGATCACCGCGCCCGGCCCAATAGGCAATCCTGCCACGCGCAAGGCGCGGGCAAAGCCAATGACATTGTCCGCGATCAGTCCGGCCGCTGGATTTGCGATGTCATCGGTCATGACAATGTCCAGAACGCGTTCAGGCCGCCGGGTCCTTGACGGCTTCCTTGATAACCTTGTCGAGCGCCGGACCCTGCATGCGTCCGATGTCGTCTTGGTATTTGAGCAGCGCGCCGAGCGTGTCGCCCACCACTTGCGGCGTCAGCGAGCGCGCGTCGAGTTCTGTCAGCGCCGTCGCCCAGTCGATGGTCTCCGCGACGCCCGGCACCTTGAACAGATCCTGCTCGCGCAAGGCCTGCACGAAACCGACCACCTGCTGCGACAGCTTTGCGCCGATATTCGGCACGCGCGATTTCACGATGGCGAGCTCGCGCTCGGCGGACGGATAATCGACCCAGTGATAGAGACAGCGGCGCTTAAGCGCGTCGTGAATTTCACGGGTGCGGTTCGAAGTCACGATCACGATGGGCGGTTGCGGCGCTTTCACCGTACCGAACTCGGGAATGGTGACCTGAAAGTCGCTGAGGATTTCGAGCAGATACGCCTCGAACGCTTCATCGGCGCGGTCGAGTTCATCGATCAGCAGCACCGGCGGCCCGGCGACATCCGGCTCCAGCGCCTGCAACAGCGGACGCTTGATCAGATACTTTTCCGCGAACACATCCGCGGACAACTGCTCGCGATCGGTTTCGCCGCTGGCTTCCGCCAGACGGATGGCGATCATTTGCGCCGCGCTGTTCCACTCATAAACAGCGGACGCGACGTCGAGGCCTTCATAGCATTGCAGACGGATCAGCTTGCGTCCGAGCGCGGCGCTGAGCACCTTCGCGATCTCGGTCTTGCCGACGCCCGCCTCGCCTTCGAGGAATAGAGGCCGGCCCATGCGCAACGACAGATAGACCACCGTCGCAAGCGAACGCTCCGCGAGATAGCCACGGCTGGTGAGCAGATCGAGCGTTGCATCGACGGACGCCGGGATCTTGCTCATGCGGGGATCAACTCCAGTAGCCTATTTCGCCGTGGCGGCATCCACGGCGCGGCGCGCCAGCACGCCGATCAGATGCGCACGATACTCCGCGCTGCCGTGAATGTCGCTATTGAGACCGTCGGCGGAGACTGTCAGCCCGTCGAGCGATTTGGCCGAGAACCGCTTCTTGAGCGCTTCCTCGAACTCCGTGACCCGGAACACGCCGTCGCCGCCCGCACCGGTTACCGTGACGCGGACATCCGAAGGACGTCGCGCGACGAACACGCCGACCAGCGCGTAGCGCGAGGCCTGATTGCGGAATTTCTGATACGCGGCCTTCTTCGGCAGCGGGAACATCACGCGGGTGATGATTTCGTCCGGCTCCAGCGCTGTGGTGAACAAGCCCTGGAAGAATTCTTCCGGCTTGAGCTTTCGCTTGTTGGTGACGATGGTCGCGCCCAGCGCCAGCACCGCCGCCGGATAATCAGCGGTTGGGTCGTTATTGGCGAGCGAGCCGCCGATGGTGCCCTTGTGGCGCACGGCAGGATCGCCGATCAGGCCGGCCAATTCTGCAAGCGCCGGAATCGCCTCGCCCACAACGGCCGAATTCGCCACTTCGAAATGCGTCGCGGTCGCGCCGATCACAAGACTGCGGCCCTTCATCTCGATGGTGTTGAGACCTTCGATATGGCTGAGATCGACCAGATGCGGCGGGCTGGCGAGCCGCTGCTTCATCACGGGCACCAGCGTGTGACCGCCGGCAACAAGCTTGGCGTCTTCATTCTTGATCAGAAGATTGGCGGCCTGCCGCACAGTCCCCGGACGATGATACTTGAAGTCGTACATGAGCTGTCCTTCGGGAACGTCGCGGGATTATGCGAGATCGGATTTGGCCATCGCCTTGGCGCCGGCCGCGATCGACAGCACGATATTCTGGTAGCCAGTGCAGCGGCAGAGATTGCCTTCCAGCTCCTCGCGAATGAGCTCGTCGCTCAGGTCGTGTCCCTTGCGATGAACCAGATCGACCGCAGTCATGATCATGCCGGGCGTGCAGAAGCCGCACTGCAAGCCGTGATGTTCGCGGAACGCCTCCTGCATCGGATGCAGCGGCGCGCCGTCAGCAGCAAGGCCTTCGATGGTCGTCACATTATGACCGTCCGCCATCACTGCCAGCGTGGTGCAGGACTTCACAGCCTTGCCGTCGAGATGAACGACACAGGCCCCGCACTGCGAGGTATCGCAGCCGACATGGGTGCCGGTGAGATGGAGATGCTCGCGCAAAAACTGGACGAGCAACGTGCGCGAATCGACCTTACCCGTCACAGGACTGCCGTTCACGATCAGTGAAATCTTGGCCATCAAAACTCTCTTGGTTTCGGCTTGGCGAGGCATGAAACCGCGGTCCGGAGCACGGAAAACGCGGTGCGGAACGCATTTAAAACGGTTCCAAACTCATAATATGGGCCATTGTGCCAATGGGCAACCTCGCCACCCACCGCTTCCGGACAAGAAGGCTTGATTTGAGCGGGCAGCTGATATGCCCAAACGGCCTTCAGCCCGCCTTCACGGCCTCGGCGAACTTCGCGAAAAATTCGTCGGCCAGCTTTTTGGCCGCGCCGTTGATCAGCCGCTGGCCGAGCTGCGCCAGCTTGCCGCCGATCTGGGCCTCGACATTATAACTGAGTAGCGTGCCGCCATCCTTTTCGGCCAGCGCGACGGTGGCCCCGCCCTTGGCGAATCCGGCAACACCGCCCTCGCCTTCACCGGAAATCTTGTAACTACTAGGCGGATCGAAGTCGCTCAGGGTGACCTTGCCTTTGAAGCGCGCGGACACCGGCCCGACCTTCATCTTGGCGACGGCCTCGAACTGATTCTCGCCGGCGACGTTCAATTCCTCGCAGCCCGGAATGCAGGACTTCAAAACAGCTGGGTCATTGAGCTTCGCCCAGACAACCTCACGAGTCGCAGGAAGCTGCACCTCACCCGTCATCGTCATTGCCATGTGCATGCCTCCTTCAATCGGTAGCCACAACCCTGCGGCCTTGTTCGCCTGAGTTAGGATACAGTGTTCGCAAAGGAAAGGGTATCGTGCGCAAAAGAGCCTTGCAAAATCATCGAACTGCAAACTTTTCTCGTGCTGCAGTGCTTTCACCGACAGGTATCGCGCTATTGGCAGGCGTCGGAGCCTTGGATAGGGTCCGCGCATCATGAGTTCGTCCCTGCCTCCCCTGCTCGCGCCGCTGCTGTCGAGCGCCGCCATGCGCACTGTGTGCGATGACGAGGTGTATCTGCAGCACATGCTGGACTTCGAACACGCGCTTGCCCGCGCGGAAGCCGCTGTCGGCATCATTCCGGCCAGCGCCGTGGAGAGCATCGCCAAGGCCTGCCATGCCGAAGCGTTCGACCGCGCGGCACTGGCCGAGGCCGCGGTTCAGGCCGGAAATCTCGCGATCCCGCTGGTGAAAATGCTGACCGCAAAGGTCGCCGCCGCTGATCCCGCCGCTGCGCGTTATGTGCATTGGGGCGCGACCAGCCAGGATGTGATCGATACCGCGACCATGCTGGGCCTGCGCGCCGCAATCAACGCGCTGCTGACGGATCTCGATCGCGCAATTACCGGATTCGTCCGCCTGGCCATTCAGCATCGTGAAACAGCGGTGGTTGCCCGCACATGGCTGCAGCATGCCTTGCCGATGCCGTTCGGATTGAAGCTGGCGGAATATGCAGCGGCATTGCATCGCTCGCGCGAGCGGCTCAAGCGGCTACGCAACGACACGCTCGCCCTGCAGTTTGGCGGAGCGGCAGGCACACTCGCGGCTCTCGGCGACAAGGGCCTCAAGGTCGCCGAGCAGCTTGCGCAGGAATTGTCGCTGCCGCTGCCGGACGCACCGTGGCATACCCATCGCGACCGCATCGCGGATGTCGCATCAAGCCTCGCCATTCTCACCGGCACCTGCGGCAAGATCGCGCGCGATGTGTCGCTGATGATGCAGACCGATGTCGGCGAAGCTTTCGAGCCTGCGGGTGAAGGCCGCGGCGGCTCATCGACCATGCCGCACAAGCGCAACCCCGTGGCGGCGGCGCGGGCGTTGGCTGCGGCGACCATGGCCCCTAATCTCGCGGCGACGATCATGAGCGCGCAGGTTCAGGACCACGAACGCAGCGCCGGGCCATGGCATGCGGAATGGCCCACACTGCCGACACTGCAACTGGTGACGTCAGGCGCGCTCGCAGCCATCGCCGAAATCGCCGAGGGACTCGAAGTCGATGTGACGCGCATGCGCGCCAACCTCGACATGACCCAGGGTCTCGTGATGGCTGAAGCGGTCTCGATGGCGCTGGCGGAAAAGGTCGGCAAGAGCGAGGCGCATCATCTCGTCGAGGCCGCAAGCCGCCGGGCTATCGAGAGCAAGCAACATCTGCGCAGCATTTTGGCTGAAGATACACGCGTCACGGCTCACATTCCCGCCGAAGAACTGGAAGCACTGTTCAATCCGATGGCCTATCAGGGCGTCGCTCAAACAATGATTGACCGATTGCTGGCGCCGCTCGGCAACCCATAAAGACAAGAAGACGTTACGGAGAACCAATATGCCTATGATCGATGCCGACGGATGCCTGCTCAATGTCTCGGTGGAGGGGCGCGACGGCGGACCGACGATCATGCTGTCGAATTCGCTGGGTGCAACCATGCAGATGTGGGAGCCGCAGATGGCGGCGCTCACCAAGCTCTATCGCGTGGTACGCTACGACCGGCGTGGCCATGGCAAATCCGGCGTGCCTGCTGGCCCCTATTCAATGGAGCGTTTCGGCAAGGATGTGCTGGCGATCCTCGACGATCTCAACATCGAGAAGATTCACTGGTGCGGCTTGTCGATGGGCGGCATGGTCGGCCAGTGGCTCGGAGCCAATGCGCCCGAACGCATCGAGAAGCTGATCCTCGCCAATACGGCCTGCTACTATCCGGACCCGACCAATTGGCTGAACCGCATCAAGGCGGTGAAGGAAGGCGGCCTCGCATCCATCGCCGACGCCGTGATCGCGGCGTGGCTGACCGCTGACTTCCGTGAACGTGAACCGCAGATCACCGAGCGCATGAAGGCGATGCTGATCGCTTCGCCTGCGGAAGGTTACATCGCCTGCTGCGAAGCCCTGAGCAAACTCGACCAGCGCGACCTCCTTCCGCGCATCACAGCGCCGACGCTGGTGATCGCCGGACGTCACGATCTGTCCACGCCGGTCGAGGCAAGCGTCTTCATCCGCAGTCACATTCCGAATGCGAGCATGACCCTGCTCGATGCCGCGCATATCTCGAACGTCGAGCAGTCGCACAACTTCACAGAAGCCGTGGTCGGCTTCCTCACTCAACGGTGAGACAATCATGGACGACGATCAACGCCGTGAATTAGGCACCGCGCAACGGCGCAAGGTTCTCGGCAATGCCTGGGTCGACAAGTCGGCCGCGAGCAGAACGCCGTTCAACGCGGACTTTCTCGATCTCATCACACGCTACGCCTGGGGCGAGATCTGGACGCGTCCGCATTTCGACGAACGCACCCGCCGCGTCCTTGTGATCGGAACGATGATGGCGCTGGGCCAATGGGATGAATTTCGCCTGCATGTCCGGGCCGCCTTGAGCGAAGGCGGTTTCACGCCGGACGACATCAAGGAAATCCTGCTGCAGCAGGCGATCTATTGCGGCGTGCCTGCCGCCAATCACGCGGTCAAGGAAGCCGCGAGCGTCATTCAGGAATTGGGACTGCTCGACAACAAGCCATGATGCGGAACAGCGGACGAAGCTGCTTCGGTTTTACGTTCCACCGTCGGATCAGTTTCGATAATCAGCAGGATCGCCGCACCGATCAGCAATAACGTCTCGCTGGCATGAAGACGCAGCGCCGCCATCTCCGCGACCTTCGAGGCCGCGATCAGGCTTGCCATGCTGATGAACGCGCCGAGTCCGAGCGCAAAGGCCAATGCCTCGTCTGCTCCGCCCTTGTTGCGGATTGCAGCACGAATAACCAGCACCAGAAAAACCAGAAAGAAAGCTGCGACCATCACCTTTGACAGCGCGAGCAGCCACGCAATCCGGATCGTTCCCATGGACGAGATGGTCATGAAATCGCTGACGTAAAATGCCGTGGCGATATTGCTGCGGTCGTAAAATCCCCGGATCGGCGAGATCCAGATTTTCATCGCCGAGATCGTCCACGACGGGATGAAATAGCACGCCAGAAACACGCCATTGAACGTGCTAATCCGCCAATCCTTCGACATGCCGCGCCCTGCCCCTGACTTGAGGAACATGGCGTCCGAAACCCCGGTTCAAGGTCCTGGTTTCGATGTCATGCTCCGGCCAAAGCCGCACCCTTGGGCGCAGCAATGTTGATCGGCGGAGCTAACGCCGCTCAAAGGCAGGCGGCAATTTAAACCCTTTTTTAACCTTAACGGCGCGCCTGCCCTGGTGGACAAACGAGACTCCGGGCACAAGAAAAATCCCGCCTTTCGGCGGGATTTTCCTCAGACTGTCCGGACGGAACAATCAGGGCAGGCAGATCATGCCCAAAAATTCAGTGTCCGCCCTTTTGCTGGCCCTGCTGGCCGGGCTTCTGGTTTGGATCCTGCTGCTGCTGGCCCGGCTTGTGACCGCCGCCCTGCTGCTGACCTGGCTTCTGCCCGGGGTTCTGGCTCTGCTGGCCTGGGTTCTGGTTCGGATTGTTCTGGTTGCCCATGTTGACTCTCCTTTGTTGAACACGAACCCAACCGTCGTCGCCGCTATTGGTTTCAGAGGAACCTGAGTTCCGATGTGGTCTTTTCGCGGCATTGCAAACGTCGTGGACGACGGGCCCACGCCGCACGGGGTACGGTTGCCGCCTTCAGTTCCCACTGTTAGAAAATGGGACGACGCGACGACCTGGCTGCCGGAGCCTTCGACGTGTCACCCATTTGCTCGAACACGGCAGCCCCAGGGATCGGTTCTTGGATTATTTCGCGCAGCAGCTCATCAACGGATTGGTGCTCGGTTCGATCTACGGCCTGATCGCGATCGGTTACACGATGGTCTACGGCATCGTGGGCATGATCAATTTCGCCCATGGCGATATTTTCATGATCGGCGGCTTCATCGCCCTCATCACCTTTCTGATCCTGGTTTCGATCGGCCTGACCACTGTTCCGGTCATCCTGCTTCTGGTGCTGCTGGTGGCGATGGCCGTCACTGCACTCTACGGCTGGACCGTGGAGCGGATTGCGTATCGCCCGCTACGGCAATCGTTTCGCCTCGCGCCGATGCTCTCCGCCATCGGCATGTCGTTCGTCCTGACCAACTACGCGCAGGTGTCGCAGGGCGCGCGGGTTAAGCCAGTGCCGCCCGTGATCACCGGCGGACATACGCTGTTCGAACGCGACGGTTTCGTCGTTCAGCTCTCGAACATCCAGATCATCGTTGTCGTCACCACGGTCATCCTGCTCGCGATCTTCTCGTGGCTGGTGGCGCGGACGCGGCTCGGCCGAGACATGCGCGCCTGCGAGCAGGACCAGACCATGGCCGCGCTGCTCGGCGTGGATGTGGATCGCACCATCTCCATGACGTTCGTGATCGGTGCTGCGCTCGCCGCGGTCGCGGGCATGATGTACCTGCTCTATTACGGCGTGGTCGATTTCTTCATGGGCTTCGTCGCTGGCATCAAGGCGTTCACTGCCGCGGTTCTCGGCGGCATCGGCTCGCTCCCCGGCGCGATGCTTGGCGGACTTCTGATCGGCCTGATCGAAACCTTCTGGGCTGCCTACTTCACCTCCGAATACAAGGACGTCGCGGCGTTCTCGATTCTGATCGTTGTCCTCATCTTCCTGCCGACCGGTCTGCTCGGTCGTCCGGAAGTCGAAAAAGTCTGAGAGGACATCGTGGCGCGCGAAACCGATCCTGCCATTCGTGCGCCAAAAGCCGCCGCGGCAGCGCACGGCATCCCTTTCATTCTCAAAAAATCCCTCATCAGCGCCCTTGTGGCGCTGGTTCTGTTTTCACTGATGATTGGCGTGAGAACCGAAGCAGGTCCGGAGGGCCAGCTGATCTACTGGACACGGTTCGGCGATCTCGCAGCGATTGTCGGCGCGGTGTTTTTCGGCAGCATCATTGTCGAGTTGGTGCGGCAGTGGATCGGCCCCTCGAAGAGCGTGTCGCTCATTCCCGAATCCGTGCGCAGCACGTTCGGAAGTTTCGGCCGCTTTGTCGCGCCTGCGCTTCTGGTGTTTGCGCTGCTGGTGCCGGTAATTTTCTACGACCAGCGCTACATTCTCGATCTCGGCATTCTGGTTCTGACCTATGTCATGCTCGGATGGGGCCTTAACATCGTGGTCGGCCTCGCCGGTCTGCTCGATCTCGGTTACGTCGCCTTCTATGCCGTCGGCGCGTATTCCTACGCGCTGCTGTCCACCACCTTCGATCTGTCGTTCTGGGTCTGCCTGCCACTTGCGGGCATCCTTGCCGCCTTCTGGGGCGTGCTGCTTGGTTTTCCCGTGCTGCGCCTGCGCGGCGATTATCTCGCTATTGTCACTCTCGCCTTCGGGGAAATCATCCGGCTTGTGCTTCTCAATTGGCAGCATGTCACTGGCGGGCCGAACGGCATCACCGGCATTCCCCGTCCCTCGTTCTTTGGCATTCCGCTCACCAACACTGATGACGGGCTTGCCACCCGTCTCGGCATCGAATTCTCCACCACGCATCGCGTGGTTTTCCTGTTCTATCTGATCCTTGCGCTCGCACTGCTGACCAACTGGGTGACGATCCGCCTGCGCCGCTTGCCGATCGGCCGCGCATGGGAGGCGCTGCGCGAGGATGAAGTCGCGTGCCGCTCGCTCGGCATCAACACCACGACGACCAAGCTCACGGCGTTCGCGACTGGCGCAATGTTCGGCGGCTTTGCTGGCGCGTTCTTTGCCACTCGGCAAGGCTTCATCAGCCCTGAGTCCTTTACGTTTCAAGAATCGGCGCTGGTGCTGGCCATTGTGGTGCTCGGCGGCATGGGCTCACAGCTTGGCGTCGTGCTGGCAGCCCTCGCCATGATTGGTGGTTTTGAGCTGTTCCGCGGCCTTGAACAGTTCCGCATGCTGGTGTTCGGCTCTGCGATGGTGCTGCTGATGATCTGGCGGCCGCGCGGCCTGATCGGCCATCGCGCGCCATCGGTCTATCTGGAGAAGCCGACCGAAATTTCATCCGCCATGGTCAAGGAAGGCCACGGATGACTTCAAGCGTGACCAGCAATAACATTCTCGCCGTCGATCACCTGTCGATGCGCTTCGGCGGCATTGTCGCCGTCAACGATCTGTCATTCACGGCGAAGCGCGGCGACATCACCGCGCTGATCGGCCCCAACGGTGCGGGCAAGACCACCGTGTTCAACTGCATCACCGGTTTCTACAAGCCGACCACCGGCATGATGCGCCTCATTCACGAAGACAACCGCGAGTTTCTGCTGGAGCGGCTGTTCGACTACCGCATTTCCAAGGTCGCGAAGGTCGCGCGCACCTTCCAGAACATCCGGCTGTTTGCGGGCATGACCGCGCTGGAAAACCTGATGGTGGCCCAGCACAACTCGCTGATGCATGCGTCGGGCTATACGTTTCTCGGCCTGATCGGTGCGCCGGGTTTCCGCCAAGCGGAGAAAGACGCCATCGAGCGCGCGCGCTACTGGCTCGTCCGCATCGGCCTGACCCCGCGCGCCGATGACGCCGCAGGCAATCTGCCTTATGGCGACCAGCGACGGCTCGAGATCGCGCGCGCGATGTGTTCCGAGCCTGTTTTGCTTTGCCTTGACGAGCCCGCCGCCGGACTCAACGCGCGAGAGAGCGACGAACTCAGCCAGTTGCTGCTGGCGATCCGCAAGGATCACGGGACCTCGGTGCTTTTGATCGAACACGATATGTCTGTCGTGATGGAAATCTCCGACTGCATCTTTGTGCTCGACCACGGCGTGAAGATCGCGGCAGGCACGCCGCAGGAGATCCGCAACGATCCGAAAGTCATCGCGGCCTATCTTGGTGCGGACGAGCAAACCGCAATCGAAGTCATGGAGAGCGGAACGTGAGCGCGCTTCTCTCCATCCGCGGCCTTGTCGCAGCTTATGGCAATATCGAAGCGCTGAAAGGCGTCGATCTCGACATCAATGCGGGCGAGATTGTCGCGCTGATCGGCTCCAACGGCGCGGGCAAATCCACGCTGATGATGTCGGTGTTCGGACGTCCCCGCGCGCGCGCCGGGATCATCACCTTCGACGGGCGCGATATCACCGGTGAGGCCACCCATCATGTCGCGCGGCTGCGGATCGCGCAGTCTCCTGAAGGACGCCGCATCTTCCCGCGCATGACGGTGGCAGAAAACCTGCGCATGGGCGCCGATGCAGCCACGGAAAGCACCGAAACCGAGCGCAACGAAGATCTGGAGCGCGTCTTCACGCTGTTCCCGCGCCTCAAGGAACGCATCGCCCAGCGCGGCGGTACATTGTCCGGCGGCGAGCAGCAGATGCTGGCGATCGGCCGCGCGCTGATGAGCCGCCCGCGCCTCCTGATGCTGGACGAGCCGTCGCTCGGTCTTGCACCTCTGATCGCGCGCCAGATTTTCGATGCGGTCCGCACGCTCAACAAAAGAGACGGCCTGACCGTTCTGATCGTGGAACAGAACGCCAATCATGCGCTGAAACTGGCGCATCGCGGCTATGTCATGGTCAACGGCAAGATCACGCTTAGCGGAACTGGCGCAGAATTGCTGGAGCGACCGGAAATTCGTGCAGCGTATCTTGAGGGGGGACGGCACTAGGCATGATCCCGAAAAGTGGGAACCGGTTTTCGGATCAGATCATGCCTATAGGCTTTGGGATAACGACGTGATGCATCTCTATGACAACGAATCCATATCGCAGGTTTTGTTCATTACGCTCGTTCTCGGCGGCGGATGCGCGATCATGGCCGGGCGCGGCATTGCGCTGACCTGGCGCAACATTGGAACGGCCGTGATAGCCATGATCCCGCTTGGGCTTGCGGTGCGGTTCGTTCATTTTGCGCTGTTCAACGAACCTTTGTTGCAGCCGCAGACCTATGTGATCGAAACTGCCTTTTTGATCGCCGCGGCCTGCCTGTCTTTTCAGCGCACGCGGGCGCAACAGATGGTCCGGCAGTATTATTGGCTCTATGAGCCCAATGGTCCACTCGGCTGGCGGCTGCGGCAAGATGCGCCAGCCAAGGCCTGAGCACGACGCAAGATTGCCGATGACTTGGCGGTAAAATCAGCCGACAATATCTGTGATTTGTTCGCCCGGCGGGCCTCCCGGCTGCGCCTTCGAGACCTGCATGAGGATTGCTTTATGAAACCCACCCGTATCCTTGGCCTCGCACTCGGCGCGTCGCTCGCCATGTCGACCGCTGCATTTGCGCAAGACATTTCCGTCGCGGTCGCCGGTCCGATGACGGGCAGCGAATCCGCGTTCGGCCGTCAGATGAAAAACGGCGCGGACCTTGCCGTGGCCGACCTCAATGCCGCAGGCGGCGTCAACGGCAAGAAGCTCGCGCTGCAGGTCGGCGACGATGCCTGCGATCCGAAACAGGCGCGCTCGGTCGCCGAAAAGCTCGCAAGCTCCAAGGTCCAGTTTGTTGCCGGTCATTTCTGTTCGTCGTCGTCGATCCCGGCGTCAGAAGCCTATGCCGAAGGCAACGTGCTGCAGATCACTCCGGCCTCGACCAACCCGGTCTTCACCGAGCGCAAGCTGTGGAACGTGCTCCGTGTCTGCGGCCGCGACGACCAGCAGGGCACTGTCGCCGCGCAGTACATCCTCAAGGCATTTGCGGGCAAGAACGTCGCGATCCTCAACGACAAGACCACTTACGGAAAGGGCCTTGCGGACGAAACCAAGAAGGCGCTCAACGCCGGCGGCATGAAGGAAAAGCTGTTCGAGTCCTACAACAAGGGCGACAAGGACTTTAACTCCATCGTCTCCCGCCTGAAGCGCGAGAACATCGATCTGGTCTATGTCGGCGGCTATCATCAGGAAGCGGGTCTGATCCTGCGCCAGATGCGCGATCAGGGCATGAAGACGTTGCTGATGGCGGGCGACGCCATGAACGACAAGGAATTTGCCTCGATCACCGGCGCGCTGGCGGAAGGCACGCTGTTCACCTTCGGCCCCGATCCGCGCAACAAGCCGACTGCGAAGTCCATCGTCGAGAAGTTCAAGGCGAAGGGCATCGATCCCGAAGGCTATACGCTCTACACCTATGCTGCGTTCCAGATCTGGTCGCAGGCCGCTACGAAGGCCAAGAGCACCGATCCGAAGAAGGTGATGGAAGCCATCAAGGGCGGCGAATGGGACACCGTGCTCGGCAAGCTGGCATTCGACGCCAAGGGAGACATCAAGGCGATCGACTATGTCGTCTACCGATGGGATGCCAAGGGCAACTACGCCGAGATCAACAAGGGATCGTAGTCCGATCCTGCAATTCTGATAGCGAAATGGCCGGGCTTGCCCCGGCCATTTCTTTTTCAATCATCCCGAAACACTTCCAGTTGTCATCACCGGGCTTGTCCCGGTGATCTCGATAACTGAAGCACCGTACTGAATTTATCGGGATGCCCGGGACAAGCCCGGGCATGACAAACAAACGATTTGCAGCTACCCGAAATTCTGTAGTGCCGGGAACGTCTCCAGCAGCCAGATGCTGACGTCCGTGATCGCGCCGGTCAGAAATCCGATCCCGACCAGAATCATCAGCGCACCCATCACCCGCTCCACCGTCGCCAGATGATTTTTCATGCGCGCGAGCACTGCGGAGAACCGCTCGACCATGAAGGCAGCAATCAGGAACGGAATGCCGAGACCGGCGGAATAGACCGCGAGCAGTCCTGCGCCCTTGGTCACCGTGGTCTCCGATGCCGCGACGGAAAGAATAGCCGCCAGGATCGGGCCAATGCACGGCGTCCAGCCGAACGCGAAAGCCAGTCCCATCACATAGGCGCCCCACAGCCCGACCGGCTTCGGAATCGGCAAGCGCCCTTCCCGCATCAGGAACCCGATACGCGTCAGCCCAAGGAAGTGCAGGCCCATCAGAATGATCGCGATGCCCGCGACAATGGAGAGCTGCGCGGACCAGGCGCGAATGAAGCCGCCGACAAAGCTTGCGCTGGCGCCCAGCGCCACGAAGACGGTGGAGAACCCGAGCACGAACACCAGCGCCGACAACATCACTGCGCGCTTGGAGGCCTGCGGCTCCTCGTCGTTGGCGACATGCTCGATGGTCGCGCCGGTCAGATAGACCAGATAGGGCGGCACCAGCGGCAGGACGCAGGGGGACAGGAAACTGACGAGGCCCGCGATCAGGGCCGCGGGGATGGAAACATCGTTCATTGCGTGACCTTCGAGACTTGCCGAAAGGCATAGCGCCGTCTTGGCTGGTACGGAACAGGCAATCCGGATGTTTCATGGCTCTTCAGGTTCAACTTCGGTCACAGGGCCGTGTCCGGGCCGCCGAAATCGCCTCGCGGCTGAAACAGACGCTGGTATGGTTCCGTATTGCTTGTATCCAGCCCGCCCATCAGGACCAACCGCATGCGCCTCGGCATCCGCACCGCCATCTCCGCCCTCGTCCTGGCGTCGGT
>CAZQMD010000114.1:0-14744 GCA_964594185.1 uncultured Afipia sp. | reverse complement strand
CGTGATGTCATAGGTCAGGCGGCGATAACGCTCCTCGGCCATTCCGATCGACGATACACCGAGGCAGAAAAAGCAGGCGTCATAACCCGTGAGGTCGTTTTCGATGGCGGAGAAATCGAGAAAGTCCTTGTGCGCGATCTCGCGCAATTTCGGATTTTGCTGGCCGGTGATGCTGCGCCCGACAGTCAGCACCTGCGTCACGTCGCCGTCGCGCAGGCACTCGCGCAAGACTCCCTGTCCGACCATGCCGGTCGCGCCGAAGACAATGACCTTCATCGACGCTCCCGTGCTTTGGTCGCATTACGCCGTCTTGAATCGCCTGATGCCCAGCACGATCAGGAAGATGAAGAATACAAGCACGATCCCTTGGGTGATCGCAAACGGCGGCACCGCGCCGGTCGGCGCGTAAACATTCAGCAATCCGACTTTCTGGAACGCCTGCGCGATCAGAACAAAGACATTGAACCAGAGCGCCAGCATCGCGGTCACCACATAGACCGTGCGCCAGATACCGGCGAGACCCTTGCCGTAAAGCGCATAGACCGCGACCGCCAGCAGCACCAGGGAGATGATCGCCACGATGTGCGACGGCAGCAGTTTGGTGAAGGGAAACAGGAAGCCGGTGGCACTGGTAAGAATCGTCAGCACCAGAAACCACAGCGTCCAACCCGGAAGCCTGTTGGATGCGAGCAGCCCGCCCGCCACGACAAAGCCAAGCCCGATCGCGATCATGCTGATGATGAGATGAAGGACCGTGAAACCCGCCAAAGACATGCCTAAAATCATGATGCGCCCCTGTTTAGAATGAATCCAAGGCTACATCATACGCACGGCGGTGCAACAGACGTTCCATTTCAGCACGGCATGCTTTTCAGAAATTTTGCAAGATTTTGCCGATTGCCGCCTCCCTGAAATTTTTCAAGGGAACGGCGCCCCCTCCGTTCAATAAAAACGCGGGATCGGACCGTTATGCGGGGTCTTGCGTGCCGACAGATCGAACATGACCTGATCGACATAACACCAGCCCCAGCCTTCCGGCGGATCGTAACCCTCGATGACGGGATGCTGGGTGGCGTGGAAATGTTTTGTGGCGTGTTTGTTCGGCGAGTCGTCGCAGCAGCCGACATGACCGCAGGTCCGGCAAATCCGCAGATGCAACCAGACAGCGCCGGACTTCAGACATTCTTCGCAACCGAGAGCGCTCGGCGTGACATCCTTGATCTGCGCGATGTGCTTGCAGGGCATGGGCATGACCTCGCAACAACGTTGTACCTGCGCAGGCTAATGGAGCTATGCCGGTTTGTCGCTGAGAAAACCGTGCAGCGCGGCCACCACCTGCGCGCCTTCACCGATGGCGCCACCGACGCGCTTGACCGAGCCGGCGCGCACGTCACCGACTGCGTAAACTCCCGGCACCGATGTCTCCAGCCCCGACACCGGCTTGCCTTCCTCGCATTGCGAACCGGTCACCACAAAGCCGGTGCGATCGAGCTCCACGCCACAGCCGTCGAGCCACGACGTCGCGGGTTCAGCGCCGACGAACAAGAAGACGTTGCGGACGTCGCCCGCCGTCTCGATGCCGGTCTTGCGGTTGCGCCAGCGCACATGCTCAAGCCCGGCATCGCCGCCTTCGAGGCCTACAATCTCGGTATGGATCATCAGCTCGATATTCGGCGTCGCCATGATCCGGTCGATCAGATAGCGCGACATGGTGTCGGCAAGTCCACCGCTGCGGATCATCATCCGCACGTTCTTGGCATGGCCTGAGAGAAACACCGCCGCCTGCCCGGCGGAATTGCCGCCGCCCACCAGAATGATCTCCTGCTGCGCGCACAGCCGTCCCTCGATGGGTGAGGCCCAGTACCAGACGCCACGGCCTTCGAAGCTGTCGAGATTTTCGATGGCGGGCCGCCGGTAACGTGCGCCGCTGGCAACGACAATGGATTTCGCTTTCAGCAGATGACCGCATTCGGTCGCGATGCCGAACGCGCCATCTTTCTTGGAGCAATCCAGCGACCGCGCCTCGACCGGGATCATCATATCGGCGCCGAATTTCTGCGCCTGATTGTAGGCGCGCCCGGCCAGCGCCTGTCCGGAAATACCGGTCGGGAATCCGAGATAGTTCTCGATCCGCGCGCTGGCTCCGGCCTGACCGCCGAAATGCCGCGCATCGAGCACGGCAACAGACAGGCCTTCGGACGCGGCATACACCGCCGTGGCGAGACCGGCAGGACCGCCGCCGACGATGGCGACGTCGTAGAGCTTGTCCTTGACCGATCCGCCGATCATTCCCATCGCATAGGCGAGTTCAGTTTCTGCGGGATTGCGCAACACTGAGCCGTCCGGACACACCACGAGGGGCAAGTCGGAAGGTGACGGCGAATAGCGCGCCACCAGTTCGGCCGCGTCCTTGTCGATGGCGGGATCGAGCAAATGATACGGGTTGCCGTTGCGCGCCAGAAATCCCTGCAGCCGCACCAGATCGGCAAGTGTGGGCGAACCAATCAATACCGGCCCGCCGACACCGCCCTGAATGAGATTCACACGGCGCAGAATGAGCGCGCGCATGATGCGCTCGCCCAGATCGGCTTCCGCAACCAGCAGCGCACGGAGCTTGTCCGGCGGAATCAGCAAGGTCTCGACATCGCCCTCTGCCGTGCCGTCCACCAGCGCGCGGCGGCCCGAAAGCTGTCCGATCTCGGCGAGAAACTGTCCCGGCCCCTGGTCGATGACCGGCGTGACGTGACCCATGCCGTCGCGCTGCGTGATGGCAACGTGCCCCGAGAGAATGACAAACATGCCGGGACCAACCTTGCCGGTCTCGAACAGCAGCACGCCGTCTTTATAGTGGCGCACCTCGCCGAACCGGCGCATGCGCTCGATTTCGGCATCCGTCAGTTTTGGAAACGTCTGCTCGAAACGCGGAAATGCCGTGCGGGCATCATCCGGTTGCGGCGTTTCCATCTCAATCGCTGTCGTCTGGTCCGTCGCCATTACGCAGATTCCCTAAATTCAGACCGATGCGCCGCATCTATTGGACATCGCATTCGTAAAACCAGATCGTGTCAGCACGCCGAACAGTCAAGCGATAGAGGCGGCAAGACCAGTTCAGCGGTCACCCTCGCGCCGGTCGGCATCCAATTCCTGATCGCGCATCCGGGCATCGTCGGCGGGCGTGACAATGGCCGTTCCAGCACGGCCGCGCGCCTGCGACTTGCGCCGTTTCAAATTGTCGCGCAATGCGGATTTCAGCCGCGCCTCACGCGCTGATTTCGCATCGTTTTTTCCGGAAGTGTCCGTCATTGCAGCCCTACTCGCATATTTCTTGACCCTGATCGCCGGCGAAGGTCAGTTGCAATCATATCGGATACCATGTGCCATATCACAGGGAATGCCATGACAGGACATACAGGGTCACTTGCCCCGGAAGCGCAGGACACACTGCGCGAGTGGCATCGTTTCGTTGAAACCAAGAGCGAAGACGTGCTCCGGCCGCTGTTCGCGGACACCACCGTGTTCCGCTCGCCATTCGTCCATCTGCCGATCCCCGGCCGTCCGGCGAGCGTGCTGATCCTCACAGCCGTGGTGCAGATTTTTGAAAACTTCCGCTACGACCGCACCTTCCTGGCGGGGACTCACGATGTCGCACTGGAATTCAGCGCCAATATCGGCGAGTTGCAGCTGAAAGGCATCGATCTGATAAAATTCGATTCGACCGGCAAGATCGTCGAATTCGAGGTGATGATCCGGCCATTCCGGGCGATGGAGGCCCTCAGCACACGCTTGAGCGCCCGGATCGGCCCCGAACTGGCGAAATACAAGATAGCGCCCACGACCTGAGTTCCGGCCGGAAGATGAAGAATGGGCCGCTCGGTGCTTGCGCCATCAGTGGCCTTATGGCAAAGGAACGCGCGCCTTTAGAGGCCTTTTGCCTGATTCACGTACACGGTACGGTTCCGGCTCTTTCTTGTCTGGCGTTCGCTGCCGTAGCTCAGTGGTAGAGCACTCCATTGGTAATGGAGAGGTCGACAGTTCAATCCTGTCTGGCAGCACCAGCCCCTAAAATCCTACCCGCATCGGACAACGCAGAACAGACCTGCAGCGGCGCTCCGATACCGACGACCTAAAAAACCCTTTTATTTCAACGCGATCTACCGCCGCCTCTCGCTCCAGGCGATCGGCCAGTTGTTGCTGAAATTTCGTCGAAGCCGCTGATCTTTCGCGAAAATTTTAACCAGCCATCCCGATACTGCACGCGCAAGTAGAACTACGGAATCCGGGGGGATTTGGGGCAATGGCTTTGCGGTTCAATTTCAAGAAAAATCTGTTTCGTTTCAAACTGCCGCGCATCTCGCTCGGCGTGCGGGGGAGCCTGTTTCTGGCCTTTGCCGCAATCGCCGCGATGGCGATCGTGATCAGCGCCAGCGCCAGCGTCCTGCTCGGCCAGCTCGGCCACATGATGACCGATCTCAGCGGACAGAACATTCCGCGGCTGGCTGCCAGCCTCGAACTCTCCGCACAAAGCGCAAGCCTCTCCACGCAGGGCCAGGCGCTGCTGGCCTCCGGAAACGACGCCGTTCTGGAAGAGCGCAGCAAACAGATGCGGGAGACCCAGCAGACCGCCGCGGCAAAGCTTGCAGAGATTTCCCGGCTCGGCGCCGACAAGACCGTCATGGATGCCATGGGCGAGATCAGCAAGAACATCGGCGACATGGTCGGCAGCATCGGCGCGGCCGCCAAGGAGAGGCTTGAAACATCTGCCTTGCGCGAAAAGGAATCGGCCGAGTTGCGCAAGGCGCACACCGCGTTCCTGTCCGCCGCGACGCTGGCGATGCTGGATGCGCAGACGCAGCTGAACGCCGTTCTCGGCTCGGTCACCATCGAGCAGAACGATGCCATGGAAGCCGCGCGCTCCGTGGATCTGCTCGGCAGCGTCATCACCGACACCAACCTGATGGCCGCCGACATGACCGCCGCGCTCGCAGCGCCGAGCACCGAAACTCTCAGCCCGCTGGAAGAGGCTTTTCGCGGCAAGAAGGAAAGCGCCATCTACAAAATGGACAGCCTGAAAAAAAGCGGCATGGACACCGCGATCAGGACGCCACTGCAGCAGATCGTGGCGCTTGGCGAAGGCAAGGGCAGCGTCTTCAAGGTCCGGCAGAAGGAGTTGGACGCGACCGATTACGGTCAGCTCATCCTTGAGGAGACCGGCAAGCTCAATCGCGGCCTCGACATGAGCGTGAAGCGTCTGGTTGACGACGTCCGCGCCGAAACCGAAACCGCATCGAAGCAGGCGCAGGGCACGATCTCGCTGGCGACAACGGTGATGCTGGCGCTCGGCGCACTTACGCTGGTCGGATCGGCGCTGTTCGTGTGGCTCTATGTCGGCCGCAACATCCTGGCGCGTATCCGCAACCTGCAGACCGTGATGCAGCGGCTGTCCGAGGGCGATCTCGATGCCGAGGTGAAACGCAGCCGCCAGCAAGACGAAATCGCCGTCATGGCCGGCTCGCTCGCGGTGTTCCGGGACAGCATGATCCGCTCGCGCTCTTTGAGCAGTGAGCAGGATCAGGACCGGATCGCCAAGGCCGAACGCGCTTCGCGCATCGAAAACCAGATCGTGCATTTCGAAGACAAGGTGCGTGTCGCGCTCGACAGCCTGATGACCTCTGCGAATGTCATGCAATCGACGGCGGAAAGCATGTCGGCCTCCGCCGAACATTCCAGCACACTGGTGAGTACGGTTGCGTCGGCCGCCGAGGAAACTTCGGACAACGTGCAGACCGTCTCATCGGGCACCGAAGAACTGTCGTCGTCGATCCAGGAGATCAGCCGGCAGGTCACGAATTCGACCAAGATCGCCGCCAACGCGGTCAGCGAAGCCGGCAAGACCGACGCCACCATGCAGGGCCTTGCCGATAATGCGAACCGCATCAGCAGTGTGGTCGATCTCATTCAGGAGATCGCATCGCAGACCAACCTGCTGGCGCTCAACGCCACCATCGAAGCGGCGCGTGCCGGTGAAGCCGGACGCGGCTTCGCCGTGGTCGCCTCGGAAGTCAAAAGCCTCGCCGAGCAGACGGCGAAGGCAACCGACGAAATCCGCGCGCAGATCGCGAGCATGCAGACCGTCACCACCTCTGCGGTCGGTGCGATCCGCAACATCGGCGCAACCATCACCGAGATCAACGAGGTCACCACTGCGATTGCGGCGGCAGTCGAGGAACAAGGTGCGGCGACGCAGGAAATTGCCCGCAACATCCAGCAAGCCGCCAGCGGCACGTCGGAAGTCTCCAGCAACATCATCGGCGTGAGCCGCGCGTCGAGCGAAGCCGGCGCAGCTGCCGGCGATGTGCTCAACGCGTCGAACGAACTTCGCCGTGAAGCCGACACGCTGCGCGCCGAGGTTGACGCTTTCCTGCTCAACATCCGGGCAGCGTAACAATTGCGTCCAGACGCTATGCCATCTGGCATACCTGCATTCTGTTTTGGGTTTCGGAGTCTGCCGCTCCGAATCTCAATTCGTTAACGGCGCGCGCCATAGCGAAATACGCCATGGAACAGCGTGATTCTCCGTCACTTTCGGCAAGCGGTCCGCAGGCCGAACCACGCGCCAGATTGACTCTTCTGGACCTCCATGGTCCTTGCTAGGGTGATCGGGGAAATGCGTGTGCCGCGACAACGGCCTCGCCCGATGAATTGAGACAGCGGCGCTTCAGGGCGACGTCTTCAAACTGCCAAGGGGTCAACGCATGAGCATAGTGCCGGGTTCGGATGTGAATGGCGGAGTGTCGGTCGGGCGCGATGCGCTGATCGAACCGCGCAACGACTGGACCCGCGCCGAAGCGCAGGCGATTTACGATCTTCCGTTCGCGGATCTGATCTTCCAGGCGCAGAGCGTTCATCGCCGCAACTTCGACCCGAACCACGTCGAGACCGCGAGCCTGCTCAGCATCAAGACCGGCGGCTGTCCCGAAGATTGCGGCTACTGCTCGCAGAGCGCCAAGTACGACACCGGCCTCAAGGCATCGAAGCTGATGGAGCACGACGATGTCGTCGCCACCGCAAAGCGCGCCAAGGAAGCCGGCGCGGAGCGCTTCTGCATGGCGGCAGCATGGCGCAATCCCAAGGACAAGGATCTCGACAAGGTTTGCGACATGGTGAGCGCCGTGAAGGGCCTTGGCATGGAGACCTGCGTGACGCTCGGCATGCTGACCGATGCGCAGGCCAGGCGCCTGCACGATGCCGGCCTCGACTTCTACAACCACAATGTCGATACCTCGCCGGAGTTCTACGGCAAGATCATCACCACCCGCACGATGCAGGATCGCATCGATACGCTGGCGCATGCGCGCGAAGCCGGCCTCAAGGTCTGCTGCGGCGGCATCATCGGCATGGGCGAGCAGGTCGATGACCGTCTCGGCATGCTGGCGCTGCTTGCCAATCTTCCCGAGCATCCGGAAAGCGTGCCGATCAACATGTGGAACGAGGTCAAGGGCGTGCCGGTGAACGACACCGCCGAACGTCCCGACCCGATCGCGCTGGTGCGGATGGTTGCCGTCGCGCGCATCATGATGCCGCGCAGCGTCGTTCGCCTGTCGGCAGGCCGCCAATACATGACCGATGAATTGCAGGCGCTGTGCTTTGTCGCCGGTGCGAACTCGATCTTTATCGGCGACGTGCTGCTGACCACCAAGAACCCGCAGACCGAACGCGACGCCAACCTGCTGGACCGCCTCGGCATCAAGTCGCGGCTCGACGACGCCAAGCATGACGGCCATAGCCACGGGAGCCATGTGCATGCGGACACAAAGTCGGCGGCGGCTGTCTCCGTGAGCGGCGCAGCGGCGTCCTGATATTGTTTGAAACATCCGCCGGTGCGGTTGCCCTGCATGGCAACCATGCCGGCGCACCTCGTAAAACGTGACTTTTGGCTGGCCAGAACACTAGCGCGGCGAGGTTTGCCGCGTTAAGCCGGACCTGAATAATTGCGATTGCGAGACGATGCACACCAAAACCGCCCCACTGACAGCTGCCCCGGATGGCCTTCGCTATCCGATCGAGACGCCGCCCAAGCCGGATGAAGCGATCGAAATCGCGCCCGGTTTGATGTGGGTGCGGCTGACGCTGCCGTTTCGCCTCAACCATGTGAACATCTACCTGCTCGCCGATGGCGACGGCTGGACCATGGTCGATACCGGTATCGGCAACGACGCCACCATCGCCGCATGGACGACGTTGTTCGAAGGGCCGCTGAAGGGTTTCAAGATCACCCGGCTGATCGTGACGCATGCGCATCCCGATCACGTCGGCCTCGCAGGCTGGATCGTCGAGCGCTTCAACTGCACGCTTCATATGTCGCAGGTGGAATATCTGCAGGCGGCGTATCACCAGCATCGCGGCTCGCCCGAGCGCAAGCTGGCGCAGCGCCTGTTCTTCCGCCGTCACGGCATGGACGAAGAGATCACCGAAGCCCTGCTCGGCAAGGGCCAGGATTATCTGACCCGTGTCTCGATCCTTCCGGCGTCGTATCAGCGCCTGTCGAAAGGCGACGAGATCGCGATCGGTTCGCGCAAATTCAAGGTCCTCACCGGCGGCGGCCACGCGCTCGATCAGGTGATGCTCTACTGCGAGGCTGACAATATCTTCCTGTCGGCGGATCAGGTGCTGAGCAAGATCTCGCCGAATGTCAGCGTGTGGGCGGTCGAGCCCGAGGCAAATTCGCTCGGCGAATATCTCACGTCGCTGGCGGAGCTTTCACAGCTCCTGCCTGATGACGTGCTGGTGCTGCCCGGACACGGCGTCCCGTTCTACGGCGTGAAGACCCGCATCAAGCAACTTGCGGATCATCACGAGGAGCGCTGCCAGCTCATCGCCGGTGCATGCCGCGCGTCGGCGAAAACCTCAGCGGAACTGGTGCCCGTCGTATTCCACAAACATGTGCTCGATGCCCACCAAACCGGCTTCGCCGCCGGTGAACTGATCGCGCATGTCAATCACATGCTGGCCCATGGCCGCCTGACACCCAATGTCGGCGCGGATGGCGTGCTGCGATTTACCGCCGCCTGAGCGCGATACCGGTAAAAGATTGACCTGGATAGACCCGGATTGATCTGGGTCAACTCCTCGTCAGCTGCATGGAAGATCAGCGAAAACAGCCTCGACATTAAACCTGGAAAAGCTCTAAAAAAGACCCCGTGCGCGACAGAAGACCCTTCAGAAATGTTCGGGGCCAGCTGCCGTAATCCGGGTTCCGGTCCAGGGTTTTGGTGATGGATTACAACAAGTTCTTCGGTAATGCCCTCGAACGGCTGCATGACGAGCGACGCTATCGTGTGTTCGCTGATCTGGAGCGTCTAGCTGGACGCTTTCCGCATGCGACCTGGCACTCGCCGAAGGGTGAACGCAACGTCGTGATGTGGTGCTCGAACGACTACCTCGGCATGGGTCAACATCCAAAGGTCGTCGGTGCGCTGGTCGAAACGGCGACGCGCACAGGCACCGGCGCTGGCGGCACCCGGAATATCGCCGGCAACAATCACTCGCTGATCCTGCTGGAGCAGGAACTCGCCGATCTGCACGGCAAGGAAGCCGCGCTGGTTTTCACATCGGGCTACGTCTCCAACCAGACCGGCATTCCCACGCTGGCGAAGTTGATCCCGAATTGCCTGATCCTGTCGGACGCGCTGAATCATAACTCGATGATCGAGGGCATCCGTCAGTCCGGCGCGCAGTACCTCGTGTTTCGCCACAACGACGTCGCACATCTCGAAGAGCTGTTGCGCGCCAATCCGGGCCGCCCGACGCTCATCATCTGCGAGAGCCTCTACTCAATGGATGGCGACGTCGCGCCGCTCGCCAAGATCTGCGATCTCGCCGAGCGTTACGGCGCGATGACCTATGTCGATGAAGTTCATGCGGTCGGCATGTACGGCCCGCGCGGCGGCGGCATTGCCGAGCGCGATGGCGTCATGCACCGGATCGACCTTCTCGAAGGTACGCTGGCCAAGGCCTTCGGTTGCCTGGGCGGCTACATCGCCGGCAATGCGAAGGTGATCGACGCGATCCGCTCCTATGCGCCGGGCTTCATCTTCACCACGGCTCTTCCGCCTGCGATCTGCTCGGCGGCCACTGCCGCAATCAAACATCTGAAGTCGTCGAGCTGGGAGCGTGAGCGCCATCAGGATCGGGCTGCGCGGCTCAAGGCTATTCTCACCGCCGCCGGCCTGCCGGTGATGTCCAGCGACACCCACATCGTCCCGCTGTTCGTGGGCGATCCGGAGCATTGCAAGAAAGCCTGCGATCTTCTGCTCGAAGAGCACGGCATCTACATCCAGCCGATCAACTATCCGACCGTTCCGAAGGGAACGGAGCGTCTTCGCATCACGCCGTCGCCCTATCATGACGACGTGCTGATCGACGGCCTTGCCGAAGCGCTGCTTCAGGTCTGGGAACAGTTGAAGCTGCCGCTGAACGCCAAGTCGATTGCGGCGGAATAATCGCGGCAACTACCCTGCGTTGATACGCAGCCGCGAAGCTGGTGGCGCGCTCGACAACACAATCCGCATCAGGTCGGCAGCGTTTCGCGCACCGAGCTTGTCCATGATCCGCGCGCGGTGAACCTCGACAGTCCGGGGACTGATGCCCAGCCGTCGCCCTGCTTCCTTGTTTGAGGCACCATTCGTCACAAGGGCCAGCACATCGCGTTCCCGGCGTGTGAGAAGCAGCATGCCCGGAAAATCGGCCAGACCGTCAATGCGTCCAGCCATCGATCCGCAATAGGCGCGAACGGCCTCGCGAACCCGGTCGATCATCGCACCCGCCGAGAACGGCTTTTCCAGGAAATCGATCGCGCCGAGTTTCATGGCTTCAACTGCCATCGGGATATCCGATTGGCCGGAGATTACGAACACCGGCGGCGCAAACCGCATGTCGGCCAGTTGTTTCAGCAGCGCCAGACCTGACCGGCCTGGAAGCTGAAGATCGAGGATGACGCAGGACGGCATCGAGGTGGCGAGGGATTCGAAGAAGGATTCGCCGTCACCGAAGGCTGTCGCCTCGAACCCGTCGATCCGCAACAGCAGCAGCAGAGCATCGCGAACGGAGGGGTCATCATCAACGACCACCACCGGGGCGTCCCGCAGAACGAAAGGTAGCATCTGACCCATCCGTTTGGCTCCTTGGTGCGCTACGTTCATATTGCAACTTTTACGTGTATATGCTGATTCGCCTCATTCACCAAGATATTGTTCGCCAGTCGCACATATTCGAGTCCGGATGCGCCGGACCCCGGGCCGGGATAAGGTTCAACCGGCGTTGTCCGCAGGCACGGCTCCGGACAGCAATTCTTCGGTTGGACAGAATGAGCCCCAAGGGACATCTCAAGGAAAATCGCAAGCGAAACCGCAACGCCAGGGACCGTTTCGATGCTGCATGACTGGGGCGTGATCGCAGCCGCCTTTGGGTACATCGGCCTGCTGTTCGTCGTCGCAAGCTACGGCGAGCGGCTGACGCACATTCAGCGCGGCCGCCTCGGCACCTTCATCTATCCGCTGTCGCTCGCGATCTACTGCACGTCATGGACGTTCTTTGGCTCGGTCGGACTCGCGACACGGACCAGCATCGAATTCCTCGCGATCTATGTCGGCCCGATCCTAATGATCGCATTCTGCACGCCGTTGCTGATGCGCGTTATTCAACTGGCCAAGTCGCAGAACATCACATCGATCGCCGACTTCATTGCCGCGCGTTACGGCAAGAGCCAAGCGGTCGCCGCAACCGCCGCCGGTATCGCCATCATCGGCTCGGTGCCCTACATCGCGCTGCAGTTGAAAGCGGTGGCATCGTCGCTGGAAACGATCCTCAATCAGGATCAGGACGTCTCCAGCATTCCCTATATCGGCGACATCGCCTTTATCGTCACCATTACGCTCGCCGCCTTCGCGGTGCTGTTCGGCACCCGCCAGACCGACGCCACCGAACACCAGCATGGCCTGATGCTCGCGGTCGCAACGGAATCGCTGGTCAAGCTGGTCGCCTTCCTTGCCGCAGGCGTGTTCGTGACCTTCTTCATGTTCGGGCCTACCGACCTGTGGGAGCGCGCGATGAAGACGCCGGAGGCGGTGCGCGCCATCGAGGCAACGCCGTCGATCGGCAACTTCCTCGCCATGACGCTACTGTCGTTTTTAGCGATCATGCTGCTGCCGCGGCAGTTTCACGTCAGCGTGGTCGAGAATTCAACCGAGGCCGAGGTCCGGCGCGCACGCTGGCTGTTCCCGCTCTACCTGGTCGCGATCAACCTGTTCGTGATCCCCATCGCCATCGCGGGTCTTGTCACGTTCCCGTTCGGATCGTCCGACAGCGACATGTATGTGCTGGCGCTGCCGATCGAAGCCAAAGCGACCTCGCTTGCGGTGATCGTGTTCATCGGCGGCCTCTCCGCCGCCACCGCCATGGTGATCGTGGAATGCGTGGCGCTCGCCATCATGGTGTCGAACGACATCATCATGCCGCTGGCGCTGAAGCGGCGTCCGTCCGGCCAGCCCGGCGAAGCCAATTTCGGCAGCTTCCTGCTCAAGGTCCGGCGTGTCGCGATCTTCGTCATTATGGCGATGGCCTATCTGTACTATCACGCGCTCGGCAATGCACAGCTTGCCGCCATCGGCCTGTTGTCATTCGCCGCTGTCGCCCAGCTTGCACCGGCATTTCTTGGCGGCCTGTTTTGGCGGCGCGCGACAGCGCGCGGCGCGATGGGCGGCATGATGATCGGCTTCGCGGTGTGGGCCTACACCCTATTTCTGCCTAGCTTTGCCGATCTCGATCCGCGCGGCGTGATCTGGGTCAATGAAGGACTGTTCGGCATCGCCGCGCTCAAGCCCCGCGCCTTGTTCGGCACCGACATGGCGCCGCTGATTCATGGCGTGTTCTGGAGTCTCTCACTTAACCTTTTGACCTATGTCGTTCTGTCGCTGATGCGTCAGCCGACCTCGATCGAACGAGTCCAGGCCGATCTGTTCGTGCCGAACGAACTGGCGCCGATCGCGCCAAATTTCCGGCGTTGGCGCACCACGGTGACGGTGCAGGATTTGCTGAGCACCGTCGCGCAATATCTCGGCCCCGAACGTGCGCAGCAATCGTTCGAAACCTTTGCCGTCTCGCATCACATCAACATCGACCGCGCCGCGCCCGCCGATTTCCGGCTGCTGCGCCATGCTGAACATCTGATCGCCTCGTCGATCGGTGCAGCGTCGTCGCGCCTCGTGCTGTCGCTGTTGCTGCGCAAGCGCGCGGTCTCTGCCAAAGCCGCACTGAAACTGCTGGACGATGCGCACACCGCCCTGCACTTCAATCGCGAAATGCTGCAGACCGCACTCAATCACGTCCGCCAGGGCATCGCGGTGTTCAATCCCGAGCTTCAGCTCATCACCTCGAACCAGCAGTTCGGCGAGATTCTCGACCTGCCGGCGCAGTATTCGCAGATCGGCATTCCGCTGGCCGAGATTCTCGAATTCATCGGCAGCAACGGACAGCTTGAAACGAATACCGATCCGGCCGCGCTGCAACGGCGGCTCGCGGCCTACACCACCGAGGGCGAACCGTATCTGGAGCGGCTGACCGATCGCAACATGGTGGTCGAGGTTCGCGCCAACCGCATGCCGGGCGGCGCGCTGGTGATTACGTTCTCCGACATCACGCCAAGCTTCGAAGCCGCAGAAGCGCTGGAACGCGCCAACGCGACTCTCGAGAAGCGCGTGCGCGAACGCACCGAGCAGCTCACACGGCTCAACAGTGAACTGGCGATGGCCAAGAGCACCGCCGAAGAAGCCAATATTTCCAAAACGCGCTTTCTTGCGGCCGCCAGCCACGACATTCTGCAGCCGCTCAACGCAGCGCGGCTTTATGTGACCAGTCTGGTGGAACGGCAGGATGGCGGCGAGGATGCCCGCCTTGTCGGCAACATTGACGACTCGCTCGAAGCTATCGAAGAAATTCTGGGCGCCCTGCTCGATATCTCACGGCTGGATTCCGGCGCCATGACGCCGTCGATTTCGAGCTTCCGCATGAGCGACCTGATGCGCTCGCTCGAAGTCGAGTTCGCGCCCATTGCCAAGGCGCGCAAGCTGAAGCTCACTTTCGTGCCGTGCTCGCTGCCGGTGTCATCCGACCGCGTGCTGCTGCGCCGCCTGCTGCAAAACCTGATTTCCAACGCCATCAAGTACACGCCGAAAGGCCGCGTGCTGGTCGGCTGCCGCCGCAGAGGGCAATCGCTGGAGATTGGAATCTACGACACAGGGCTGGGCATCCCGGTCCAGAAGCGCGCGGAAATCTTCAAGGAATTTCACCGGCTCGATCAGGGCGCACGCATTGCGCGCGGTCTCGGCCTTGGCCTGTCGATCGTGGAGCGCCTTGCGCGCGTACTCAATCACGGCATTGCCGTTGAATCCAACCGCAGCGGCGGGTCGCGTTTCTCGGTGACCATGCCGATTGCCAAGACCGTAACGCAGACAGGTGCGCTCGCGGGCGCCAGTATTTCCTCGAAGGCGCCGATGAGCGGCACGCTCATTGTCTGTATCGAGAACGACCGCGCCATTCTCGACGGCATGAAGACATTGCTGACCGGCTGGGATGCCAAGGTCATCGCGGCCACCGATCCGGTGGCGGCCGCAGAAGCGATTGCGGCGACCGACGAGCGCGTCACGGGTCTTCTGGTCGACTATCACCTCGACCGCGGCAACGGCATCGCC
>CAZQMD010000113.1:1104-14788 GCA_964594185.1 uncultured Afipia sp. | reverse complement strand
GTCGAAGCCTTGCAGGCGGACCTGATCGAGCACCGGATGCCACGATTTTCCCTCGCGCGCGGCCTCCGCGATGGTGCGCCGGACATGGCGCAGCAGCGCGAGCGTGGTGCGGGAGGGATTGCTTGCGAAATCGCCGAGGGTCTCGCTGAACTGCGTGGCATGGGTTTGCGAACGCAGGCCGCGCCGCGAAACCGCTGTGATGTTCCCGCGATGACCCTGACGGTCGAGTGACGCGACAATGTCGGCCATGGTCAGGCCGGTTCCGACGATCAGCACGCGATCATCGGGCGCGATGGTTTGCAACCTGTCAGGCTGCCATGGATTCGCGATAAATCCGGGACGGGTGCGCAGCGATTCAAGCGATGACGGCACATCCGGCGGCGTATGGCACACTGCCAGCACAACGGCATCGGCCTGAATGTCATCGCCATCGTCACAGAGAATACGGTATCCGTTCTGATGCGGGATGATCGCGCGTGCCTTCGCCTTTTTGTGGGTGACCGCGTCGCCAAGCTCCCGGATATGAGCGTTGACGTAATCCCCAAACGCCTTGCGCGTCGGAAACAGGTGAACGTCGGCGATCACCGATGCTGGATCGCGAGCGGGATAGCCCGATGCGATCAGCCATTGGTCGAAATGGCCTTCCTCGTCGAAATCGAGATTCATCTTCAGGGCCGGCACGTTGATCCGGTGCGCCGGGTCGCTGTTATCATAGGCTAGGCCTCGGCCGATTTCGTCGGGGGGCCCGATGACCAGAACCTCATGGGGATGGGGCGCGGTGCGATGAAGATGCCATGCCAGTGCTGCACCGGAAAATCCGCCGCCGACAACGACAATCCGGGCCCGAGACGCACCACCGGTAAATGACTGGCCGTGTCCGATCATGCCCGCATCAAGACCGGATGACGCCAGCGGCGTCCAGTCCCCAAAACCATTGCTATCCGTCATTTTTGATCCCAATGCGTTTGCATTGAGGGGACCGCTCGCCGTATTGTGCGCCATTCTCTATTTGACCATGAACCGTCCGGAAATTGTTTTCGCTTTTCTGGTTCATGCTCGAATAATTGACCACAAGACGGAGCAGACGTGGCCGCAATTTCCCTGCGTATCGGAACGCGCAAAAGCAAGATGGCGCTGGCGCAAACCGAGGAAATCGCACGCCGGCTAGAGGCCGCCGCCCCAGATCTGAAGGTCGAGATCGTCAAGTTCGAAACCCGCGGCGACACCGACCAGACCGGCCTGCTGCTGCCGCATGGCGGGAAGGGCGGTGCATTCGTCGCCGAAATCCGCGAGGCGGTGCTCGCAGGAAAGCTTCACGCTGCGATGCATTCGCTGAAGGACATGCCGGGCAATGAGGACACGCCGGGCCTTGTGATCGGCGCGACACTGTCGCGCGATCCGCCGACCGATGCATTAGTACTGCGCGCGGGCGTGACCTTCGAGGATCTGAAACGCACCAAGGGCAAGGGCTTCAAGATCGGCACCAATGCGGTGCGTCGCGCGGCCTATGTGCGACGGCTGTTTCCGGAGATCGAGGTGATCCATTTTCGTGGCGCCGCCGATACGCGGGTGCGCAAGCTCGACAATGGCGAGATGCAGCGCCTGGCCGATGGCGGCGAGGTCGGCCCGGCCGATGCGCTGATCATGGCGCGTTCCGGACTGGAGCGCGTCGGTCTTTCGGAGCGCATTGCGCACGAGTTCACGGCGCTGGAAATGTTGCCCGCAGCGGGACAGGGTATCGTCGCGGTGGAATGCGCCGCGAACGACTGGCAGACGCGGCAAACTCTCGCGCTGATCGACGATCCCGCCGCGCATCTGTGTGCCGATGCCGAGCGTGAAGTGCTCTGGGTGTTGAACGGCCATTGCAATTCGCCGATCGCGGGATATTCGACCATCGACGGGCGAGAGATGACGCTGACGGCATCGGTGCTGGATCTGGAAGGCGATCGGTTGCTCGAAGCTTCACGCAGCGGACCTGCCGACAAGCCGCGCGAGCTGGGCCGCGCGGTGGCGTTCGATCTGCTGGCAAAGGGTGCAGCCGCAATCATCGAGACATCGCGGCCTGCGTGAGTGCGCTCGGTGGGGCAGCATTTTGAAAGATTCCAATTCAGTTGGACAAATTCCACGATGAATAAATCACGGCATCGTGTGGCGCCATGCGGGTTGTCAGCATGTCGCCGGTCTGTTACTTGCGCTTTATCATTTGCTCCCCGCACGTAAGCGTTAACGTCAACCAACGCGCTGATTGATCCTGAACCAAGGGTCGACCTGCGCGCGTTTCGTCGTGTCTATGGTCGACTCTGGTTCTCAAGAGAGGACACTCTATGACCGACAGCCCTGTGCGTTTCCCCGATAACCAGCCCAACACGACATTAGCTCACCACATCGGGCGTGTGCGGCACGATCTGAAATTCCGTGTGCTCACCGTGGCGCGCGTGACATTTCTGACGCCGAAGATGCTTCGCATCACGCTGACGGGTGAGGATCTCGCCGGCTTCATCAGTTCCGGCTTTGACGATCACGTCAAACTGTTCTTTCCGCGCGATGGGGAGAGCGAACCAACGTTTCCGACTCTTGGTCCTGATGGACGCATTCTCGTCGATGAGGCGTCAAGGCCGATTGCGCGGGATTATACGCCGCGGCGTTTCGATGCCGCAGCGAACGAACTCGATATCGATTTTGCGATCCACGAGGCCGGCCCTGCGACGCGCTGGGCGCTCGGTGCAAGGCCGGGCGACAGGATCGGTGTCGGCGGGCCGCGCGGTTCGTTTCTCGTCCCGGATGATTTCGACTGGTATCTGTTTATCGGCGACGAGACGGCGCTGCCTGCCATCGGTCGCCGTCTCGAAGAGTTGCGCCTTGGCGCCCGCGCTATCGTTTTGGCGGAAGTGGAGGGTATGGTCGAACGGCAAATCTTCGACGGCGCGGCCTTCGTCACCACAACCTGGTTACATCGCGGAGCGCAGGAGCCCGGCACAAGCACGCTGATGGATGACGCGCTTCGTGCGCTGCAATTGCCCGACGGCGACGGTTTCGTCTGGGTGGCCTGCGAGGTCGAAACGGCCAAGCGTCTGCGCCGGATTCTGGTCGAGCAGCACCGGCATCCAAAGACATGGCTGAAGGCGGCGGGTTACTGGAAACGCGGCGCTGCGAACGTTCACGCAAGCATCGAGGATTGATGGCTTAATTTACGGGTTCGTCATTGCGAGCGAAGCGAAGCAATCCACGCTTTGAAACAGAAAGGACTGGATTGCTTCGTCGCAAGTGCTCCTCGCAATGACGAATGAGTTACCCTCTATACGCGCGCACCCGTGCGAGCATCTGCTCCACATGCGCGATGGGTGTTTCGGGCTGAATGCCATGGCCGAGATTGAAGATGTACCGGCCACCGGCATAATTCGCCAGCGCATCATCCACGGCGCGGTCCAGCGCTGCGCCACCGGCGATCAGCGCCAGCGGATCGAGATTGCCCTGCACGGCAACGCGGTTCTGGACGCGTTCGCGGATCAGTGACGGCTCGGCCGTCCAGTCGATGCTGACGCCATCGACGCGTGTCTGCTCCACATAGAGCGGCAATTGTGCGCCTGCGCCGCGCGGAAAGCCGATGATCTTCGCGTGCGGCGCTTTTGCGCGGACGCCTTCGACGATGCGCCGCGTCGGCTCGACCGACCAGCGCTGGAATTCGCGCGGCGGCAGCACGCCTGCCCATGTGTCGAAGATCTGCAACGCGTCGGCGCCCGCAGCGAGTTGTCCGAGCAGATACTGAATGGAATTCTCGACCAGCACGTCGATGATCTTTGCGAAAGCCTCCGGCGCGCGATAGGCGAGCATGCGCGCGGGTGCCTGATCCGGTGTGCCTTGTCCGGCGACCATATAGGTCGCGACCGTCCACGGCGCGCCGCAGAAACCGATCAGCGCAATCTTTGGATCGAGCGCACTGCGGACCCGGCGGAGCGCTTCGTAGACTGGCTCGAGCTTGGTAAAGTCCGCGGCAGCGGCCAGCGTGTTGATTTTCTCCGGCGTATCGAGCGGATCGAGGCGGGGGCCTTCGCCCGCCTCAAAGCGCACCGCGCGCCCGAGCGCATGGGGGATCACAAGGATGTCCGAAAAGATGATCGCGGCATCGAAGCCGAACCGTCGGATCGGTTGCAGCGTCACCTCGGCGGCCCATTCCGGATTGAAGCAGAGGTCGAGAAAGCTGCCTGCTTTGGCCCGCAACTCGCGATATTCCGGCAGATAGCGGCCAGCCTGCCGCATCATCCACACCGGCGGCACGCTCTGGCGGCTTCCCGACAGGACTTCAAGAAATGGTTTAGCGGGATGGGACTGGCTCAAGCGAAATTCCGTTGCGCTACAATGGGTTTATCGCCGTCCTGATACACGCTGTATCAGCATTTGACTACCAGTTGACGGCTTGATTCATCCTGTTACGTTCTGTTTCAGAACTGACGACATGGCAGGTCTGACACAGCAAATCATTGTAGCGCCGCATGGGCCTCGCTAACGATGGGACCAACAGTCCGGCCACGGACGGGCGCAGACGAAACTTCGGATTAGAATTGTAAGAGAGGGAACACATGAAAACGGCGATTACGGAATTGTTCGGCATCCAGCACCCGATCATTCAGGGTGGCATGCACTATGTCGGCTTCGCGGAGCTTGCGTCTGCCGTCTCGAATGCAGGCGGCCTTGGCATCATCACAGGCCTGACGCAGAAGACGCCGGAACTGCTGGCGAAGGAAATCAAGAAGTGCCAGGACATGACCGACAAGCCGTTCGGTGTGAACCTGACGTTCCTGCCGACATTCGCGGCGCCTCCCTATCCGGAATATATCCAGGTCATCAAGGAAGCCGGCATCAAGGCGGTCGAGACCGCGGGTCGCAGCCCCGAACAGTACATGCCGGCGCTGAAGGCTGCCGGCATCAAGGTCATCCACAAGTGCACGTCGGTCCGTCACTCGCTCAAGGCTGAAGCGATTGGCTGCGACGCGGTTAGCGTCGATGGCTTCGAGTGCGGCGGACATCCCGGCGAAGACGACATGCCGAACATGATCCTGCTGCCGCGCGCGGAAGAAGAGCTGACGATTCCATTCGTTGCGTCAGGTGGCATGGCCGACGCGCGCAGCCTCGTTGCTGCGCTCGCGATGGGCGCGCAAGGTATGAATATGGGCACGCGGTTCATCGCCACCAAGGAAGCGCCGGTTCATCCGAATGTGAAGCAGGCGCTGCCCAAGGCGACCGAACTCGACACCCGTCTTGTGATGCGCGCGCTGCGCAACACCGAGCGCGTGCTCACCAACAAGAATGTCGAAAAGCTGATCGAGATCGAGAAGGAAAAGGGCAAGAGCCTCAAGATCGATGACATTATGGATCAGGTCGCCGGCGTGTATCCGAAGGTGATGCTTGAGGGCGACATGGATGCGGGCGCCTGGAGCTGCGGCATGATGGTCGGCCTGATCAACGACATCCCGACCTGCAAGGAACTGATCGACCGGATCATGGCGGACGCGGAATTCATCATCCGCAAGCGCCTGACCGGCTTCCTCGACGGCACGTTCTCCGCCGCGACGCCGCGCAAGAAGGTGGCGTAAGGTTATGTCGTCCCGGCGAAGGCCGGGATCCATACTCCCTGTCAGAGCGTTTAGCTAATGAACCCAACCATCGCCTGTCATTCGCACGGGCGGTGGTTGTGGGTCCCGGCGTTCGCCGGGACGACGCTGCTAATCCAAGTGCAGCCCATACGCCTCGCGCATCTGGTCGATGGCTTCGAGCTTGGTGTGAAATATCGACCAGTCGTCGCTGTCCGCAATCGGCTTCCAGATCGCTTCGACTTCATCGATCAGCATTGAACATGCGTTGCTTCGCGCAAAGAAGGGATGGCCGAGATCAATCCCGTCGCGTGGCAAAAAGTCCTGCAATGCATCGCGAACCACAGTGAACGATGGATTGCTATAAAACTCCTTCGACGGACCGCGGGTTGCGCGTTCGGCGCTTGCGAGGCCGCCAAACCAGTCGAAGAAGGTCTGTTCGAACGGTGCCTTGGTCTCCGCCAGAAAGATCCACAACGCACGCGCCAGTTCGTTGTCGAGCACCGCGCCGCGTGACTGAACGCCCAGCCGCTTCAGCATCGCATCGGTGAATTCCCGCCGGATCGCAGGTTCGAAAATAGCGAGCGCCTTTTCCAGACTTGGCTGATCGGTAACGCCCAGCAAACATTCCGCCAGTCGCGTGACGTTCCAGAACAGCGCATCGGGCTGGCGGCCGTAGGCATAAAGACCGGTCTCGTCGAAATAGGCGGCGGTGAAGTTCGGCTCCAGCACCGGCAGGAATCGCCACGGGCCATAGTCAAAACTTTCGCCGGTGACGTTAATGTTGTCGGTGTTGAGCACGCCGTGAACGAAGCCTGCTGCCATCCACTGCGCGCCGACTCTTGCGACGCGGCGGCAGACCTCTTCAAGAAACGCGACGGCACGAGCGGCCGGTTCGTCCCGCCAGACATCCGGCATGTAGGTCTTGATCGTATAGTCGAGCAGCTTGAGGATATTGTCCGTGCTGCGGTGAAACGCCTGCCGCTGGAAGGTGCCGATCCGGATGTGCGAGTGGCTAAGACGCACCATGACCGACGATCGCGTGGGCGAAGGCTCGTCGCCGCGAACCAGTTCTTCGCCGGTCTCAACCAGGCTGAATGTTTTCGAGGTATCGACGCCGAGCGCCTCCAGCATCGAAGTGGCGAGCACCTCGCGCACGCCGCCTTTCAGCGTGAGCCGTCCATCGGCGGTGCGCGACCATGGAGTTTTTCCGCTGCCCTTGGTGGCGAGATCGAGCAGGCGGCCCTTGTCCTCGTACAATTGCGCGAACAGGAAGCCGCGTCCGTCGCCAAGTTCAGGGTTGTAGGTGCGAAACTGATGGCCGTGATAGCGCAGCGCCAGCGGCTCCGCGAAGCTTTCAGTCAATGGCTGAAAACGTCCGAAATGCGCAATCCATTCCTCGTCGCTCAGCCTGTCGAGCCCGACGGATTTCGCCGCGCGCTGATTGCGATAGCGCAGGATGTGGTCGGGGAACACCGCCGCTGCAACAACGTCGTAGAATTCGGGGCCGAGCGCAGCGTGGCTGGTCGAGGCGCGGTAGTGAGATGAGACAGGCATTCAGGACTCGGATGACTTGCGAACCGCCGGACTAGAACGGCAGATGACCGGTCTTATAGTATGTCATGGCGAGGAATCCGATCACCAATCCGACGATGATGCCGAGTACGACTCTCATATGAACCTCCGGGTTAGGCGACTTGCCTCAATGCGAGAGGATAGCCACCGCTGTTCAATGAATCTCCGCGGCCTTGGCCAGCGCCGCCTTCAATTTCTCGACCGTGAAAGACGGGTCTCGCGCAATGCTGAGGATCGGTTCCTCGCGCCGCTCGCAGAGCCTTGCAGCTTCCGGAAGTTTCTCGGCAATGTTGGCGGGGATCACCACCGCGCCATGGCGGTCGGCATGGATCAGATCGTCCGAACTGACGGTCATGCCCGCGACGCAAACCGTTTCGCCGAAACCGGCGAGATGAACGAAGGCGTGGGACGGGCCGATGCTTCCGGCCAGCGCCTGGAAGCCCGGTGCCCATGCCGGAATGTCGCGGATCGATCCATCGGTGACGACGCCAAGGCATCCGAGCGCCTTGTGAACCGAACTGTTCACTTCGCCCCAGAAGGCTCCGAACCCGATATTGATCCCGTCGAGGTCCTGAATGATGCTGATGCGGGGGCCATGACCCATGCCGCAATATTCATAGTACGCGACCCGCTGCGCACGCGCGTCGGCGGCGGACAATTTTGATGGCGACGTGGCGCGGATTGTTGCGGTGCGGGCGTAGCCCACCATCGGCGGCAGGTCCGGAAACGGACAAACCAGCGGCTTTATTGTGTAGCCGATCAGGCGGCGTTCCGGCGCGACCACTTCCAGCGCATTGCAGATGGTCGGGGTGTCCCAGCGCGCCAGTGTCTCGAGCAGCGATGCGGGGTGGGGCGCGGACTGGGTCACGGGTTGATCTCCTGTTGTTGGTTGTGGCCGGGATGGCGGGTGCGGGGAGTGTGCCTTTGCTGCGCGGCGGCGGCAAGAGCGAGGTTGGGCCGCTTTCCCGGCTTGCGGGAAAAGGCCAAACGAGGCGATGATGGGCGGCTTGTGCTCGCGCCGATTCAAAATCAACAAAACATCAGGGGATGAAATGGCCACCAACAAGAAAAAACTGCTGATCGTCGAAACCCTGTCGCCGGGTGGATGGGCTATCTTGCGCGAGCGCGATGACATCGAAGCCATCGAATTTCCGAATACGATTTCCGCGCCGGATTTCAATGAAATGCTGCGTGAGCACGCGCCGGTCAACGGCGTGGCGCTGGGTGGAACGGCCTTCGGCGCCAACGAGATCGTGTCCTCCGGCGAGATGCGGGTCGTAACACGCATCGGCGTCGGCTATGACGCGGTGGACGTGAAGGCGCTCAGCGCCAACAAGATTCCCCTGATGACCACGGGCATCGCGAATTCGCCATCAGTGGCCGAATGCGCACTGTTCATGATGCTCTCGCTGGCCAAGCGTGCCGCCGAACTCGACAAGCTGGTCAAGAGCGGCAACTGGACCAAGCGCCTCGGCGCGATCCCGTATGATCTGCTCGGCAAGACCGCGCTGGTGATCGGATTCGGACGCATCGGTTCGCGAACGGTGAAGCGGCTGGTGGCGATGGAAATGAACGTGCTGGTCTACGATCCGTTCAAACCAGCGTCTGCCATCGAGGCGGCAGAAGCCGAATATGTGACAGACCTCAAGGCGGCGATCCCGCGCGCTGATTTCGTGACGATCCATTGTCCGAAGTCGCCGGAGACGGTGAACATGTTCAGCACCGCTCAGCTGCAACTGATGAAGCCGACGGCGTACCTGATCAACACAGCACGCGGCGGCATTGTCGATGAGGACGCTCTGTATGCAGCGCTCACGTCCGGCAAGATCGCCGGTGCGGGAATTGACGTGTTCGCGCAGGAGCCGCCGCGGCCGGATCATCCGCTGTTCAAGCTCGACAATGTCATCACCGCGCCGCATGTGGCAGGCGTGACGCGCGAAGCACTGGATCGCATGAGCCTGCAGACCGCGAAGAACATCCTGAGTGCGCTCGACGGCAATCCGATCCGCGAGAATGTGATCAATCAGGATGTGCTGAACTGAAGCGGAAGTTTGAATCCGGCTGAGTGATGTTGTCCGTTTTCGGGTCGTCCCGGCGTAGGCCGGGACCCATACTCCCTGTCGTCGTATCTTAAGAGAAATCTTTGGCCACTTGATCTCTACTGAAGGTTCAGTGGTTATGGGTCCCGGCCTACGCCGGGACGACATATTGAAAGTTCGTGCGACGACTCGAAGTGAGATCTATGCCCCTCCAAAATCGCGTATCGCCGTTCGGGGAGATCGTTGCGACCGAGTATCGCGGTCGCTTCACCGGCAATCGCGGCATCATCCACGACCCGGGGACGAGAACGCTGCTGAATCGGCGCTGGTCGTCGAAGGCGTGGATCACCTGCGTTTGCGAGTTTCGCGGGCGCAAGCGCAAGGTGATGAGCCGGCGAAGCTGGACGGAGCTTTTTTTCCTCGATGAAGCGACATCGTTCGCAGCGGGGCATCGTCCGTGCTTCTATTGCCGCCGCGATGACGCGGTTGCCTTTCGTGACGCATGGGCCGCAGGTAACGGGCTTGCGAAGCCCTATGCGACAGAGATGGATGCGAGGCTTCACGGCGAGCGGCTCGATAACCGCCAGAAGCGATTGCACCCGCTGCCCGTGCCGATTCTCGAGTTACCCGATGGCGCGATGGTGACAGCAGGCGGCGAAAGTTATGTGATTGCGAGAGGCCAAGTGTGGCGCTGGTCGTTTGCCGGTTACAGCCACGTCTCCGAGAGTCTCGCCGATGCCAGGCTTCTGACGCCGCCATCGATTGTGAATGCGCTGCGCGCAGGATATCGCGCGCAGATCGGGCTCGATTAAGCGGGCTTCGCGATCCGGTCCATACGGCCTGCGACGGCGCGGACCTTGCGGGGGGCTGCGAGCCAGATTGCGGCGGCGGATAGCGCGCTGACCGCGATGCCGACGAGGAAGGCCAGCGTGTAGTCGCCATAGATGTCGTGAAGGATGCCGGTGACCCAAGGACCGGCCGCGCCCCCCGCCAGCGCGGTAAAACCAATCGTACCGAAGATCGTTCCGAAGTGCTTGCCCTGAAATATCTCCGCGACCACTGCGCCCATGATCGAGGTGAAGCCGTAGCCGAGCGCGCCTTGCGCGACGACCATGACATAGACCAGCAACAGAGTCGGCGTGGACTGCAGCGCGATCAACATGGCGAAACAGATCGCAAAGCCAAGCGATGAGATGGTCCAGATCCACTCGCGTCCGATCCGGTCAGAGAGATAGCCGAGCGCGATCTGTCCCGGAATGCCGATCAGGCTCACCATGCCGTGGGCCCATGCAGCCGACGTGGAGCTGAATCCGATTTCGACAAGATACTTGGTCTGATGCACCTGCACGGCGTACCAGACATAAAGGCCGCAAAAGTAACCCAGCGAAATCCACCAGAAACGCGCCGTGCGGACTGCGAGCCCGAGCGTCCAGTCGGTCGCGGCCCATGCCGGGTCCACGATATTCGATGGAGGTGCGACGGTTGTTGCGTTCGGCGCTGCGTCGCCATCGGGCCGCAATCCGATATCTTCGGGGCGCTTGCGAAGCAGCAGATTGAGCGGGATCAGCACAACAAGCACGAGAATGCCCATCGCCCAGCTGGCGGCGCGCCAGCCGCTTCGATCGATCAGAAGCTGCACCCACGGCAGGATGATGATGGAGCCGATGCCGACACCTGCGAAGGCGAGGCCGACCGCGAGGCCGCGGCGCCTGACGAACCAGTTCGGCAGAAACAGCGACTGGCCGGAATAGCCGAGACAGATGCTTCCTGCACCGACAAGGCAACCGATGGTGCCGTAGAGATGCCAGGGCTGCGTGGTCAGCGGCGCGAGCAGCAGGCCTGCGCCCATCAGCAACACGCCAAGCTCCATCACCGTGCGCGGGCCGGTGCGGTCCATCAGCTTGCCCATCAGCGGACTGAGCAGGGCCGAGACCAGAAAGCCGACCGAGAATGCGCCCGCTGTAATACCGCGATCCCAGCCGAATTCATCGACGATCGGCGAGAAGAACAGTGAGAAGGACGTTCGGGCGTTTACGCCGATGCCCATGGTGACGAAGGTTACGGCGACGATGATCCAGCCGTAATAAAAGGGCAGGCGACGCATGCGAGAATTCCGGACCAGAGGCGAGTCAGAGGCATTGGAGTATGGGCACAGATTTGCGGGGCGTCATGACGCGCTGCAACGTGCCGCGCATGATGCGTGACCGGACAGATTGATTAAATTACCTGACAGGTAAGGGACGACGTTTCACCCTTCGCCGCCCGCCAGTCCCACAGCCCAGAGCGCAAACGCGTAGGCAATTGCGATTTCATCCAACCGGTTGAACCGGCCGGATGCGCCGCCGTGGCCTGCGCCCATATTGGTACGGAGCACGACCGGTCCACCGCCTGTCATCGCCGGGCGCAGGCGGGCAATCCATTTTGCAGGCTCCCAATATGTGACGCGCGGATCCGCGAGCCCGCCCATGGCGAGAATGGCGGGATATTCTTTGGCGGTGACATTGTCGTAGGGCGAGTAGGAGAGAATGGTCTTAAAATCGGTCGCGCTCTCGATCGGGTTGCCCCATTCGGGCCATTCCGGCGGCGTGAGCGGCAGCGTTTCGTCCAGCATGGTGTTCAACACATCGACAAACGGCACTTCCGCGACAATGCCGGCGAACAGCTCTCCCGAACGGTTAGCCGCCGCGCCCATCAGCATGCCGCCCGCGCTGCCGCCATGGCCGACGATCTTCTTCGCCGAGGTGTATTTCGCATCGATCAGCGCACGGCCAGCCGCCGCGAAATCGTCAAAGGTGTTGGTCTTCTTCTCGCGCTTGCCGTCGAGATACCACCCCCAGCCCTTGTCGGAGCCGCCGCGGATATGCGCGATGGCATAGACAAAGCCGCGATCCACCAGTGACAGCCGGTTGGCCGAGAATGACGCGGGCATCGCCGTGCCATACGAGCCATAGCCGTAGAGCAGCAGCGGCGCGCTGCCGTCGCGATTCAGATCCTTGCGATGGAGGATCGACACCGGCACCTGCGCGCCATCATGCGAGGTCGCCATGATGCGCGTTGTGACATAGTCGGCGGGGTTATGGCCCGACGGAATTTCCTGCCGCTTGCGCAGCGTACGCGCGCGACTGACCATGTCGTAGTCAAACACTTCCGATGGGGTGGTCATCGAGGAATACGAGAAGCGGATATTCGTCGTGTCGAATTCGTAGCCGCCGAGCGTGCCGAGCGAGTACGCTGCTTCATCGAATGCGATAGCGTGTTCTTGCAGCGTGGCAAGGTCGCGGATGATAATCGAGGGCAGGGCATTGGCCCGCTCCATCCGCACCAGATGGCCGGAATAAAGCTCGATATCGATGATGTAGGTGCCGGGCCGATGCGGGATCAGGTCGCGCCAGTTCTTCCGTGCGGGCGAAGCGAGCGGCGCGGTAACGATCTTGAAGTCGATGGCCTCGTCCGCATTGGTCAGGATGAAAAGTTGATCGCCGCGGTCGGCGATGGAGTATTGGACGCCTTCCTTGCGCTTGGTGACGAGACGCGGCTTGCTGTCAGGCGCGCTGAGGTCGATCAAATGCTGTTCGGATGTTTCGTGATCGCCGCCTGCGATCACGCAGAAGCGCCCGCTTGCGCTTTCATGGATATGCGTGAACCAGCCGGAGTCGCTTTCCTCATAGACCAGCGCGTCGTCTGACTGCAGCGTGCCGAGGACGTGGCGATAGACTTGCATCGGACGATGGTTGTCGTCGAGCTTTACATAGAAAAACGATTTCGAGTCGGCGGCCCAGACGATGCCGCCATCGGTCTCCTCGACAAGATCGCTACTGTCCGTAGCCGTTTCCCAGTCGCGGATGCGGATGGTGAAATATTCCGAGCCGCGGACATCCGCGCTCCAGGCTTCAAGCTTGTGATCGGGGGAGTGCCGCGCTTCGCCGAACCTGAAATACTCGGTCTGCTTTGCGAGTTCGTCGCCATCGATGAGGAAGCGTGCCTCGCCGCCGTCACGCGGCTGCCGCCCGATCTGCTCGTGCTGGCCGCCCTCATTATACTTGTGGAAGTAGGCGAATGGTCCGTCAGGCGAGGGGACGCTGGAATCGTCTTCCTTGATCCGGCCGCGCATTTCGGCCACCAGCTTCTTTTGCAGCGGCTCGGTGTGGCCCAACACCGTATCGGCGTAGGCGTTTTCCGCTTCGAGATAGGCGCGGATGTCAGGTTTGAGTGCAGACGGATCGCGCAGCACCTCCTGCCAGTTCTCGTCCTTCAGCCACGCATAGTCGTCGGTCACGGTGATGCCGTGATGGGTGAAGCTGTGAGGACGGCGCGGCGCGACGGGAGGTGCGGAGGTTTTTGAGGTCATGCTGTGGATGCTTTCGGGCAACGAAACAACGACACGAGTCGTCCCGGCGAAAGCCGGGACCTATACTCCCTGTCGAAAGATATTATGTGGGATGTATGACGTGATCCGTTGATAGGCTAGGGTTATGGGTCCCG
>CAZQMD010000113.1:0-1094 GCA_964594185.1 uncultured Afipia sp. | reverse complement strand
TTCAAACGTCCAATTTTCCTGTTGTGCCAATTTAAATTTTTCGTGGATTTTATGAGGTGATACGGTAATAGGTTTGGGTTTTGGGCCCAGGCTTGCGCAGGGACGACCAGGATCTGATGTCAGGTGCCCGCTTGTCCTGCTCCTGCAACACCCGCAAGCGCCAGAACCGCGTGCAGCAAGACGTTCGCGCCCGCGGCGCAGTCGGCCTGCGTTGCGTCCTCCAGTTCGTTATGGCTGACGCCATCCTTGCACGGCACGAAAATCATCGCGGCCGGGACCACGGTCGCGAGATTGCAGGCATCGTGACCCGCGCCTGAGGTGATGCGGCGATAGTTGTAGCCCATCTCTTTCGCCGCAGCCTCCACCGCATCGACCAGCGCGGTGTTGAACACGGTCGGTTCCTTGCGCCAGATCTGCTTGAGGTCGATGTTCACCTTGCGGCGGGTGGCAATCTCCGCGACAGCGGACTCGATCGCTGCGTGCAGACTGTCGAGAATTTGCGATTCCGAACTGCGCACGTCCACGGTGAAGGCAAGATCGCCGGGGATCACATTGCGCGAGGGGTTGTCGATCTTGATCTCGCCAATGGTGCCGACCGCGTTCGGTCCATGATCACGTGCAGCTTTCTCCACGGCGAGAACAACCTCCGAGAAGGCGGCGAGGGCATCCTTGCGCAGCGGCATCGGCGTGGTGCCGGCATGGCTGGCGAAACCCGCGATCGTGCCATCATACCACATGATGCCCTGGCCGCGATCGACCACGCCGATGGTCTTGTTCTCGGCCTCCAGCAGCGGCCCCTGTTCAATGTGCAGCTCAACAAAAGCGCTAAACCTCTGCTTGCCCACCGGGTCGGCGCCGCGATAGCCGATGGTGTCGAGCGCTTCCGCGACCGTGATGCCGTCGGCATCCTTGCGACCGAGAATGTCGTCGGTGGTGTAGTCCCGGCATAAGCGGCAGACGCCATCATCGCCGGCGCATAGCGGGAGCCTTCCTCGTTGGTCCAGTTGCAGACGCAGATCGGCATTTCGGTTTTGATCCCGGCTGCATTTAGTGGGCGGTACACTTCCACCGCGGCCAGCGTGCCGAGAATGCCG
>CAZQMD010000112.1:0-14837 GCA_964594185.1 uncultured Afipia sp. | reverse complement strand
CCAGGTACGGCATCGAGGACTATCTCGAGATCAAGTATCTCTGCATGGGCGGGATCTAAACGAACAGGCATCCAGCCATTACAACAATCGCATATGGCTCTACAAACGGAAGCAGAAATTGATTTCCTTAAGTTACTCGGTCACCGCATTCGAAACATTCGACATCGGCGAGAAATGACGCGTAAGCAACTTGCAGATCTGGCACATATTTCAGAGCGTTACATTGCGCAATTCGAAAACGGAAAGGGAAATATATCAATCATCCTATTGCGTCGCGTCTCAGAGGCAATGGAAATTCAAATTGAGGATTTGACCTCAGCCAGGGTCAACGATTCGCTCTGAACAGGTGATCAATGCGCTTCCATCACTTGTAGGCTTTATTAGCGTCCGATCGAATATTCGACCAAAGGTTTTAATCACGATCGACCGCGAGGCCCGATTTTGAGCCTGCCGCGATCTGTGGCGGTGGTCGCTGCGTCTGCCGAAAGGTGGCCGCTTTGTTGCCGAAACCTTATGCGTCGGCATTTACCCGCAATCCCTGATCGGCCCTGAAAATTCGCTGTTCCGGGCCTGTTCTTTTCCTGTTAGCAGGGAGTCCGGCCAGAGACTGGTGCGATCAGCACTGCGTCGCCAGTCATCCAGTGCGGATGTTGGAGAATTTCTTTCTCTCGTGTGAGAAAGGCCCGCCAATTGCGGGCTTTTAAAGCACGCTGTGTCTCTACAGAGACCGGAATCGAACCGTCGCCTTCCCAAATTGGTCGACATTCTCTGGCCAATCATTGAAGAATGCCCGTTTTCCTGAGTCGTGCGCAAGACCGGAGAATAAAACCACAGCGAGCCACGGCCGCAGTGGGGATGCCGATAGTTGAACACTGAAGCAGATACCTCCTGGGCCAAAACGGCGCTGTCGCTCTCTTTGCTGCTCCACGAGTTAACAACGAAAGCTTTAAAGTACGGCTCGCTATCCAGCAGAAGTGGCCAGGTTAGTATCGGTTGAGCCGTCGAAGATTTGCCGGACAGGCCGTCGTTGAAAATGATTTGGAAAGAATCGGGTGGTCCGCTGTCAATTCAACCGACGCGGACGGGATTTAACTTTCGTTTGATCGACATGGGACTAGTTGGCCAAGGTGGTGTCCAGAAGCGTTTTCTCGAAACTGGCCTGCAAGTAAAGTTTGATGCGGCAACGTCGATGGCGCAGGGGATTGAATACGTTGATACTGTGGACAGCCGACTGTGCTCGACGGCCAATTTCCTTAAATGGTTTCGTCGATCGCCTAAAGTTCATTCAACTAAAAGTTCGAGGCGCACCAAATCATACAACTCATGGCCATAGTTGCTTGATGCGGCGGAAGCTCTCAGCGATCATCGAAGTTGCTTCGATATCTTTTATTTCGCCTGCGAACCAGCGTTCTGCTGCTGGCCAGAAGATAGTTCGTCCCACAGCAAATCCTCTGACCAGCGGCTCGGCAGCTGCGCTTGCGAACGCGCGCCCTAGGTCGTCCTCAGGCATGTCGAGGCCGAGAACCAGAATGCCCCGAGCGTGTGGATCGTTGGTCCGGATCGCATTTCCAACGGCGCACCACATGTTCAAGTCAGCAGAGGGCGGTAACTTCCACCAGTCTGGCATTAGTCCGATTTCATAGAAGCGCTCGACCGCGGCAATGACACTCGCCTCCGTGGAAACGCCGCGCGGCGGAACAATCTCCAGAAGCCATTCATGGCCACTTGCTTCCGCCGCGGCCTGAAGCGCAAAAAGGCTTTCCTCTTGTGCTTTCCGGAGCGGGTCACAATCGTTCGGATCAAAGATTGCGAGGCATTCCACCACATGTTCCGGAGGCCAAGAGCGTAGCGCAAGTGCCGGCTCTCGATTCCCTTCGAATGAGAGAGGGCGGCTGCCGGGCTCCTCTACCGGTCGCCCGACCCAGATGCCGTTGCCTGTAATTCGATCGAGTGTATCGCGCCCGAATTTTTCATCGACAAGAACGCCGAAGTGATCGAATTCCTTGCTCAGCACAATTGCGGCGTCTGCGACGAGATTTTTGAATGCGCTGATTCGACCGGGGCGACCGCCTGTGCGCGCCACAAGGTCTTCAAATTGGCGGCGATGGTCAAAGGCGAGCGCAAAGACCGGCGCGCTCGTCCGGCGTCCGGTCGTCATCCGGTGCAGATGCTGGAGCCGGTGGTCTTTGTGAACCTGTTCCATCTTTGTAGCGCGCTTGAGAAAATCATCCAGCTCGATTCGCGACGGCATGGCCGGTGCGCAGGCATGTCGTGACACAACCAAAGCGCCACAGGCATTTGCAATCCGCCCGGCATCGAACCAGTTTTTGCCGGAGATCCAGCCGGTGAGAAGACCTGCCATGAACCCGTCTCCAGCCCCCAGCACATTGAAGACCTCGACTGGAAAACCGGGGCAGTCGATGGCTTCATCGAAGCGATCGGGAATCGTACCCTCATAGATAGTCGCGCCTTGAACGCCGCGCTTAACCACGAGGACGGCGTCGGTGAGCGAACGCAGCCGCCGCAATGCCGCGACCGTATCGGTGCTTCCCCCGGCGATATGAATTTCCTCTTCGGTGCCGACTACCAGATCACACAGTGGGACGATTGACTGGAGATGCGTGCTGACCTGCTCGGACGAAACGAAACGCGTCTCGCCGTCGCCGCGTCCGGTTAGCCCCCAGAGCACAGGGCGATAGTCGATATCGAGCGCAACGCGTGTATCGGCATCGCGTGCCGCAGCAATAGCTGCACGGCTGGCGGCATCAACGGTAGGCGTCGAAAAATGTGTGCCCGTGACGACCAATACAGACGCGCGCGCGATGTAGGCCGGATCGACATCGCTGGCAGAAACCGCCATGTCGGCGCAATTTTCCCGGTAGAAAATGAGGGGAAAGGTATCGCGATCGCGAATCCCGAGAATAACCAGCGCCGTCAACCGCGATGCATCGGTGCTGATTTGCGAAACGTCGACACCTTCACGCTCCAGCGTCTCGCGCACAAAGCGGCCCATATGCTCGTCGCCGACGCGAGCAATCATGCCGGTGCGCATACCCAGCCGCGATGCGCCGGTCGCGATATTGGCGGGGCATCCGCCGAGGTACTTGGCAAAGCTTGTCATATCTTCGAGGCGGCCGCCGATCTGCTCGCCGTAGAGATCGACCGCCGCGCGGCCCAGCGTGATGATGTCCAATGAGCGGCCGGGAGCAACCTTCTTCATGTCTATCTCTGTTCGCTTGTCAGATGATGTCCGAGTGCGACGACAAGTGCCTGCGACAGCGCCATTGGTGCTACGAGTGAGCGAAACGGCCTATCTTCGGTGGCGCTCCGGATTTCGAATGAAACCTTTGCTGATGCAGCGATAGGGCTGAGAGGACTGTCGGTGATCGCAATGATCGGAACGCGTCGCTCGCTTGCTGTATCCACCACGCCTACGATGTCGGGGGAGTAGTCACGGAAGCTGACAGCGATCAAAACGTCATTTGGCGTCGCTGTCTGGACGACGGCCTTATTCAGTCCGCCAATGCCATCGATGAGGTGCGACCTCACTTCAAGGCGGCCCAGCGCGTAAGCGAGATAGAATGCCACAGGGAAGGATCGGCCCTGGGCGGCGATGTAGATCGTGCCGGCATTGGACATCAGCGCGATTGCCCGGCGAAGCAGTGCGCGATCCGCCGATTGCCCGAGCTCTTGCAGGGAGGAGATGTCGGCGTCAACTTCGCGGGTTAATACTGCAACGGGATCGTTGGAATTCTCTGGCGACTTGGCGCGGCGCACGTTGGCGATCCGTGCGCGATAGCCGCTGCTGGCGTCCGCCACGAGGCGGGATCGGAAAATCTGCTGCATCTCTGAGAAACCGCCAAAGCCGAATGCATTGGCAAAGCGGACAATACTCGAAGGCTGCACGCCGATCTCGGATGCAAGAGTAGAGATCGTGTTCAACGCAATGTCATCTGGATGGTCGACGGCGTATTTGGCGATCCGTTGCAGCCGATCTGACAGATCGGCGTGGCGCCGCGCGATCTCGTGACGAAGGTCTTCATAAGACTTGAGGGTGGGCATCATTGGCGCGTCCGCAAAATCCGGCTTTACAGCTTCAATAGAATATGTATTCTATTTTGCCAAGAGAAAGAATAAAAATTCTATGGAAGAAACAGCAGCAAGGATATGAGATGCGGATCGGGTTTATCGGCGTCGGGATGATGGGCCACGGGATGGCCAAGAACCTGGTCGAGAAAGGCTTTTCGACAATTGTTCTGGGAAACAGCAATCGTGCGCCGATCGAAGATCTCGTCTCGCGCGGCGCTCGCGAAGGAAAGCATCCGGACGATATTGCGGCGTCCTCGGATGTCATCTTTTTGTGCGTTCCGGGTTCTCCGCAAGTCGAGCAGGTGATCTACGGCCCGCGCGGTTTGAAGGGCGCGGTCAAGCAAGGCCAGATTGTTGTCGATTGTTCGACCAGCGAGCCGTCCTCCACGGCGCGCATCTACGAAGATCTGCAGGTGCTATCGGTGCCGTTTGTCGATGCGCCGCTGGCGCGAACGCCTCGGGAGGCCGAGGCCGGCAAGCTCAACGTCATGGTCGGCGCGGAGCCCGAGATTTTCGCGCGCATCAAGCCTGCCCTCGATACGTTTGCGGAGAACATATTTCATGTTGGCGGGCCAGGAGCCGGCCACACCACCAAACTCGTCAATAATTTTCTTGCGATGGGGCAGGCGGCATTGATTGCCGAGGCGCTGATGGCGGGCCAGCGTGCCGGGCTCGATCTCAATGCCTTTCAGAAAGTAATTACTGCTGGCGGAGCCAACAGCGGCATTTTCCAGATGATCGTTCCGCGCATTCTAGAAGGCGACGATACCGGTCTGCCGTTCCTGTTGCGCCTCGCTCAGAAGGATTTGCGTTATTATACGCACCTTACTGAAAACCTCAGTATGCCGGCTCAACTCGGTGAGTGCGTGCATCAGACGTTCGTGCAGGCCGCAGCGCTTGGATTTGGTGACAACATGGTTGGCGCGCTCGTGCGCGCACAGGAGAAGATCAACAACGTTAAAATTAAAACGAACGCCGCCGGCTGAAGCGGGACGAGCGTTTGATATTAGAGGGAGGACACGTCGATGACCAGGCTCATTACAACACGCCGAAAATTTCTGAAAGGAACTGCACTCAGCGCGGCGCTCGCCGGGACCGGAACATTCTTCGGTCCGTGGCAGCATGTCAGGGTTATGGCGCAAGGCCAGAAGAAACCAATTAAGCTGGGCCTCACATGCGACGCCAGCGGCCAATACGGCAACAGCGGTCAGGATGATCTGCGGGGTATTCGCCTCGCGATCGATGAATTCAACGCCAAGGGCGGCGTCATCGGCCGCAAGATCGAGTGGATCACGGCCGATACCGAAACCACACCCGCCACGGCAAGTCGCGTAGCCGAGCGATTTATCACCCGCGACGAATGCGGCTTCCTGATCGGCGCGCTTCACTCGGGTGTCGCCAACGCCATCACGCAGGTCGCTGCGAAGACCGGAACCGTTTACTTGAATACCAATTCGTCGGCCCCGAGTGAGGCGGGCGAGAACTGCTCGCGCGTCAAGTTCGTATGGGACGGAAACGGCACCAACTTCTCGAAGGCGACTGTCAAAGCGGCAATTCAGTCGGTTGGCAAGAACTGGTTGCTTCTGACCAATGACTACGTGTGGGGTCACACGACGTCGAACGCGACCAAGGGTCTGGTTGAGGCCAGCGGCGGCAAGATCATGGACAATCTGCTGGTGCCGCAGAACACCCGCGACTTCACATCCTATTTGCTGAAAATCCAGCAAGCGAAGCCCGATGTGGTGGCGACCGCCATCGGCGGTGATGATCTCAAGGCATTGCGCACACAGGTCGCACAGCTCAAGCTCGACGGCAAGCCTGCCTGGATCAACAACCAGCAGGACTGGCCGGATATCTGGGGCGCGCCGGAAAGCCTTTTCGGTGTGTTCGGCACCACCTGGTATCACAAGCTGCCACTGCCGGGCGTCGCCGAATTCGTAAAAAAATGGCAGACGGCTTACAAGGACGGGCCGATCCCGGTGCCGGGCAATGTCTCCTACAACGGCTATATGGCCACGCGAGAGTTGCTGCGCGCCATCGAGCGGGCAGGCACAACCAACAACATCGCCGTGATCAAGCAGCTTGAGAACATCAAGGTCTCCGCCGCAGACCGCATGCAGCATTACGATGCGTACATGGACCCTGCGACGCATCAAATGCAGCAGACCATCTATCTCGCCCGCCGCAACATGAAGCCTGCAGACACCACCGACTACTATGAGATGGTGGCGTGGGCGGAGCCGAAGGACGCAATCGACGACGCGGCTGCACCAAAATGCAAGCTCGTGCCGTACGAGCAGGTTCCGACGTTCGAACTGTAGCATTAGTGCCGGGGTCTTAGGGCTCCGGCGCTCGCTCTCCGGGTTTCACGATGATTGATTTGCTGCCACACATTCTCAACGGCATCACGCTTGGCTTGCTGTTTGCGCTTATCGCCCTCGGCTTCATGCTGATCGTGGGGCTGATGGAGCAAATCAATCTTGCCCATGGATCGCTGTTCGCGCTTGGAGCTTATATCGCTATCGTTATCGTCGGTGGCGAGACGGCCCTGTCTCCCTTCCTTGGCGATTTTTTTAAGTCGATGCCGCTGGCGTGGCGTTATATTGCGGCGCTGTTGATCGCCCCGCTTGTGGTTGCGGTTGCCGGCATGGGCGTCGAATTCCTGATGCGGCGGACTTATGCCAAAGACCCGCTGTTCGGCCTTCTTCTCACTTTCGGTACAGCGATGGTGATCGAGGAGGGCATTCGCGGCATCTGGGGAACGCGGGATTACGTTTTGCAGGTGCCGAGCAGCATCAGCGGCGGATTCATCTTTCAGGACCTGATCTGGTCAACCTATCGCTTCTATGCTGCAGGATTCGCCGCGGTTGCCATCGGGCTTGTGTGGTTGGTGATCGAAAAGACGCCCTATGGGGCGATTATCAAGGCCGGCGCGCACGATAACGAAATGGTCAGAGCGCTCGGTATCAATCTGTCACGTTTACGGCTGATTGTGTTTGCGTTTGGAACCTCACTTGCTGCGCTCGCTGGTGTCATCCTGGCGCCGATCTGGGGGATTCGTCCACATATGGGTGTCGATGCCGTCATCCCGGCGTTCCTGGTGATCGTGCTGGGCGGGATCGGCAGTTTCTGGGGCGCGGTGATTGCATCGCTGCTGGTGGGAGCGCTGGTCGGACTGACCGGCGCATACGCCTCTGAGTGGTCGCTGTTGTCGATGTATCTCTTGCTGATCGCTGTCACGACGGTTCGTGCCCGCGGGCTCTTCGGCAAGAAAAGCGTGTTGGAGGTCTGACGTGCTGCCAAATCCGCACGCGTCGCCGAAGCTGGTTACACCCGCCATGATTGTCGCGCTGCTATTTCTGGCGACGGTCCCGCTCTGGATTGAGCGCATCGGGCTCTATCCGTATCTGGGAGTCGAAATTCTAATATGGGCGATCTACGCGCTCGGTTTCAACTTGCTGCTCGGATATACCGGGCTGCCTTCCTTCGGTCATGGTGCGTACTTTGGTGTCGGTGCCTATGCCTTCGGGCTGACGCAGTTCAACATCTCGACAAACCTTTGGGTGTGCCTCATCGCTGCCCTGGTTGCGTCGATGCTCGTCGGCGTAGTCGTGTCGCTATTCATCTCGCACCGCCGCGGCATTTATTATGCTCTCATGACCATCGCGTTTGGTCAGGTGTTCTGGTTCATTGCTGTGAAGGCGCATACGGTCACCGGCGGCGAAGACGGCCTCCTGAAGATCGCGCGAATGCCCGCCGACATCGGGGTGGCCCGCTTCGATCTTACGTCCAACGGCGCATTCTATTACTTCGTGTTGGTCTGCTTCGCGGTGATCGTCGTTTTACTTTGGCGGCTGGTGAACTCCCCGTTCGGACGGACCCTGCAGGCCATCAAACAGAATGAAACCCGCGCAACGTTCGTCGGCTACGACGTTTGGCGTTTCAAGGTTGCTGTCTTCACGCTGTCAGCGGCGATCTCCGGCTTCGCGGGCGGGCTGTTCGCCATGGCGCAGACCTCGGCATTTCCTGATGTCATGAGCCTCCATCACTCGGGCTACATTGTAATGATGACACTCATCGGCGGCGGGCTCGTCAGCTTCTGGGGGCCGGTGCTCGGTGCGGCGGCTTATCTTCTGACCCGCGATATCGTCGGCGCGTATACGACGGCCTGGATGTTCTGGTTCGGCATGTTTTTCGTGCTGATCGTGTTATTCAAGCCGGAAGGCATTGCCGGTGCTGCGATCGATCTCAAAGCCTGGTGGGCGCGTCGCCGCGGCGCGCCGCATGCTGTCAATCCCGTCAAAGAGTCCGGAGGGTAGCATGGCGTTGTTCGAGGCCACCGGCCTGCACATGCGTTTCGGCCGCCGCGTCGTTCTTGAGCACATTGATCTTTCGGTCGAGGAAGGAATGTTTGCCGGGATCATTGGTCCGAACGGAGCCGGTAAAACAACCTGCTTCAACGTGTTGACCGGGCGCCTTCGGCCGAACCGGGGGCGTATTGTCTTCAATGGCGAGGACATCACCGGTCTTGCACCGGAGCGGATCGTCCGTAAAGGCATCGCACGCTCGTTCCAGATCATGACGTTGTTCGACGAATATTCGGCGCGCGACAACGTCATTCAGGCGTTGCCGCAGATGCGGGAGATGGCATCTCACGCGGGCCATGCTGTTGCACGGGACCGTTCTCTGTTCGATCAGGCCGATGAGATTTTGGAGAATGTCGGTCTTCCCGCAAAGGCAAGTATCGCGGCCAAGGATCTATCTTATGGTGACCGCCGTGCTCTGGAAATTGCCGTGGCGCTGGCCACGCGGCCACGGGTTCTGTTTCTCGATGAGCCGACCTCAGGTCTCGGGGCCAGCGGACGGGCGCGGCTGAAAGTTCTGCTCGGCGAGCTAAAGCGCAAGGTGACCATTGTTGCCATCGAACATGATCTCGATCTGCTGTTTTCGCTGGCGGATCGCATCTCAGTCATTCAGTGGGGGCAGGTCATTGCACAGGGCTCGCCCGCGGAACTGAAATCTGACCCGTGGGTGCGGCGATCAAATCTCGGAAAACTGCAATGATCCTTGATGTGTCCGGCATCGATGTCTTTTACGGCGAAACTCAGGCGTTGTTCGGAGTGTCTCTGAACGTCGAGCCCGGCGAAGTGCTGGCGTTGCTTGGCCCAAACGGTGCGGGCAAGACCACAACGCTTCGCGCCATTCTCGGTCTCAATCAGGCCAAGCGTGGACGCGTCCAGTTTGAAGGTGTTGACGTCACGCGTAAGCCGACTCATGAGATTGCGCGGCTCGGCGTCAGCTGGGTGCCGGATGATCGCCGCCTTTGTCCGACGTTGACGGTGGCCCGCAACCTGTCGATCGCGGAAAAGCGCACCCGCTTTCGCCAGTGGTCGCTCAAGGATGTCAGTGGCATCTTCTCCGCATTAGAGTATTTGATGGATCGGGAGTCGGAAACCCTGTCGGGTGGCGAAATGCAGATGGTCGCAATCTCCCGCGCACTGCTTGGTTCCCCGGGCCTCGTGTTATTCGATGAACCGAGCCAGGGCCTTGCACCAAAGATCGTGCTGGATGTGCTGGCCACAATTGGCAGGCTTAGGGAGGAAGGCATCGCTTCAATCATCGTCGAGCAAAATGCCGATGTTGCGCTGTCGGTCGCGGACCGTGTCATTGTTCTCGATAATGGCCGCGTTGCATGGGCCGGCTCTGCCGCCGCCTTGCGTGACGATAAGGCGTTGCGCCGCCAGTTGCTTGGAGAATGACTATGGCTTCTTCGGGTTCACCGCTTCTTGCCGTTGAAGGCGTCCGCAAGATCTATATGCGGGGCTTAATCAACCGGCGCCCGACGTTTTCGCTTTCGGCCGATCTCGAATTTACGAAGCCCCGGATCGTCGGTGTGGTTGGGCCAAACGGCGCCGGCAAGACAACTCTTTTCGAGATGATTACCGGCAGCAACACGCCAACCGAAGGCCGGATCATGGTCGCCGGGCGCAATATCCAGCATGTGAAGCCAAACGAGCGGGACCGGCTGGCGATTCATTATCATCAGTCATATCAGGTTCGCCGTTTTACAACGTTCAAGCCTCCCGCACTGATGCAGTCTGCCGGCAGCGATACGCCGATGGTACATCTTTTCGACGAGCCGCAGTTCAATACGCAGGATGGCTACATCGGTTTTATGCTTGAATTTTTCCGCAAGCTCCGGGCTGAGGGGCGATTAGTGTTCATGTCGGTGCATCCGACCACCATTTATCACTTCGAGATACTAAAGGAGATCGCGGAGGAATTCCTGACGGTCAGCGGTGGACGGGTTAACCGCAGTCCGGACTATGCAAGCTTGATCGCTGATCCCGCGGTCCGAACCTATCTGGGCGGAGATATGATAACTAAGGCGGAGACATTACTTTGAGCATGCAGGTATGAGTGGCGCTGGAGCAGGAAAACGCGTTGCCATGGTCACCGGTGCGGCGGGGACTATGGGAGCTGCAAGCGCTATCCGGCTCGCTGCGGACGGTTATCGTGTGGCGCTGGTTGACATTGCAGAGCAAAGACTCGCGGAGCTTGCGGAGCAAGTAGGTGCGGCAGCTATTCCCATAGCAGCGGATCTTTCGACGGCCGATGGTGCAGTTCAAGCTGTTGCTGCGGCGGAAAGTGCGCTCGGTCCGGTCGATATTCTGATCAATAACGCCGGCATCCTGTCAAACAACAAGATCGTCGCGACCACGCCTGAAGAGTGGCATCGCGTCCTTGGGATCAACCTCGACAGTGCATTTCATCTCAGCCGCGCAGTTCTGCCCGGCATGAAAATTCGCCGGTTCGGCCGCATCGTCAATACCTGCTCATACGCGATGAAATCCGGCGGTCTGACCGCGGGCACAGCCTATACGGTTTCGAAAGGCGCGCTGCAGGCGCTAACTTTCTCGCTGGCGCGCGAGTTCGCCGCATTCGGGATCACGGTCAACGGCATTGCGCCGGCCTATGTGAAGACGCCGATGGTGACAGAACAACTTACCGAAGCGCAACGTCAGGCGTTGATCGCGCAGATTCCGGTCGGGCGCTTTTGCGAGCCCGAGGAATTCGCGCATTGCGTTGCGTTTTTCGTCTCGCCGCTGGCAGGTTTCATCACCGGCGAGATACTTGATCTCAACGGAGGCCTGCAGTTTGACTGACGCAGCCGATAACCCGGCGCGGATCACGCCCCGCCTCAATGCCAAGCAGGATCTTGCTGGCCTGTTCGATCTAGCCGGGCAGGTCGCCTTCGTTCCGGGTGGCGCAGGCGGTCTTGGGGAGGCGATTGCGTGGGGCCTTGCGACACAGGGTGCTGCTGTTGCGGTCGGGGGACGCGATCTTGCTAAAGCTGGATTTCTCTCGGATGCGCTTGCAAAAGCGGGTCATCGTTCCTTCGCTGTGGGTATGGACGTCACCAATATTTCGACAATCGAGCGTGCGGTCGACGAAGTCGCCTCGCATTTCGGACGCATTGATGTTCTTGTGAATTGCGTCGGGACGCAGATCGAGCAACCGATTCTGGAAGTCACGGAAGAAGCCTTCGATCAGGTCTATGAGAGCAGCTTGAAAGCGGCGATGTTCGTTGCTCAGGCGGTAGCCAAGCGCCAGATCGAAGCGGGGAAGGGGGGAAGGCAAATCCACCTGTTATCCGTGCGCTCGCAGTTAGGTTTGCGCAACCGTGGATACTCCGCCTATTGCGCGACGCGAGGTGGGCTCGTCATGCTTGTCAAGCAGCACGCGATGGAGCTTGCGCCCCATAACATAACGGTCAACGGTGTCGCGCCGACCTTCGTGTATACTGAAATGATCCGCCATGTGATGGAAAAGCCGGAATTCCGCAAACAGCTGGAAGCTCGCATTCCGTTGGGGCGTATTGCCGATCCGAAGGACGTTGTCGGCCCAGCGCTATTTTTTGCCGCGCCGGCATCAGGTTTTGTAACCGGTCAGATCCTGTATGTTGACGGCGGCATTACCGCGAGCCAGTAAGTCAACGTTGGATGCGCGAATGTCTGATTCTGGTGCGAGGTGCACGCAGTCGCTGATTCTGCGATTTGGGCTTTAATTTCTGGGAACCTTCTTTGCCGATGCTCATCTAAACGGGGCACCGGAGATACGGCATGAAGCAAGACTCGGAAAAGCACTACGCGGTTCGTCCTGCTCTCTCGGATGATGATCGTGGTCTGGTGCAACGCGCGATTGCACGCGAGAGCGATGCATTTCGCTTCATCATGCAGCGCTACAATCAGCGTCTCTATTGTCTTGCGCGGAGCATTCTACGGAACGATAGCGAGGCGGAGGATGCCGTACAAGAAGCTTAAGTTCGCGCCTTCACCCATCTGGACAGCTTCCGCGGCGATTCCAGTCTTGCGACATGGCTTTCTCGTATCACCATCAATGAAGCGCTGGGACGAGGTCGCCTATCACAAGGCGGTCAACGGTGCTCTCGAAACTCTGTTGATTCCATCGGCAACCAACACAGAACTCAAGAGCCTGTTGCAAACCGGCCTCAAGATATTCCAGGGCCATCTTCAGCACGCCGAGCATGTCGCAGCTGACGTGAAGTAAGGAGAGCGGCATGTGGTTAGGGCGGTTTCTCTCTGTTCTCCTCGTTGCACTGTCGACGTTGGCAATCCTTCCGGCATCTGCCGAGACTTTCCAGGTCACGATCGACAAGCTCGAATTCATCCCTGCCAAACTTAAGGCAAAGGTTGGCGACACCATTGAATGGCTAAACAAGGACATTTTCGCGCATACGGCCACGGCTCGTGGCGATTTGGACGTGACGATTCCACCGAAGAAAACCGCGAGCTTTGTGCTCAAGGAGCCTGGGGATGTCGAGTACTACTGCCGCTTTCATCCCAACATGAAGGGGCGCGTTTCCGTCGCGCCTCGGTAGACAGCTTCAAAAATGCTGGAGTTAAAGCGCGTGGCATGTCCGCGCGCTTCTTCTTTTCATTGCTGATCCGGCCGATTCAGGATGGAAACGTCAAATCTAATAAACCGATATGAAGGTGCAATATTATTCGTTTGTCAAAATCATCAGTCCGCGTAGCTTGGCATACAAGAGGACCAGAAAAAGATCGGGTGCAGCGCCTCCGTTTTTGGAGGGTCCGTGTGAGACGAGGCGTGTGTGTCGCTCGTGTCGCGCGAAAAATAAGACAGTGAAGACAACGTAATGCGTCGCCACGCAAGGAGTGGCGACGCGGAGGGACTATCTTGCACCGATGGGTCGACTGGAACAGCTCGGTTGCGAGCGATGTCATAGATGAACTGAAGGAAAAGCCAGGCGCGATGCTGCCTATTCTGCACGCGCTGCAGGAAACATTTGGATACATCGACGCGGAGGCGATGCTGCTGATCGCGGACGCACTGAATGTCTCGCGCGCCGAGGTTTATGGCGTCGTTACTTTTTATCATGACTTTCATCTCGCTCCGCCGTCGCGGCATGTGCTGAAGCTTTGCCGTGCGGAAGCGTGTCAATCCGTTGGGGGCGACAGGCTCGCGGAGCGCGCGAAAGTGCGACTCAATCTGGATTTTGGTGAAGCGACAGCCGACAGTCGCATGAGTCTTGAGTCTGTCTATTGCCTTGGGCTGTGCTCGGTCGCGCCGTCGGCGATGCTGGATGGCCGCATTATTGGCCGTCTTGACGACCCCAAGCTCGATTCTCTGCTGACGGAGATCGAGCGATGACACTTCGCTTTTTCATTTCGAAAGATGCCGCAGCCGTTGCTGTCGATGGAGACCGTGTCGCGCTAGCTCTTCAATCGGCGGCCGATCGACGCAAGACGGCCATCACAATTGTGCGAACCGGTTCGCGCGGATTGCACTGGCTCGTACCTCTTGTGGAAGTCGAGACTACGCAGGGTCGCCTCGGTTACGGTCCGGTTGGGGTTGAGGAGGCGGAAAGCATCCTCGATACGGCGCTGTCCGGCGGAGCGCATTCATTGTCCGTCGGGCTCATCGAAGATCTTCCGTTTCTCAAGAAACAGACCCGTCTGACATTTGCTCGTTGCGGGATCGTCGATCCGGCTTCGTTCGCCGATTATCTTGCGCATGGCGGGTACATGGGACTGTCTCGCGCGCTAGCTACAACGCCCGAGTCCGTCGTTGAAACGGTGACAAAATCCGGCCTGCGAGGGCGGGGTGGGGCAGGTTTCCCGACCGGTATTAAATGGGACACGGTCGCCAAGGCAAATGCGCTGCAAAAGTACATCGTCTGCAATGCGGATGAGGGCGACAGTGGCACATTCGCTGCCCGCATGATTATGGAGGGCGATCCGTTCGTTCTGATTGAAGGCATGACGATCGCGGGAATCGCCGTTGGGGCGACCCTTGGGTACATATATGTGCGGTCAGAATATCCGCATGCGATACGTGCCCTAAAGATAGCGCTGGAGGAAGCCAGAAACCGCCACATGCTCGGGCGTGGGATTTGCGGATCGCATCATACTTTCGATATCGAGGTCAGGGTTGGCGCCGGTGCTTATGTTTGCGGCGAGGAAACGGCACTGCTCGATAGTCTCGAGGGGAAGCGTGGCGTCGTTCGGGCCAAGCCGCCGCTCCCGGCGCACAAGGGGCTGTTCGGCTGCCCCACCGTTATCAATAACGTGCTGTCTTTGGCTAGCGTGCCCATCATTCTGGAGAAGGGTGCAGAGTTCTATCGCGACTTCGGAATGGGCCGGTCGCGCGGCACCATGCCGATCCAGCTCGCCGGCAATATCAGACATGGCGGCCTGTTCGAG
>CAZQMD010000111.1:0-14838 GCA_964594185.1 uncultured Afipia sp. | reverse complement strand
TGAGGTTGTCCTGACCTTCCCACAGCGCGGGGGCGAAATCGGTTTTCACCAGACCCGGCGCGATGCAGTTGACCCGCACATTCTTCGGCCCCCACTCACCCGCAAGGCTGCGCGCCAGCGAGAAATCCGCCGCTTTCGAAATGCCGTAGGCGCCGATCACGGTCGAGCCGCGCAGGCCGCCGATGCTTGAGATGATGACCACCGAGCCGCCGCCGCGCTCGGCCATATGCGGCATCGCCTGCTTGCACAGCCAGATGTTGCTCTTGATGTTGGCGCCCATGATCTTGTCAAAGGCTTCATCCGCAATATCAAGCAGCGGGCCGTAATAGGGATTGACCGCCGCGTTGCAGACCAGAGCATCGATCTGGCCATAATGCTTGATGGTGCCGGCGATCAGCGCATCGACCTCTTCGCGCCTGGAGATGTTGCAGGGAATGACATGGGCATCGCCGCCTGCCTTGCGAATGCCGTCCGCGACAGCTTCGCAGGCATCAGCCTTGCGGCTGGACACGACCACCTTCGCGCCCATCTGCGCCAGCATTTCCGCCGAGGCACGGCCGATGCCGCGGCTCGATCCGGTGACCACGGCGACTTTTCCGGAGAGGTCGAAGGGTGAAGTTGTCATGGTGTTTCCTGATGTCGTGTTCTTGTTGATTGCGGAGACGCGTCAATTGCGCGACCGGAACTCCCTCTCCCCGCATGCGGGGAGATGGCCGGGGTAAGGGGCGGAATTGTTGCTTAAGAAAGAGCCCCTCACCCGGATCGCAAAAGCGATCCGACCTCTCCCCGTAAACGGGGAGAGGTTAAGTAGATATCAGACCAGCGAGCCTGCCGCCGCGACGCGACGCAGGTGATAGTCGGTATCGCCGAACAGGTTTTCGATCACCGACAGCCGCTTGAAGTAGTGACCGATCGACGCTTCCATGGTCATGCCGATGCCGCCGTGCAACTGGATCGACTGCTGGCCGACGAATTTCGACGACTTGCCGACCTGCACCTTGGCCGCGGCGACCGCCGTTGCACGCTCGGATTCCGGAAGATCGGTCGCCACCACGGCAAACAGCGCCATGCTGCGCGCCTGCTCCAGGTTGACGAACATATCCGACGCGCGATGCTGCAGCGCCTGGAAGTTGCCGATGGCAACGCCGAACTGCTTGCGGGTCTTGAGATATTCGACAGTGATCTTGAGCGACTCTTCCATTGCGCCGACGGCCTCGGAGCACATCGCGATGCGCGCTTCGTCCACCACACGCTCGACCAGCGCAAGACCCTTGGCTGGATCGCCGAGCACGGCGTCCTTGCCGACCTCGACGCCTTCAAAGCGGATATCCGCCGCGCGCATGCTGTCCTGCGTGGCATAGCCCTTGATGTGAACGCCCTTGGCGTCGGCCGGCACGAGGAACACGCCGATGCCGTCGCGATCGCGCTGGCCGCCCGAGGTGCGCGCAGTCACGATCAGGGTGTTGGCGCTGTCGCCATGCAGCACGACGAACTTCTCGCCATCGATGACCCAGCCGTCGCCCTTTTTCTTGGCGGTGGTGGAAACATCCGCGAGATCGTAGCGCGAATTCTTCTCGATCTGCGCGAAGGCCAGCGTCTTGCTGCCGTCGATGACGGACGGAATGTGCGCCGCCTTCTGCTCGGCGGATGCGCCGTGGCGGAGGAAGCCGCCGCCGATCACCACCGTGGTCAGGTAAGGCTCGAGAACCAGCGCACGGCCGAGCGATTCCATCACGATGGCGGTTTCCACCGCGCCAGCGCCGAAGCCGCCGTCGTTTTCGGAGAACGGCAGGCCCAGCAGGCCCTGTTCGGCAAGCTTGCCCCAGACCTGACGGCTCCAGCCTTCCTTCTGTCCGGCGTATTTCTTGCGCTGCTCGAAGTCATACGAGTCAGCCAGCAGCCCGTCGACGCTGTCTTTCAGGAGGCGCTGCTCCTCGGAGAGATCGAAATCCATAATGTGTTCCTCGGCTAAACCAAATACATCGTCATTGCGAGGAGCAAAGCGACGAAGCAATCCAGCTTGGATGATTACAGGTGGATTGCTTCGCTTCGCTCGCAATGACGGAACGTGAGAACAGACAAGCCCTCTCCCCGCACGCGCAGGGAGAAGGAGGTGCCGTTAAAGTCCCAGCACCGCCTTGGCGATGATGCCGCGCTGGATTTCGTTCGAACCGCCGTAGATCGAGACCTTACGGTAGTTGAAGTAGTGCGGAGCGGCATGCGACTCCCAGCCTGCTTCCTCGTTGCCGACGCCTTCTTCCGGCAGATACGGCGTCGCGAAGGGACCGGCGACCTCGACCAGCAGTTCGGAAATGGTCTGCTGGATGTCCGAGCCCTTGATCTTGAGGATCGAGGACGCCGGGTCCGGCTTGCCCTTGCCGTTCTTGGTCTCGTTGGCGATGACGCGCATCACCGACAGTTCCAGCGCCTTGAGTTCGATCTCGGTGGCGGCGAGTTTCTCGCGGAAACGATCGTCCTCGATCAGCGGCTTGCCGTTGGCCTCGACCGTTGAAGCCAGTTCGCGAACGCGGCGAATGCGCTCCTTGGACATGCCGACGCGGGCGATGTTGGTGCGCTCGTTGCCGAGCAGGAATTTTGCGTAATCCCAGCCCTTGTTTTCCTGACCGACCAGATTGGCGACCGGCACTTCGACGTCATCGAAGAACACTTCGTTGACTTCAAAGCCGCCATCGATGGTCTGGATCGGGCGCACGGTGATGCCGCGCGACTTCATGTCGATCAGGATGAACGAGATGCCTTCCTGCTTCTTCGCGTCCGGATTGGTGCGGCAAAGGCAGAAGATCCAGTCGGCATGCTGGCCGAGCGTGGTCCAGGTCTTCTGGCCGTTGATGACATAGACGTCGCCCTTACGCTTCGCAGTGGTCTTGAGCGAGGCGAGGTCGGAGCCGGAGCCGGGCTCGGAGAAGCCCTGGCACCACCAGTCGTCGAGATTGGCGATGCGCGGCAGGTAATACTTCTTCTGCTCGTCGTTGCCGAAGGTGTAGATCACCGGGCCGACCATGTTGACGCCGAACGGCAGCGGCGACGGCGCGGGGGTTGCCTGCAACTCTTCAAGGAAGATGTGCTGCTTGGCCGGCGACCAGCCGGTGCCGCCGAATTCCTTCGGCCAATGCGGAACGGCCCAGCCCTTCTTGTGAAGGATGCGCGTCCAGGTGATGATGTCGTCCTTGCTCGGATGACCGCCGTCGATCAGCTTCTTGTGCATGGCGGGCGGGATGTTCTCGCGGAAGAACGTCCTCACTTCGTCGCGAAATGCGTTTTCTTCCTGGGTGAAATTGAGATCCACGGGGGTCCTCCTTGGAGTCTGACTGGAAATAACAGTCCGGGATTTCGGCCTCTTGTTGTGCGGCGATTGTAGACCGGCACGGGCGGGAGGCAATTCGGCAATCGAAAGATTTGACTGCCTTTACGTCCGGATAGTTTCCGGCCCGCTCCTCCCCCTCCGGGGGGAGAACGGGCCGGTCGCTTGATGCTTACTGCAGGATTTCGAACAGGCCCGCTGCGCCCTGGCCGCCACCGATGCACATGGTGACGACGCCGTACTTGGCCTTGCGGCGACGGCCTTCGATCAGGACGTGGCCCGCGAGGCGCGCGCCGGTCATGCCGTAAGGATGGCCGACGGCAACCGAACCGCCGCTGACATTGAGCTTCTCGGGGTCGATGCCGAGCTTGTCGCGGCAGTAGATCACCTGCACGGCGAAAGCCTCGTTCAGCTCCCACATGTCGATGTCATCGATCTTGAGGCCGTGACGCTGCAGCAGACGCGGAATCGCGAACACCGGACCGATGCCCATTTCATCTGGCTCGCAACCGGCGGCGACGAAGCCGCGGAAGATGCCGAGCGGCTTGAGGCCGCGCTTGGCGGCTTCCTTGTCGCTCATGATGACGGTGGCGCTGGCGCCGTCCGACAACTGGCTGGCGTTGCCGGCGGTGATGGAGCCGCCTTCACGCACCGGCTTCAGGCTTGCGAGGCCTTCCGCAGTGGTTTCCGGGCGCGGACCTTCGTCCTGCGACAGGGTGATGTCCTTGTAGGAGACTTCCTTGGTATTCTTGTCGAAGACAGCCATCTTGGTGGTGATCGGCGCGATCTCGTCCTTGAAACGGCCGCCCTGCTGCGCGGCTGCGGTGCGGCGCTGGCTCTCGAGTGAGTACTCGTCCTGCTTCTCGCGCGAAATGCCGTAGCGCTTCGAGACGACTTCGGCGGTGTCGAGCATCGCCATGTAGACGTCGCCCTTGATCGCCTTCAGCGCAGGATCGACCGCGTGAAACAGATTCATGTGCTCGTTCTGCACGAGGCTGATCGACTCGCCGCCGCCGCCGACCGCGATCTGAACGCCGTCATGGATCACCGAACGCGCAGCAAGCGCGATGGCCTGCAGGCCCGAAGCGCACTGACGGTCGATGGTGGTGCCGCCCACGGTCACCGGAAGACCTGCGCGCAGCGCGGCCTTGCGGGCAATATTGCCTGCGGTGGCACCCTGCTGCATGGCAGCGCCCATCACCACGTCCTCGATCTCAGCAGGATCGACACCGGCGCGCTTGACGGCCTGTTCGATAGCATGGCCGAGCAGCGTCGCGCCTTCGGTGTTGTTGAGCGCGCCGCGATAGGCCTTGCCGATCGGCGTGCGGGCGGTGGAAACGATAACGGCTTCGGTCATGGGCGACCTCCTGTTGCGAGTTTGGATTGTTGCGGGTGTTGACGTTGCTGGTTACGTAATTCGTGACGGGACAATTTGCCGACGCTGGTGCGCGGCAGCTCTTTAAGGAACTCCACCGCCACTGGCAATTCGTGCTTGCCGAGCTTCCCGGTCAGAAAAGCACGCAAATCCTCGATGGTGAAGGGCTCGGCGCCGGCGCGCAAGGTAATGAACGCCTTGGACGCTTCGCCGCGATAGTCGTCGGGAATGCCGATCACGATGACTTCCTGCACGGCTGGATGCGTGTAGATCGCCTGCTCGATCATCTGCGGATAGACGTTGAAGCCGCCGGAGATGATCATGTCCTTCTTGCGGTCGACCAGATAGAAATAGCCGTCGCTGTCCATATAGCCGATGTCGCCAGTGAGAAAGCGGTCGCCGACAAAGGCTTCGGCGGTTTCCGCCTCGCGATTCCAGTAACCCTTGGTGACATTCGGACCGCGAACGCGGATCTCGCCGGTTTCGCCGACAGGCATCACCTGCTTCGGATCGTCGAGCGACACCACATCCATCTCGATGCCCGGCAGCATCAGGCCGATCGAACCCGGCTTCTCCGGGCCTTCCGGCGGATGGCCGGTGCCGGGCGAGCAGGTCTCGGTCATGCCCCAGCCGCTCTTCAGTGCGAGCTTGGTCTTGCGCTCGAAAACTTTCGCAACTTCCACCGGAAGCGGTGCGCCGCCCGAACCCGCAAAGGCAAGCGACGACAGGTCGCGCTTGTCGAGATCGGGCAGGCTGGCGATGGCGATCCACATGGTCGGGACGCCGGGGAACGCAGTCGCGCGTTTCACTTCGATGTCCCGCATCACCGCGTCGAGATCGAACCGCTGATGCAGCGAGATCACATCGCCGTTCTTGAGCGTGCGCAGCAGAACGACGGTGAGCGCGTAGATGTGAAACAGCGGCAGAACGAGAATGACACGCTCGATGGTGTTGCGCGCAGCCTTCTGGTTGGCACCCCACACATCATAGATTGAGACGGCGGAGGTGAGATTGCCGTGGGTGAGCATCGCCCCCTTCGGCAATCCTGTCGTGCCGCCGGTATATTGCAGCAGCGCGATGGCATCGATGTCGATCTGCGGCCATGACGCGGGTGGCTGCGCATCTTTGGTGAAGCCCTTGAAGGTCACGATCGCCGGACTGGACGGGATCGCCGCCTGCGGATTGCCGACATCGCCCCAGGTCTGGTCCTCGCAGACGATGAGCTTGTCCAGCAGACCCTTCTCGAGGAATTTCAGCGCGGTCGGCAACAGCGTCGCCAGACTGCTGGTGACCAGAATGCGCGCGCCGGAGTCTTTCAGCTTGTGGGTCAGCGCAATCTCGCCGTCGAGCGGCGAGAGATGCACAACCCGCGCGCCGGCCTTCAACGCGCCGAAGAAATTCACCGGATGGTCCGGTGTATTTCCCAGGAACAACGCAATCGACGATCCCTTGCCATAACCGGCGCGGAGAAACGCCGATGCGGCAACATCAGCCATGTCCTTCAACTGAACGAAGCTGATCGGACGGTCGCGGAATTCGATCGCTGTGCGCGAACCAAAATCCGCGGCCGCCTTCGACAACAGGTCCGGCAAGGTGCTGCGCGGGATTGTCGAATCCCAGCGCACACCCTGCGGATAGTACTGTTCGCCCGGCCGGGTCATGGATCAGCCCTCGATCAGCCTTTGGCGAGGGACGCGAATGTCTTGCCTTCATCCGCCAGACGCTTGAGCAGAGGTGTCGGCTCCAGCGACGGATCGTTGGTCTGCTTGGCGTAGAACGACAGACGTTCCGCGATCTTCTTCAAGCCGACCTGATCGGCATAGAACATCGGGCCGCCGCGATAGATCGGCCAGCCGTAGCCATAGAGCCAGACCACGTCGATGTCGCTCGGGCGTGCCGCGATCTTCTCTTCGAGGATGCGCGCACCCTCGTTGATCATCGGATACATCAGGCGCTCGAGAATTTCCTGATCGTCGATCTGGCGGCGCTTGAGGCCGAGCTTGGCGGTCGTTTCCTCGATCAGCTTTTCGATTTCCGGATCCGGCAGCGGCGAGCGCGAACCGGCTTCGTACTTGTAATAGCCCTTGCCGGTCTTCTGACCGAAGCGGCCGGCTTCGCAGATCGCGTCGGCGATTTCCGACTTGATGCCGCGGTCCTGGCGCGAACGCCAGCCGATATCGAGACCGGCGAGATCGCCCATCGCGAACGGGCCCATCGGCATGCCGAACTTGGTCAGCACGGCATCGACCTGCTGCGGCAGCGCGCCTTCGAACAGGAACTTCTCGGCCTGCTTGCCGCGGGCGGCGAGCATACGGTTGCCGACGAAGCCGTCGCACACGCCGACCACCACCGGCACCTTGGCGATGCGCTTGGCGACATTCACGGCGGTTACCAGCGCGTCCGGCGCGGTCTTTTCGCCGCGCACGATTTCGCACAGCTTCATGACATTGGCCGGCGAGAAGAAGTGCATGCCCAGCACGTCCTGCGGACGCTTGGTCATGGCGGCGATGGCATTGATGTCGAGATACGAGGTGTTGGTGGCGAGAACAGCGCCCGGCTTGGCGAACTGGTCGAGCTTGCCGAACACTTCCTTCTTGATGGCCATGGTCTCGAACACCGCCTCGATGATGAGGTCAGCATCCTTGACGTTCTCGATGCCCACGACGCCGGTGATCAGGCCCATGCGCTTGGCCGGTGCGTCAGCAGGAATGCCGCCGCGCGCAGCGGTGGCTTCATAGTTCTTCTGCATGATGCCGAGGCCGCGCTTGAGCTGCTCGTCGCCGGTCTCGATCAGCGTGACCGGAATGCCGGCATTGGCGAACGACATCGCGATGCCACCGCCCATGGTGCCGGCACCGATAATCGCAACCTGCTTGACGTCGCGTCCCTTCGTGCCATCTGGCACGCCAGATACCTTGGCGGCTTCGCGCTCGGAGAAGAACGCATAGCGCTGCGCCTTCGACTGATCGCCGTTCATCAGCTTCATGAACAGTTCGCGCTCGGACTTGAGCGCCTGATCGAACGGCTGGTCGAGCGAGTGGCTCACAGCCTCGGTCGCAGCGAGCGGTGCTTCGAGACCGCGGGTGCGTTTATTTGCCGCAGCAGCAGCATTGGTGAAGATCGACTTGTCCGCTTTCGCGGCAGCGAGCTTGGAATCGTCGTCGCGCAGCTTGCGCAGCGGACGCTTCTCGGCGAGCACCTTGCGCGCGAACGCTTCGCCGCCGACAGCAGGCGCGCCGTCGATCACTTCTTCGATGAGTCCATTCTTCTGCGCCTCGGCAGCGCTGATCGGATCGCCGCCGACAATCATCTTCACGGCGAGTTCAGGACCGACCGCGCGCGGCAGGCGCTGCGTGCCGCCTGCGCCCGGCAGCAGGCCGAGCTTTACTTCGGGAAGACCGAGCTTCGCGTCCTTGGTGGCAACGCGGAAATGCGCGCCGAGCGCAAGTTCAAGGCCGCCGCCGAGTGCGGTGCCGTGAATCGCGGCGATCACCGGCTTGGTGGAATTCTCGATCACCTCGATGACTTCGTGAAGGCTGGGCGACTGCGGCGGCTTGCCGAATTCAGTGATGTCGGCGCCTGCGATGAAGGTGCGTCCGGCGCACGCAATGACGATGGCTTTCACGCTGTCATCGGCCTGCGCGCTCTTTACGCCGTCAACGATGCCTTTGCGAACGGCGGCGCTGAGCGCATTCACCGGAGGGCTGTCGACCGTGACAATTGCAACCGCGTCATGACGTTCCACCTTGACCACTTCGCTCACACAACTCTCCTTGGTATCGCTTGTTTTTGAGGCATTTCGCACTGCGGAATTATATTCCACATCTTGACACGGAGGGATATTTTGAAGCACGTCCTTTGTCAACGAAGACCACATATGCGGTTTTTTACCAATGAAGCGGCCACCGAAGAAATCTGCGACTGACCGCAGTTTTGTTATCGCGCTTTCGCGGGGGCTCGATGTTTTGCGCGCGTTTCGCCCAAGCGACGGTCTTCTGGGAAATCAGGAAATCGCAGCGCGCACCAATTTGCCGAAGCCGACAATTTCGCGGCTGACCTACACGTTGACAAAGCTCGGCTATCTGACGCCGGTTCCGCGCTTCGAGAAATATCAGCTCGCACCCGCCGCGATGGCACTCGGTTATTCCGCGCTCGCCAACATGGGCATTCGCCATTTGTCCGATCCGTATCGCGATCAGTTGATGCGTGAAACCGGCGGCGCAGTTGCGATCGGCGCACGCGATCGTCTCAACATGATCTATTTCGGACAGAGCCGCAGCGAACTCACTGTCGGCGTGCTGCTCGATGTCGGCTCCAAGGTGCCGATCGCGACAACGGCGATGGGCCGCGCTTATCTGTGGGCGCTGGCGGAAGACGAGCGCACCGAATTGCTCCGCGAAATCAGGGAACATGTCGGCCCGCAGAAATGGCCGAAGATCCGCGAAGGCATCGAGCGCGCGGGCGAATGCGTCGCCAAGCACGGCTTCGCGATGTCGGCGGGTGAATGGCACAACGATATCCACGCCGTCGGGGTCGCACTGAAACTCAATGACGGGACAGGCCCTTACGCGTTCAATTGCGGCGCGCCGGCGTTCAAGTTCAGTGAGGTTCTTTTAAAGAACGATATAGGGCCGCGCCTTGTTTCGATGGTGAGAAACATCGAGGTCGCCATGACCGGCATCATCGGCCGGGGCCCGCAGGGCAAGGAACCAAGCCTCAAGAAGGTTAAAACAAACGGGGGAAAGGCACCACGCGTCGCAGAGGGGATCAGGTAGCGTTCCATCTGCATGCAGAGGCATCCTCTTTGTGCGGCGGAATCGCGTACTTGCGCAAAATCCATTCATAGTTCTATAAAAGAACTATACTGGATCTCCATCGATGCGATGGAAGGATTCTAAAAAAATATTGCGGACGCGCTGGCACGTTGCGCGCGAACCACAAAACAAAGAAACTGAAACTCTAGAATTCCAGTGTCCTTCTAAATCCGAAGTTCGCCCAGCAGCGCGCTGCGACACTAAGGCGGACTTCAGATTTGGGACACCGGCAGAAAAAAATACAATCACCAGGAGGACAAGTTGCACGGATCTTCGAGGGGAACAGATAACCGCGCTCACCGCGGTATCATGCAAGGTTCGGGCGCGGCCCGGCTTTGCCGGATCATCAGCGCATGATGCAGGCACAGGCGCAGGGGAATACCCCCTTGCTGACCGTGCGCGACGTCTCTGTCGTGTTCGGTGGCATCGTTGCGTTGAACGGCGTGTCGTTCGACATGAAGAAGGGCCAGGTTCTCGGCCTGATCGGACCGAACGGCGCTGGCAAGACGACGCTGTTCAACTGTCTGAGCCGGCTTTATCAGCCGAGCCAGGGCGAGATCCTGATGGAGGGCACGAGCATCCTCCAGTATCAGCCGCAGAAGATCGCTGAAGTCGGTATCGGCCGCACGTTCCAGAACGTTGCGCTGTTCCCGCGCCTCACCGTGCGCGACAACATCCGCATCGGCGGACACTGCCGCACCAAGAGCGATTTCGTCAGCGATGCGCTGAAGCTGCCCTGGGTTCGCGAGCAGGAGCGCAAGCTCAACGCGACCGTGCATGAAATTCTCGATTATCTCGATCTGCACGACGTTGCAGACCGCGAAGTCGCGGGCCTTCCTTTCGGCACCCAGAAGCGTGTCGAGCTTGGCCGCGCGCTCGCTGCCGAACCGAAGATCCTGCTGCTCGACGAGCCCGCAGGCGGCCTCAACCATGAGGAAGTCTATGTTCTCGGCGACCTGATCTGCCGCATCCGCGACCAGCGCAACATCACGGTTCTGCTCGTCGAGCATCACATGGGACTGGTGATGAAGATCGCCGATCATGTCGTCGCGCTGAATTTCGGCAAGAAGCTCGCCGAAGGCACGCCGTCCCAGGTGCAGTCCGACCCGGACGTCATCAAGGCCTATCTGGGGAGCAAGGACCAATGAGCACGATGCTGACCATCAAGGATCTGCGCGCCTATTACGGCCAGATCCAGGCCCTTCACGGCCTTGAATTCTCGCTCAACGAAGGCAGCGTCACCACCCTGCTCGGCGCCAACGGTGCCGGCAAGACCACGACGCTGCGCGCGATCTGCAACATGATCCGCTCCACCGGCAATATCGAGTTCGACGGCAAGTCGCTCGCGGGCAAGTCCACGGAAAGCGTTGTCCGTCTCGGCATCGCCCATGTTCCGCAGGGCCGCGGCACTTTCACCAACATGACGGTGGAGGAAAACCTGCAGCTCGGCGCCATCTCGCGCCGCGACACCAAGAACATCCCGGACGACATCGAGCGCATGTATGCGCACTTCCCGGTGCTCAAGCAGCGTCACACGCAGCAGGCCGGCACGCTGTCCGGCGGCGAACAGCAGATGCTCGCGGTCGCCCGCGCGCTGATGCTGCGTCCCCGCCTGATGCTGCTGGACGAGCCGTCATTCGGCCTCGCGCCGCTGATCGTGCGCGACCTGTTCGGGATTCTCGGCAAGATCAACCGCGAGGACAAGGTGACGATCCTGGTCGTCGAACAGAACGCCCAGCTTGCGCTCGAAATCGCGCAGCAGGCCTATGTGATCGAAACCGGACGCATCGTGATGTCGGGAAGCGCGAAGGATATCGCGAACAACGAAGACATCCGCAAATCCTATCTCGGATACTGAGGATACAGCCATGGAACTGTTTACCAACCAAGTCCTGGCTGGCATTGCCACAGGCGCAATCTACGCCTGCATGGCGCTGGCCGTGGTCATGATCTATCAGGCCATCGACCACCTCAATTTCGCCCAGGGCGAAATGGCGATGTTCTCCACCTTCATCGCCTGGCAGCTCATGCAGTGGGGCCTGCCGTTCTGGCCCGCCTTCCTGCTGACGCTGGCCATTTCCTTCGCCGGCGGCATCATCCTCGAACGCGCGCTGTTCAAGCCGCTGACCAATGCGCCGGTTCTGGTGCACGTCGCCGGCTTTATCGCACTGTTCGCCATTCTCAACAGTGTCGCGGGCCTGACCTGGGACTTCACCATCAAGCAGTTTCCGTCGCCGTTCGGTTCATCGGGCTTCCTCGGCAGCCAGCTGATCTCGACACATCAGGCGGGCATGATCGGCGTCACCCTGGTCCTGCTGCTGCTGCTCTACATCTTCTTCCGCTTTACGCGGGTGGGTCTGGCCATGCGCGCGGCCGCTTCGCTGCCTGAATCGGCACGTCTCGTCGGCATCAACACAAGCTGGATGATCGCGCTCGGCTGGGGCATGGCCTCCGCCATCGGCGCCATCGCCGGCATGCTGATCGCACCTGTCGTATTCCTCGAGCCCAACATGATGGGCGGCATCCTGCTGTACGGCTTCGCCGCAGCAGTGCTCGGCGGCCTCACCTCGCCGTTCGGCGCGGTGGTCGGCGGGTTCCTGGTCGGCGTGTTCGAGAACCTTGTCGGCACCTACATTCCGGGCGTCGGCAACGAACTGAAACTGCCCATCGCGCTGGCACTGATCATCGTCGTGCTTGTCATCAAACCGTCCGGTCTGTTCGGCCGCAAAATCGTGCAGCGAGTTTAATCATGAGCACCGTTCAGGACTCCGTTACGCAAGCTCCCGCCGTGGCCGCGCCGTCGAAGAAATCGATGACCGTCGGCTCGACCGCGACCCTCATCGTCTTCGCCCTGCTGCTGATTACGCCGCTGTTCGTGAAGAACTTCATCATCTTCCAGATGACGATGGTTTTGATCTACGCCATCGCCATCCTGGCTCTCAACCTGTTGACCGGCGGCAGCGGGCAATTCTCGCTCGGCCAAAGCGCTTTCTATGCAGTCGGCGCCTATACCGCCGGCATTCTGATGGAGCATCTGGGCGTCAACTACGTGCTGACGATCCCGGCTGCCGGCATCGTCTGCTTCATCTTCGGGTTCCTGTTCGGCTTCCCGGCGTTGCGGCTCTCGGGCGTCTATCTCGCGCTCGCCACCTTCGCGCTCGCGGTGGCAATGCCGCAGATCCTCAAGCTCAATCTGTTCGAGCACTGGACCGGCGGCGTGCAGGGCCTCGTCATCACCAAGCCGGACGCGCCGTTCGGCCTGAAGATGTCGCAGGACATGTGGCTCTACTACTTCACGCTGTTCATCTCGACCGTGATCTACATCCTGGCCGTCAACCTGCTGCGAAGCCGGTCCGGACGCGCCATGATGGCGATCCGTGACAACCAGATCGCCGCGTCCGCCATGGGCGTCGACCTGCCGCTGTATAAAACACTGGCATTCGGCGTCTCTGCCGCTTTCACCGGCATTGCCGGTGCGCTCGGCGCCATTGTGGTGCAGTTCGTGGCGCCCGACAGCTTCACCATCCAGCTCGCGATCGCGATCTTCGTGGGCATGGTGGTCGGCGGGGTCGGCTGGCTGCCGGGTTCCCTGGTCGGTTCGGCGTTCATCGTGTTTGTGCCCAATGTTGCAGAGCACATCTCGAAGGGACTGTCCGGCGCGGTGTTCGGCGTCTTCCTGTTCGCCGTCATCTTCCTGCTGCCCCATGGCGCCAGGCAGGTGGCCTACATGATCGAACATCTGTTCAGCCGAAAGGGTAAGCCATAAGTCTGGCTTCCTGACCCTAAATCAGACTTGTCTCTCTCTGCCGAGTTTGAGAATGGTATGCCCGGAACGTCGGTTTCCGGATCACATGGCAGGGTCTGATTCACTTTGAATCAGACCCGTCATTTTTTGCCATGGTTTTGCCTTCGGGCACGATTTCTCTTCCGGGAACGGTTCCACAAAGCGGAATACCGCATCTTAGGGAGAGACCAGTATGCTATCCAAATTCAGGCTCAACGTAACTGCAGTGACGGCAGTGGCCGCGCTCGCAATGACGAGCGGCCACGCGCTCGCACAAAAAAAATACGACACCGGCGCGACCGACACCGAAATCAAGATCGGCAACATCATGCCGTACAGCGGACCGGCCTCCGCGTATGGCGTCATCGGGAAGATGGAAGAAGCCTACTTCAAGATGATCAACGATCAGGGCGGCATCAACGGCCGCAAGATCAACTTCATCACCTATGACGACGGCTATTCGCCGCCGAAGGCCGTGGAGCAGGCCCGCAAGCTGGTCGAGAGCGACGAAGTGCTCCTGGTGTTCGGACCGCTCGGCACGCCGTCCAACTCGGCGATCCAGAAGTATCTGAACGCGAAGAAGGTGCCGCAGCTGTTCGTGGCCACCGGCGCGACCAAGTTCGGCGAGCCGAAGGAATTCCCCTGGACCATGGGCTGGCAGCCCGCCTACCAGAGCGAAAGCCGCGTCTATGCCAAGCACCTGCTGGCCACCAAGCCGGACGCCAAGATCGCGATCCTCTACCAGAACGACGATTTCGGTAAGGACATGCTCAAGGGCCTGAAGGACGGCCTCGGCGCGAAGGCATCGCAGATCATCGCCGAAGACAGCTATGAAGTGTCCGAGCCGACCATCGACTCGCACATCATCAAGCTGAAGGCGTCCGGCGCCGACACGTTTGTCAGCTTCACCACGCCGAAGTTCGCCGCCCAGGCGATCAAGAAGGTTGCGGAACTCGGCTGGAAGCCGACCTACATCCAGAGCAATGTCGGCGCTTCGGTCGGCAGCGTGCTCAAGCCCGCAGGCTTCGAGAACGCGCAGGGCATCCTGTCGGCGGCCTACGCCAAGGACGGCGCGGACCCGCAGTGGGACAATGATGAGGGCATGAAGAAGTTCTACGCTTTCCTCGCCAAGTACGCACCGGACATGAACAAGACCGACGGCTCGGTGGTCTATGGCTACGGCCAGGCCCAGACGCTGGTTCAGGTGCTCAAGCAGGCCGGTGACAACCTGACCCGCGAGAACATCATGAAGCAGGCCGCAAGCCTGAAGGACTTCGTTCCCGACACGCTGCTGCCCGGCGTGAAGATCAACACCAGCGCCACCGACTTCTACCCGATCGACCAGCTGCAGATCATGCAGTTCAAGGGTGACAAGTACGAGCTGCAGGGACCGATCATCACCGGCGGCATGGGCGGAAGTTAATCTTTCGCCCTGCGGAACTGACTGCCGCAAAAACAAGCCCCCCCCCGGCCCCGCGCGGGGGGCTTTTCTTTTTGCGGCGCCTTTAACGGGTACTGGATGTCGGGGGGGCGCAAGGAGGGC
>CAZQMD010000110.1:0-14838 GCA_964594185.1 uncultured Afipia sp. | reverse complement strand
AGACGAGAAAGCTTCTGGCAGTATTGAGCTGGATCACGCAAACCGTCGATATGATCCAAGCGGAGTCCTTGAAGCTTTCCTTCCGCGATGAGGCGTTTGACCAGGCCATGAATGGAATCGAAAGTACCTGGTTCTTCCATACGTAGTCCGGCGAGACTGTTGACGTCGAAGAATCGCCGATAGTTGATTTCGCTGGTCGCAAGCTTCCAGTGTGCCAGCTTGTAATGCTGCCGCTCGAGCAAAGAATGCAGCGCTTGGGTCTGCGTCGCGCGATTTTGTCCAGCCCGATAAGCGTTCAACCCAAGTTCGATGACCGATTGAATGTCCGGTTCACTTGCCAGCACATTCTTTAAGCCGGGCGCTGTATCGCGGGCCGGATGGCGCAGGCCTCTGTATTGCTGAGCAATTTCAATCAATCGCTTGCCGCCGGCGGTATTGGCCGAGTTGGCGTCAACGACGACGGTGCGAAGGATTTCGGCGTAGCGCTCCGGCGCGATCGGCATACGGTGTTCGAAGTACCAGGCTGAAAAGCTGCCTTCTTTCGAATCAAATCGAAGTTCGATTTCTCCATTCTCCAACGCCTCACCGTAAGACGATCCAAGGATCGGCAAGAGAATCGCGCCCTTGGCGCGATAAGGGAGCGTGTCCCAGTCGATGTCGAAAGACTCTGTGTGGGGAGACGCTCTGCCCCACTCTAGAACATCCAGCCACCATGCATTGTCGGCGAAGTGCACGCCCATGTGATTGGGAACAAAATCCAAAATTAGGCCGAGATCATGCGATTTGAGTGACTGGCTCAGCCGCTCAAATCCATCTTCACCGCCGAGTTCTGGATTGAGCGTATTATGATCGATAATATCGTAGCCGTGCGTGCTGCCGCGCCGGGCTTTCATGAACGGTGAGGCATAAAGATGGCTGATGCCAAGTTGCTTAAGATATGGAACGATGGCAGCCGCATTGTCGAATCCAAAGTCTGCCGTCAATTGAATGCGATATGTAGAAAGCGGAATATGCTGCGGCATCATTTCTCTCCTAGAGTCCAGCGCACAGACCAAGGAGTAAGATCTACTGCGTTGTCCGGTCCCCAGATGCGCTGGCCACAAGATTTCGCTTCGGGATCGTTCGTTTCCGAGGCGGAAAGATTTGCAACGAGCCGCAACGCGCCGCCGCCCGCAAGACGCCACCACGCGTGCAGCAATGTTTCGTTGTAAATTTTTGCTGAACCAAATTTGCATCCATCGAGCCACGGTGTGACCTTGAGGCGTCGGACCGCGAGCAAGTCTTGCACCAGTTTCAGCCGATCGCGAAACAGGGGCTGATCGAGATCGCTCCAATTCAGCTTGGCCGATGTGAAGGTCGTTTCCGCTTGAGGATCAGGGATCTCGTTTCCATATTTTGCGTAAGCAGCCTCGAACTCCCGGCGGCGTCCGTTCCGCACAGCTTCTGCAAGATCGCCCGAGAAATCGCAGAAGAACGGAAACGGCGAAGTTGCTCCCCATTCTTCCCCCATGAACAGGAGCGGCGGCATTGGAGCAAGAAGTGTGACAGCAAGTGCAGCAGTAATCGAAGCAGGGCACGCGCTAGAATTGAGGCGATCGCCCAGCGCGCGATTTCCGATCTGGTCATGATTTTGCAGAAAATTCACAAACGTGGGTGGTGGCAGGTGCTTGCTCTCTTCTCCGCGAGGCATGCCGTTGCGATGGAGGGATGCCTCGCCCTGATAGGCAAAACCGGAACTCAGCATTCTCACGATGTTTTCGCGCGGTTCTGAATAGTCTTCGTAATATCCGGCGTTCTCGCCGGTAAGAAGAACATGCCAGGCATGGTGATAATCGTCGTTCCATTGCGCGCGGTATTTGCCCCGCGGCGGGTCTTCTGTTGGATCGAGCAGCGCCGCGCGGTTGTCGTCGTTCTCGAGAACGAGATGAATGTGCCGCTCTGTGCTAGCGGCGTAAGCTCCAACGGCTTCACTCAGATCGTGAAGCATGTGCCGCTCGCCGTGTTCGGTAATGGCATGGACGGCATCCAGACGAAGCCCGTCGAAGCGGTAATCTCTCACCCAGTGCAGCGCATTCTGAATGGCAAATTGCCGGACTTCGGCGACGCGATAGTCGATGGCGTTGCCCCACGGCGTTTGGGTGTCCGAAAAAAAGCTCGGCGCATAATTGCCGAGATAATTTCCGTCAGGCCCGAAGTGATTGTAGACCACATCCAGAAATACCATCAGGCCGCGAAGGTGCGCTTCGTCAATAAGCGTCTTGAGATCGTCGGGACGGCCATAGACATGATCCGGCGCATACCATAGCACGCCGTCATATCCCCAATTCCACCGCCCCGGAAAATCTGCCAGCGGCATCAGCTCAAGGGCGGAGACCCCCGTGGTAACCAGATGATCGAGCTTTTCAATCATGCCGCGATAAGTGCCTTGTGGGGTAAATGTCCCGACATGGGTCTCCATGAAGACCGCTTGTTCCCAAGGCCGTCCACGCCAGTTGTCCGCGCGCCATTGAAAGGCGCGGTGATCGATAACTTCGCTCGGCCCGGAGACATCGCGTGGCTGAAAATGCGAGGCCGGATCTGGTACGTCCAAATGTCCATCGATGCGAAACGTGTAAAGCGATCCTGCGTGGGCTTCAGGAACGGTGAGGGAGAACCAGCCGTCCTTTGCTCTTGTCATCGCAACGGGGCGATCCAGCAGAATCTCGACCGATCTGGCCGCCGGCGCCCACAAGGTGAACGTCACGCCATCTTCAGTAATCCGGGGGCCGAAGCGGCGTTCATTCATGCAGACCCCGCGAAGGCCAATACTGCTCTCGCAGGCGCTTCGACATCTACGCCGGCCTCGAATGACTGACCGGTTTGTCGAGAAATTGTCGTGTCCAGAACGCGATTCCATGTTTTGTATTCGGGCAGGTCTGGCAGCTTGAACGAGATCGAGTCCGGAGCGGCGTTCAGAACGATAAAGAGAGGCTGTTGCGCTTTGTCGGGAGAACCAAGCAGGTAGGACAGAAACCGTCCTTCGGGGAAATTCCAGTCTTCCTGCGACATTTCCCCGCCTTGCGGCGTCAACCAGAGAACGCCGTGCGATTGATCGCTCAGGCCGCCGTTGATCCAGCTCTGTGACCTGATCTGCGGAAAGCGTGCGCGCAACCCGGTCATATGGGAGACAAAGTCCGTCAGATCGTCAGCCTCACGCCCCAAGCCTTCCCAGCCGACCCAGCCGATTTCGTCGTCCTGGCAATAGGCGTTGTTGTTGCCGTTCTGGGAATTCCCGACTTCGTCGCCCGCAAGCATCAGGGGCACGCCCCGTGCAAGCAGCAGGCACGCAAGCTGATTTTTTCTCAACTGTCTGCGGAGAGCGACAATGGCGGGATCGTCGGTCGGACCTTCGTGACCACAATTGTTACTGTTGTTGTCGCTAGACCCGTCGCGGTTATCTTCGCCGTTGGCCTCATTGTGCTTCTCGTTGTAACTGAACAAATCGGCCAGCGTGAAACCGTCATGCACCGTGACGTGGTTGATCGATGCGCGGGGTGTGCGTCCGTCGTGATTGAAAACATCTGCCGAACCTATCATGCGCCCGCTTACTTCCCCGATCAGGCTGCCTTCGCCTGACCAGTACCGCCGCAACGCGCTGCGATAGCGGTCGTTCCATTCCGACCATTGAGATGGAAACGCGCCGACCTGATAGCCGCCGAGACCGACGTCCCACGGTTCGGACACTAGTTTCACAGACGACAAGACCGGATCCTGCCGGATCGCCATCAGGAAGGCGCTGTTACGGTCGTAACCGTTCGGTCCACGTGCCAGCGTGGTGGCGAGATCGAAACGGAAACCGTCAATGTGGCAAACCTCGACCCAATAACGCAGCGAATCCATCACCATTTGCAGAACGCGGGGATGGGTGAGGTTCAGGGAGTTTCCGCAGCCGGTGAAGTCGTCATAAAAGCGCGGCTGATCCGGCATCAGCCAGTAGTAAGAGGCATTATCGATACCGCGGAAGGACAGCGTCGGGCCCATGTGATTGCCCTCCGCCGTATGATTATAGACGACGTCGAGCATGACCTCGATGCCGGCATCGTGGAGTCGCGCGACAGCGGTCCGGAATGTGTCAAGTGTGTTTTCCGGCGCATAGCGCGGCTCCGGAGCAAAAAACGCGATCGAATTGTAACCCCAGTAGTTCGACAGCTTTTTTTCAACGAGATGGCGGTCGTCGATAAATCCGTGGATCGGCAGCAGCTCGATGGTCGTCACGCCAAGTCGTTTAAGATGATCGACAACGGCGGGCGACGACAATCCCCGGAACGTGCCGCGCAGGTGCGGGGCCACGTCCTGACGTGTCTGCGTCAGGCCTTTGACGTGTGCCTCATAGATGATGGTGTCTTCCCACGCCACGTGAGGGCGCGTTTCCTTGCGACCCCAGTTGAAATTTTCATCTACAACCACCGCTTTCACCATGCCGCGGGCGTTGTCGCGCCGGTCGAACGACAGGTCTTCTCGCGAACTGCCGGCGCGATAAGCGAAATGGGCGTCGCTCCATACCAGCCGGTTGGCGAGACGCTTGGCGTAAGGGTCGAGCAGAAGTTTGTTGGAGTTGAATCGATGGCCTTGCTCAGGTTCATAAGGCCCGTGCACCCGATACCCGTAAAGTTGGCCGGGCGAAACGTCGTTGAGATAGCCGTGCCAGACGTCTTCAGTCCGCTCCGGCAATTCGATCCGCTCGATCTCGCGGCGGCCTTGACTGTCGAACAGGCAAAGTTCGATCTTCTCAGCGTTCGCGGAGAACAATGCGAAATTCGTTCCCCTGCCGTCCCAGGTGGCCCCAAGACGGTGGTTCGTGCCAGCAGTTAGCCTCATGCTTGAAGATCCGGTACGAGAAATATCGCTGCAAGCGGTGGCAGTGTCAGCGAGAGGTGAGGGACGAGCTCATCCGACGTTTCGATCTTTCCGACATTCCCGGTGTTGCTGCCGCCGTAGTAGCTGGAATCGGAATTGAACACTTCGCGCCACGCGCCGGGGAATGGCACCTTGACGCGATAGTCGTGGTAGACATTCGGCGAAAAGTTCACCGCGACAAGGCAGCGCTCACGGCCAGCATTTCCTTTCCGCATCCAGATAAACACGTTCCGGTCGGAGTCGTCGGTGACGATCCATTCGAAACCGGCAGGATCGCAGTCGAGCTCATGCAAGGCCGGTAAAGACGTGTAGAGCTTGTTCAGGTCACGGGTCACAGAATGAATGCCTTGATGGCTGGCGTCGTCGAGAAGATGCCAATCCAGTGAGCGATCATGATTCCACTCACGCTCCTGAGCGAATTCGTTCCCCATGAAGAGCAGCTTTTTGCCGGGGTGAGCGAACATGAAGGCGTAATACGCCCGCAAATTAGCGAAGCGTTGCCAGTCGTCCCCCGGCATCCGACCCATGATCGAGCGCTTGCCATGCACGACTTCATCATGGGAGAGCGGGAGAATGAAATTCTCGGAGAATGCATAGTGCAGACCGAACAGGATCTGGTCATGATGGAAGCGGCGATGAATGGGATCCTTGCTGATGTAATCCAGCGTGTCATGCATCCATCCCATGTTCCACTTGTATCCGAACCCGAGGCCGCCGAACTCGACGGGACGGGAGACCTGTGGCCATGATGTCGATTCTTCGGCAGCAGTGGTCGCGTTCGGGAATTTGGCGAACAACTCTGTGTTGAACCGGCGCAGGAATTCGACCGCTTCGATGTTTTCACGGCCGCCATATTTGTTCGGTATCCAGCCGCCGGCGGGCCGGCTGTAATCGAGGTACAGCATCGAGGCAACGGCATCGACGCGCAATCCATCGATGCCGTAGCGCTCCAGCCAGAACAGCGCGTTCGATACCAGAAAGTTGACGACTTCCGTCCGGCCGTAATTGTAGATCAGCGTTCCCCAGTCCAGATGGCGGCCTTGCAGCGGATTGGCATGCTCGTAGAGCGCTGTGCCGTCGAACAAGGCGAGACCATGTGGGTCGTCAGGAAAGTGGCCTGGCACCCAGTCCAGCAGGACCGCGAGACCTTCACGGTGGAATGCGTCGATTAAAACTGCAAAGTCCTCGGGCGTGCCGAAGCGGCTCGTCGGCGCATAAAGACTTGTCGGCTGGTAGCCCCATGAGCCGTCAAACGGGTGCTCGCTGACGGGAAGAAATTCGACGTGTGTAAAGCCGAGATCGCGCACATAGGCCGGCAGCACTTCGGCCAACTCGCGGTAACTCAGCCACTGATTGCCATCGCCGCGGCGCCACGACCCGAGATGAACTTCGTAGATCGACATCGGCTTGTTAAGGGCATTCGCGCCTGGCGTCGCATACGACGGCTTAGAAACCTTTGTGTCGTCGATAATCACAGACGCAGTACTGGGCCGTATCTCCGTGGCGAAGGCGAGAGGATCAGCCTTGAGCGGGAGACGCTCTCCGTGAGGGCCAATAATATCGAACTTGTAGCGCTCGCCGGCTTTAACGCCGGGCACGAAAATTTCCCAATAGCCCGTTCCGCGCACGCGCATGGCATGGCGACGGCTGTCCCAGAAATTGAAATCCCCGACAACACTGACTCTCCTGGCATTCGGAGCGAAAACAACGAACGCAGCGCCGCGAACGCCTTCCAGCGTTATCAGGTGGGCGCCAAGCTTGTCATATAGGCGCTGATGCTTGCCTTCACCGAGCAAATACAGATCGAAGTCACTCAGGATGGGCGGGAAATCATATGGGTCGTGAAATTCTGTAATGTTGTCACCATAGGTTGCTCTCAGCTTGTAGTGCAAGGATCGCGTTGGAGCAGGCCCCGCGAACAGGCCGGCGTCGTGCAGTTTCTCGAGAACGGATGCGCCGCCGGTGTCATCCACGGCTTCGACTTGCGTAGCATCGGGAAGAAAGGCCCTGACGACACGCTGTTCGTTCTCCACGTGAGGACCGAGATAGCGAAAAGGATCGGAATGCTGACCCTGGACAATGGCGTAAGCTTCAGCAGGAAGGGTCATTGCGCAACTCCACTTAATCTGTCGAGAATGCGCAATGCGCCGTTCAGTGGAACGCGTAGCCAGTCCGGCCGATGCGCAAGTTCGTATTCCAGTTCGTAAAAGACTTTCTCGATCAGGAAAAAGTCCAGCAACTGCGCCGCCGCCGCCTGATTTAACGGCCACAGCCGGTCGTCCTTCAAGGCTTCGCGATAGCCGTCCAGGAATCGTTCGCCGGCATCGATTCGCCATCCCTCGAGCCGCTCTGCGAGTTGGCCATTCTCGTCAGGGGCTGCTTGCAGGGCGCGTTCGTATGCTGCGGATGTCGAATAATCGATCGAGCGGAGGATTCCTGCCACGTCACGCGCGGCCGGCGCTTTGCGGCAGCGTTCGGCGAGACTGCGGCGGGGCTCGCCTTCGAAGTCGATGACGAAGATGTCGTCCTTCGCTACCAGCAACTGGCCGAGATGAAGATCGCCATGATGACGACTTTTGAGCCCGCCAACATCCTTCTCGCCCAAAGTCGATATCAAAAGCGGTCTGAAGTTTTCCCGATACGCCTGCAGCCGATCAATCAGCCTTCGGTGGGTGTCAGCTGGGTGCTTGGCCAGCCGCGACAGATCTGAGAACACGCGATCCGCGCGTGCGGTGACATCGCCGATCCATGTTTCCACGTCTTCGTGCGTGACAGGTTCCGGCTTGAAAGCTTCAATGTCATCGCGGCTGGCGAGCGCCGTCTGCATTTCGGCGACGCGTTTACCGGCTTGCACCATATAGCGGACATAAGCGATCTGTTCCTCGCTTTCGGCAGACTTATCGCTCGCGCCAAGCAGTCGTTGTTCTTCGACGAACCGATCGAGATAGCCGGTGGTCAAAGCCCATCCATCGCCCTGATTCGGGACGAAGCGATGGACAATCGCGAACGCGCTGCGCGTGTCGGCCTCGACGAGGTCGGCATTTCCCAGAAGGGCCGGTGTATTCGGATACGATGCGACATCAGTGAGGAAGCGTCCCATTTCGACTTCGGGATTGATGCCGGCTTCAAGATGGCGGTACAATTTCACGACGAAAATTTCATCGACAAGCGCCGTGCTGTTGGACTGATCGGTCTCGACAGCGCGGACGGAATCGATTGGCTGATCCGGTATGTCGCGAAGAGCATCGCTTGCGTGAAATTCGATAGACGCCTCGTCGCCCTTGACGATCGCCGATGTTCGGATGTTTTCGATGAGAAGCTCAATAAAACTTTTGTCCGAAGCCACGTCGAACAGCGTGCCTTCTCGGGACGCTTGCCGGACCGCCGCGAGGGCCTTGGGATTATATCGTTCACGGTCGAAACGGACCCAGTCGATCCGCAACGGCATCGCGTAGCGATGAACGTCCCCTCTTATGGCCGTCTCGAACACGGTAAGCCACGGCCGCGACGTACCGTCCTCAACAAAGGGGATAGCCCTTGTCAGCCTGGGCTTGATCGCGGCTGCCGACCTCTGTGGAAACCAGCGGCTCCTAGCCAGATGAGATGGCAGTACGTCCCGTTCAAAAATCAGGCGCGTGCGTGACAGCGTCATCCACGTCGAACCTGCCGGGACGACAAGCGTCTCAAACTCCGGTACCGGTGTATGGTGTTCAGGCTGCGACGCCAGCTTCTCAGTAAGCCGGAACCAGTAGAATCCATAAGGTGCCAGCGTGATTAGATATGGGAGTTCGCCTATGGGCGGAAAGTTCGTCCGGCCAAGCATCTCCTGGGGGATGCGATCCTTCCATTGATTCAGGTCGAGTTCCGTGGCCTGAGCGGAGCGCGAAAGATTGGCCACGCACAGAATCACTTTATCTTCGTACTGCCGGACATAGGCGAGCACCGCGCGATTGGTCGGCCGAATAAATGTCATTGTACCGCGACCGAAGGCGGAACTGGATTTTCGGACTGAGATCAGCCGCTTTGTCCAGCTCAGCAGCGATGAAAGACTGCGCGATTGAGCCTCGACATTGACGGACTCGTAGCCGTAGACGGGGTCCATAATAGTCGGAGCATAAAGGCGCGCGGGGTCTGCCCGCGAGAACCCGCCGTTGCGATCCGGCGTCCATTGCATCGGCGTCCGCACGCCGTTGCGATCACCAAGATAGATATTGTCGCCCATTCCTATCTCGTCGCCGTAATAGATGATCGGCGTGCCCGGAAACGACAACAGCAGCGAATTCATCAATTCGATCTTGCGCCGGTCGTTGTCCATTAGCGGCGCAAGACGCCGCCGGATGCCAACATTTATGCGCGCGCGCGGATCGTTGGCGTAGGTCGACCACAAGTAATCGCGTTCGACATCGGTGACCATTTCAAGTGTCAGTTCGTCGTGGTTGCGCAGGAAAAGCGCCCACTGGCAATTCGCAGGAATGTCGGGTGTCTGGCGCAGAATATCTGTGACCGGGAAGCGGTCTTCCTGCGCGATAGCCATGTAGATGCGCGGCATCAGCGGAAAGTGATATGCCATTTGGCACTCATCGCCGTCGCCGAAATACTGCTGCACGTCTTCGGGCCACTGATTAGCCTCGGCGAGCAGCACTTTCCCCTTGGCGTAGGCATCAAGCTCGGCGCGCAATGTCTTGATGACTTGGTGCGTCTCGGGAAGATTTTCGTTGTTGGTTCCGTCGCGCTCACAGAGGTATGGAATCGCATCGAGCCTGAACCCGTCTACGCCGGCATCCAGCCAGCGCTTCATCACCTGAACCACTGCGCTGACGACGCGGGGATTGTCGAAGTTCAGGTCCGGCTGATGCGAGAAGAAACGATGCCAGTAGAAGGCCCCCGCTTCGGCATCCCAAGTCCAGTTCGACTTCTCGGTGTCGGTGAAGATGATACGGGTGCCTTGATACTTCTGATCGGTATCGCTCCAGACGTACCAGTTACGCGCGCTTGAATCCGGAGCGCTGCGCCGCGCGCGCTTGAACCAGTCATGCTGGTCGGAGGTGTGGTTGATAACCAGCTCAGTAATAACGCGAAGCCCGCGCCGCTTGGCTTCGGCAATGAAGCGCCGAAAGTCCTTCATCGTGCCGAAATCGGGATTGATGGCGCCGTAATCGCCGATGTCGTAGCCGTCGTCGCGTCCCGGCGAGGGATAGAACGGCAGCAGCCATAGCGTGGTGACACCCAGCTCCTGCAGATAACCAAGTTTCTCCGTCAGCCCGGCGAAATCACCGATACCGTCATTGTTGCTGTCCGCAAACGCCTTAACGTGCAACTGGTAGATGATCGCATCCTTGTACCAGAGCTCATCATCGGCGGCAGTCGAACTGATCGGTGACATGACGTTCATCAATGCACCTATCCGAGACATCTGAAGAGAAGGGCCGGATCGCGCTGCGGGTCGATACGGAACCGGGCGCCCCCCCATTCGATGGCGTGGCGCTCACCGGTTACGATATTCTCAAGCGCGGCAACGAGTTTCCGTTCGCCGGCGACATTGATCTCGATTTCGCCGAGGGGGAGCCAGATGTCATGTGGTTCGCGGGAGAGGGCGATGGCCACCGCAACGACGTTGCTTTCATCCGAATTCGCTTTAACGAAGCCGACGATGTTGGGATCGTCGATGCTGAGGAACTTCAGGCGCGACGTTTGAAGAAGTGCGGGATTCGACCTGCGGGCAAGGTTGATGTCACGAATATAGTTCTTGATATTGCCAGGAGCATTCCAGTCCCGAACCTTGATCTCGTACTTCTCGGAATTGAGATATTCTTCCTTGCCCGGAATAGGTTCGTGTTCGAGCAATTCGAAACCGTTGTAGACGCCGTAGGTGCCTGACAACGTTGCAGCCAAGGCGAGGCGCGATTTAAACATCCAGGGCTCGCCGCTCTGCAAGTGATACGGTAGAATGTCTGGCGTGCTAACGAAAAAGTTAGGACGGTAATATTCGCGTTCGGGATAGCTTGTCAGTTCGCGCAGATACTCCTCGATTTCCGATTTTTGAGTGCGCCAAGTGAAATACGTGTAAGACTGCGTAAAGCCGAGCTTTGCCAGCCCTTTCATGAGTTTCGGACGTGTGAACGCTTCCGCCAGAAAGATCACATTGGGGTCCCGGCTTTGAATATCCTTGATCAACCACTCCCAGAACGGAAATGGCTTTGTGTGGGGATTGTCGACACGGAAGATGCGCACGCCCTGATCCATCCAGAACACAATGACATCACGCAATGCGTCCCAAAGCGAACTCGCGTCGTGACTGTGGAAGTCGGGGTTGTGAATATCCTGATATTTCTTTGGAGGGTTCTCCGCGTAGCGGATCGAACCGTCGGGGCGGCGTTTAAACCAGTTTGGATGCTGCTGGAGCCAGGGATGATCCGGCGAACACTGCACGGCGAAATCGAGCGCGATCTCCATATCAAGTGACGCCGCGGCGGCGACGAGCGCGCGAAAATCGTCGATGGTTCCAAGTTCTGGATGAACAGCATCATGTCCGCCCTCCGCCGCACCTATGGCGTAAGGACTTCCCGGATCGTCGGGCTCTGCGTTGAGGGCATTGTTGCGTCCCTTGCGATTGATGCGTCCAATCGGGTGGATCGGCGTGAAGTAGAGCACGTCGAACCCCATGGCCTTGATGTCGGGAAGGCGACCGATGCAATCCTGAAAAGTGCCGTGCTGACCTGCGATTGATCCCTGACTTCGAGGGACCATTTCATACCATGCGCCAGCAACGGCCCTCTGCCGGTCAATCACAAGAGGAAATATTGCTGAGCGGCTGACATCCATCCTGATCTGGCTTCTGGACATCGCTGTCCGTGTCGCCTCGTCGAACAGGAGCGCGACGTCACCTGTTGCCAGGAATTTCTCACATGCACCGGCCAACGTGACTGCCGCCGGACGATCGATCGGGCGGGCTTTCGCGATCATCGCCGCGCCCTCCAGAGCATCGAGCGCAATGTCCTGCCCCGCTTCGTTTTTGAGTATCGCGCCGCGTTGCCAGGTTGCGAAATCATCGGTCCAGGCTTCTACAGCGTAGAGATACCTTCCAGGTTTTTCCGGTGTGAATTGACTCGTCCAGCGGTCATTGCCGTGATGGTTCATCGCTGCGCGATGCCATTCTTTGGCACTTTCCTCGCGCCAGAGAAGTTCAGCAGCTACGACATCATGACCGTCGCGAAAAATGTCAGCCCATACGTCGATTATTTCGCCCGCGACGCGCTTGACGGCGAAACGGCCATTATCGACGTTGGGGAACACATCCTCGATATGAAAGGCACCGCAGTTGACCTGCGGATGGTTACGAGTAATTGGCTGTTCTTTGGTTAAAGGCGGCACTGGCATTGTTTCCCGTCTCAGCGGACGCGCGGTGAGACCCTCGGAAACAAGCAATTTTTTGGGATTTGGTTCCCTATGGAACCCCGCATAATCAATGGCGTTAGCCCCACTCAAGCTGGTTATGGCGAGCAATTAAAAATGGATTTGCATGCCAAGGCGGCCGAGCTTGGAATCGAGACATCTTTCGTTGACGCAACCGGCCATAGTCGGACCATCGATCCGCTGGCATTGCAGATTCTTCTGGAAAGTGTGCCAGCTAAGCCTGAACACAGGCTGCTGACTGGCGATTTGATCTGGCGAGGTGATCATCGTCCTTCGGCGGAATTGTCCGATCGATCTCATTCTCCAATGAAATGGCAGGTGCACGATGAGCAGCGTATGGCGATGGCGGAAGGGATTTCCTCCGGGGGGAAAATATCTCCGATTGCCGACGCATGGGGCGTCCACACTCTGAGCGTGAAGGACGAAGCCGGGACCCGCGATGCAATCAATGTTTTGTCCGTTCCCCAAAAAGCTTTTGAAGGCGATTTCGACCGCGTTTGGATTCTTGCGGTTCAGCTTTATGGCGTGAAATCGTCTCGAAATTGGGGCATGGGGGACTTCACCGATCTCGCATGGCTCATTCGATGGGCAGCCGAAACCGGCGCTGCGGGGGTCGGTGTTAACCCGCTGCATGTTCTGTTTGACGATGATCCGGAGCAATGCAGCCCGTATTCCCCAAGCAGCCGCCTCTTTCTCAACCCGCTATATATCGATGTACCGAGTTTGCCGGAATGGGACGTTGCGTTTGCCGTCGAACATGAAGCAGCCATTGCGGCGCTTCAGCGTGCGGAAATGGTTGACTACAGCGGAATCGCCCACCTCAAGCATGAAGCCCTTCGCCGCGCGTTCACGGCCTTCAAATCAAAAACGACGTTGAAGCGCCGGACGCTCTTTGAGGAGTTTCGCAGCACGTCTACTCAATTGTTCCGTTTTTCCTGCTTCGAAGCACTTCGCCAGAAATTTGGCCGTCCGTGGTGGGAGTGGCCGGAAAGATGGCGTTCGCCTTCAGACGCAGCATTGGAAGAATTGCGGCAGGGGCCGGAAGCGGATGACATCCACTTTGTGGAATTTCAGCAGTGGTGTGCCGACCAGCAACTCAAAAGCTGCCGCGATCTGGCGCACGACCTTGCACTGCCGGTCGGTCTATACCTCGATATTGCCGTCGGGGTGACGTGTGACGGGTTTGACGCCTGGAACGAACAGGTCGCAATCTCGCGAAATCTGTCCGTCGGGGCTCCGCCCGATCTTCTCAATACGCGTGGTCAAGACTGGGGATTGGCCGGGTTCAATGCCTCGGGTCTCGAACGGACTTCATACAAGCCGTACCAAGGCATGCTTGCGTCCGCGATGCGTTACGCTGGCGCCGTTCGCATCGATCATGTGCTGGGCTTGAACAGACTTTATCTTGTTCCGCGCGGGTATCTGCCGAGCGAGGGAGCGTATATGCAAATGCCATTGGAAGCCTTGTTGGCTGTCACGGCACTGGAAAGCGCCAGGAACCGTTGTGTCGTCGTTGGAGAAGACCTTGGCACCGTTCCGGACGGCTTTCGGGAGCGTCTGTCCGATTGGGGAATTTGGTCATACCGTGTGATGATGTTCGAGCGGGACCAGCATGGATCATTTCACCCGCCTCACTATTATCCTCAGGACTCTCTTGTGACTTTCAATACTCATGACCTGGCGACATACCGTGGATGGCAATCCGGGCATGATATCGACGCGAAGACGTCACTGGGCATGGATCCGGGTGAGACCCCGGAAAGCCGGGCGCATGGGCGGTCAATGTTGGAGCGCGCGCTTAGTGGGTCTGATTTGAATGACGCAAGTTTCGCGTCTGTTCTGCAATATCTCTCAAGAACAAGATGCCGGATATTGGCTATATCCGCCGAAGACATCCTTGATGTTCTGGATCAGCCGAATATCCCCGGAACGATCAACGAAAATCCAAACTGGCGGCGGAGGTTGCCTGTGCCTTTGGAGGAATGGGATACAGCGATCAACCGGCCGGCCTTGGAGCGCTCTTTAGTCGAAAGACATCGGTTGCGATCTACGGGGCAACCGTAGCGTCATATACGCGAAATCAGTTGGAATCTGCTTGAGTCATAGACGCGCTCACACGTTTGCGGAATTCGCGAACGTGTGAGCGAGAATACTTTGCGGTTTGTCGGTTCACTGACACTATCAAAGATGTCTTCACCGTCTAGCGTAGCAGGATGATCAGCAGAATGAGCGGCAGCGGAATTCCAAGTAGCCACAAAAAGAATTGGCATGAGCGTTACTCCTTCCTGAAGGGGCATTGCCCCCGTTGCGATCACGAAATCCTCCGAAGGGAGCGACCTGTCCCGCAATCGACCGCTTCATCAAGGAAGCTGATGAGACCGCAGGCGAGATCGAGGACAAGGCGGTTCTGGACGCGGCCATTGTCGCATTGTCGCCAACTGTCAGGTTGTCGAGAATTACGAGATCGCTCGCTATGGCACCCTGGTCGCTTGGGCGGGATCACTGGGTCACGACCAAACCGTCCCCTTC
>CAZQMD010000109.1:0-14953 GCA_964594185.1 uncultured Afipia sp. | reverse complement strand
AGAGATCGGTCCACTGCTTGATGATCGGCGTGAGGTCGCCGTTGTAATCCACATCGGAGCCGGGCACCGGCAGGTCGAGCACGTCCCTGTTGCAGAACACGCCGGATTCGCCGGTCTCCGCCAGAACGATGAACTCGTGACTGAGGTCGCCGCCAATGGGGCCGGTCTCGGCGCGCATCGGAATTGCCTTCAGGCCCATGCGGGCGAAGGTGCGCAGGTAAGCCACGAACATCCGGTTGTAGGACAGCCGCGCCGCCGCCTCGTCCACGTCGAACGAATAGGCATCCTTCATCAGGAATTCGCGGCCGCGCATCACGCCGAAGCGCGGGCGCTGCTCGTCGCGGAATTTCCATTGGATATGATAGAGATTAAGCGGAAGGCTCCGGTAGGACTTCACGTAAGCCCGGAAGATTTCCGTGATCATTTCCTCGTTGGTCGGCCCGTACAGCAGTTCGCGCTTGTGGCGATCCGCAATGCGCAGCATCTCCGGGCCATAGGCGTCATAGCGTCCGCTCTCGCGCCACAGGTCGGCAAGCTGCAGCGTCGGCATCAGAAGCTCGATCGCGCCTGCCCGGTCCTGCTCCTCGCGGACGATCTTCTCGATCTTCTTGAGCACCCGGAAGCCGAGCGGCAGCCACGCATAGATGCCCGCCGCCTCCTGCCGCATCATGCCCGCACGCAGCATCAGCCGGTGCGATACGATTTCCGCATCTCTGGGCGCATCTTTGAGGATTGGCAGAAAATAACGCGACAATCGCATGGGATTACTCAGTGTTTCGGGATTTTGGTCCGGGAATCGGACGGAGGTCTGGGAACCTTGTCAGTGAAAGCGGATCAAACGTCAAAACACAAGTGAAAGCACGGGTGTGGCTTTTGGGGGATTTGCGGTTCCATCCCCCCATGCTAACAGCCTGACGGGGCTTGAGATGACAGCAACACGGATCAGATCGATAGGACGATGGGCTGCGTTTATCGCGGTCTATGCGCTTGTCTTCAATGTGGTGCTGACCAGCATGCTGCTGGCCACGATCTCTCCCTCCAAGGCCAGCGCCATCCACGAGCTCTGCCTCAACGGTGGTCCGGGCGTCCCGGACGCCGATGGAACCGGCGAGTCCGGCAAGCCGATCGTCCGCTGCCCGCTCTGCCTCTCAAGCGCCGTGGCAACCGCCGACCAGCCGCCGCAGACGCCTGCCCTCGCGATCCGGATCGCGCTGCGCATCCTGTTCGAGGCGCCAAGCCACGATCATGTCGTGGTCCGCTTTGCTGAGAGCGATCACCAGCCCCGCGGCCCTCCCCACCTGAGCTGACGACCTCGCGCTTTTCGGCGCATCCGCAATTCGTCAATCTCACTGGTGGAAGTTCATCCATGTTTTCCGTTTCCATGCGGGCGCGCAGCATTTTGCTGGCGTCCGTCTCCATCGCTGTAGCGCCCGCTACGCACTCTTATGCGCAATCCGCGCCACAAACCCTGCCGACGGTGAACGTCGAAGGTCAAAATCAGCCTCGCCCGGCGCGAAATCGCGTCGTCATCCCGACAAGCACCGCGCCGAACCCGGCACCGGCCGCAACACCAGCGCCACAACAGCTCGGCGTCAAAACCGCCGATCAGGCGCGTCAGGAGATTCAGCAGACCCCCGGCGGCGTCGCCGTCGTGTCCGCTGAGGACTACAAAAACAACTCCGTCGCCAATACCATCAAGGATGTTCTCGGCTACGTGCCGGGCGTGTTCGCGCAGCCGAAATGGCGCGACGACACCCGCCTCTCCATTCGCGGCTCATCGCTCTCGCGCAATTTCCATCTGCGCGGCGTGCAGCTCTACATGGACGGCATTCCGATCAACACGTCGGACGGCTACGGCGACTTTCAGGAAATCGATCCGACCGCCTACAAGTATGTCGAAGTCTACAAGGGCGCGAATGCGCTGCAGTTCGGCGCGAACTCGCTTGGCGGGGCGATCAATTTCGTGACCCCGACAGGTCGTGACGCCGGCGTCAACAGTGCCGGCATCGACATGGGCTCGTTCGGCTATCGCCGCTTTCAGGGCAGTGTCGGCGGCGCGAGCGGTCCGTGGGATGCGTTCTTCACCGCATCGAACCAGAGCGCCGAAGGCTTCCGCGATCACAGCTACGGGCACTCGACCCGCGCCAGCGGCAATGTCGGCTATCAGTTCTCGCCGGATTTCGAGACGCGCTTCTATATCAACGCCAACGACATCCGGCAGCGGATTCCGGGTTCGGTGACGAGAGCATCCGCGCTGACCTCGCCGCAGACGGCGGCAGCAGGCAATGTCGTCAACGACCAGCAGCGCAACATCGACAGCGGGCGCATCGCCAACAAGACCACGATCCGGTTCGACGCCACGACGGTGGAATTCGGCGCCTTTGCGGTGGACCGCCACCTGATGCATCCGATCTTCCAGTGGCTGGACTATCAGTACAGGGACTACGGCGGCTTCGGCAAAGTCACCGACGACCGCATCATCGGCGGCTTCCGCAACCGGCTGGTCGCAGGCGTCAATGTCGTCAACGGCGAGATCGACAACAAGCAGTATCAGAACATCGGCGGCTACAAGGGTGCGCTGCTCTCCTCGTCGCTCGACAAGTCGAAGAACACCTCGGCCTATGTCGAGAATTCGTTCTACTTCCTGCCGGATGTTGCGGCGATCGGCGGCACGCAATTCCTTTACGCGACGCGTGATCGCACCGCCCGGTTCGGCGCAACATCGAGCGGCTCGACGGAGTTCAATCTCTGGAGTCCGAAAGCCGGACTGCTCTGGAACATCGATCCGACCTGGCAGGCCTTCGCCAACATCTCGCGCAGCGCAGAGGTGCCGAGTTTCGGTGAAAGCTCGGCAGTTCCGGCGATCCCGTTCTGGCTGATCCGCCCGCAAACGGCGACCACCTACGAGATCGGCACGCGCGGACGGCGTCCTGACCTGACATGGGAGCTGACCGGCTATCGCGCCGAAATCAAAAACGAGCTGCAGTGCATGTACGGCGCGCCCGGACAGTGCAACGTCGTCAACGCGGACCGCACCGTTCATCAGGGCATCGAAGCCGGTCTCGGCGTTGCCGTGCTCAGGAACGTCTTCACGCAGGATGCGGACAAGGTGTGGATCAACCTCGCCTATACCTACAACGACTTCCGCTTCGACAACGACGCCACCTTCGGCAACAACCAGTTGCCCGGCGCGCCGCGTCACTTCCTGCGTGCTGAAGCGCTCTACAAACATGCCAACGGTTTCTATATCGGCCCGAATGTCGAATGGGTGCCGCAGGCGTACTACGTCGATAACTTCAACACGGTCGCCACGCAGGCTTATGCGATCTGGGGCCTCAAGATGGGCGTCGATGACGGCAAGTATTCGATGTATCTCGAAGCGCGGAACATCGCGAACACCACCTACATCGCCAGCACCAGCATCACGCGACTCGCCGATGCGTCATCGGCGCTGTTCGAGCCCGGCACGGGCCGCGCAATCTACGCGGGGATGAAGGTGAGATGGTAGTTTCGCACCATTGATCGGATAAATAATTCAGGCCGTTTCAAAATCCTCGCGAAACGGCCTGTTTTCGGCCCGAAAACGCGATTGGTGCACTGCCGCAAAAATGGACATTTAATGCTGAAAAACGTGACAATCAAGAAACGTTCAGCTACAAAACTGCGTCAGCGCGGTACGGCTTATCGCCGCATCGTCTGGTGGTCCAAGTCTCGGGAGGAGTCCCTGACGCGCACAAGCAGCGTCGCCCCGTCTAACAAAGGATAAATCCAACTTTTTCGGGGAAAATAGGGTCGACACAATTTTTAGAGCAGGGCTTTGGCCCTGCTCTTTTTTCTTGGCGGTGTTTTGGCGATACGTATTTCCAGACAAGCGCGCCGCGCGATCGGGTCGCAGCAAAACGCCGATGCGATCCGAATGAATTATATCGCATTCACTAGAGCGGAATGCCCATCAGCTTGGTGAGGCGCTCGATATTGAGATAGCCCGCCCTGAACGCCCACATACCGACACCGAAGATCGCTGCCGAGACAACCGTGGTCCACAGCAGCTTGCGCCCCATGCGCGCGGCGCTGGGTGCACCCGGATCGGTGCCGGCGATCTCCTCGCCGTTCTCTGCCTGGCTGCGCACCCCGAACGGCAGCACGGCGAACAGCACCACCCACCAGAGCACGAAGTAGATCGCGAACGCGGTTGAGAGCGAATAGACCATCTCGTTTCTCAGGACTGTTCGATTTCGACGAGTGCGCCGGAGAAATCCTTCGGGTGCAGGAACAGCACCGGCTTGCCATGGGCGCCAATCTTCGGATTTCCGTCGCCGAGCACGCGGGCGCCCTCCGCAACGAGTTTATCGCGCGCCGCGATGATCTCCGGCACCTCGTAGCAGATATGATGGATGCCGCCATCGGGATTGCGCTCGACGAATTTCGCGATCGGCGAATCCTCGCCGAGAGGCTGGATGAATTCGATCTTGGTGTTGGGCAGGGTCGCGAACACCGTAATCACGCCGTGCTCGGGCAGCGGCACCGCGCCGGAAATATCCGCGCCGAAAGCCGTGCCGTAGATCTTCGCGGCCTTCTCGGCATCCTTCACCGCAATCGCCACATGATTGAGACGGCCCAGCATGTCTTGCTCCTGACTATCGAACGGAAATCAAACCATCAGCACATGAACGACGCAAAGCGGCTTCTTGCCCCACTGGTCGTTGATCTCGGAACGGACCGCACGCCGCACGGATTCAGCGACCGCGTCGGGATCGCGACGGCGTGCACGCGGCAGGTTCTCGACGGTGGAGACGACAAGATCGAACACCTCGTCGGCAATCACCTCGCCGTCCCTGTTCTTTTCCGGCACGCCAACCAGATCGACCTCGGGATCGTCCGCCAGTTCACCCTTGTCCGTCAACGCGATGGCGACGAAGGCGCAGCCCGCAAATGCCAGCCGCCGCCGCTCGACAACGGCCTGCGCCTTTTCGGGTTCGAGAATGTTGCCGTCCTTGTAGATCCGCCCGTGCGGCAGTTCCTCGATAATCGCAGGATCGCCCGGCCCCAGCCGCACCAGATCGCCGTTCTTGCAGACCAGCACCTTCGGCACGCCGCAGGCGCGCGCGAGCTTGGCATGTTCGGACAGATGCAGCGCCTCGCCATGCGCCGGGATCAAGAGTTGCGGGCGAACCCAGGAGATCATGTCGCGCAGTTCGTCGCGCCTCGGATGGCCGGAGACGTGAACCATATGGGTCCGGTCAGTGATGATCTCGATGCCTTGCATCACGAGGCCATTGATGATCGCGCCGACGGCCTTCTCGTTGCCGGGAATGGTCCGCGACGAAAAGATCACGGTGTCGCCCCTGTTGAGCGTGACCTGCGGATGATCGTCATTGGCGATGCGCGCCAGCGCCGCACGCGGCTCGCCCTGGCTGCCGGTGCACAGCGCCAGCACCTTGTCCGGCGGGAAGCTGCCGTAATAATCAGCGCTGCGGAAATTCTGCACACCGTCGAGATAGCCGGTTTCGCGCGCCACCTGCACCACGCGCTCCATCGCGCGGCCGACCACCACGACCTCGCGGTCCGCAGCTTTCGCGGCGTCAGCCACGGCCCGCAGCCGCGCCACATTGGACGCAAACGTCGTGACCGCAACGCGGCCCTTCGCCGCCTTCACCAGTTCGGTGATGTTCTTCGCCACTTCCTGCTCGGAGGGCGAGCGTCCTTCACGCACCGCATTGGTCGAGTCTCCGACCAGCGCCATGACGCCTTCGTCGCCGATTTCGCGCAGCCGCTTCTCGTCGGTCGGCTTGCCGATGATCGGTGTCGGATCGATCTTCCAGTCGCCGGTGTGCAGCACCGTGCCCGCGGTCGTGCGGATCGCGAGCGCGTGCGATTCCGGAATCGAATGCGCAACCGGAACAAACTCGACACTGAACGGGCCGACCTGAACGGTGCCGCCCGACGGCACCACGGTGACCGGAATCTTCGGCGGATTGCGCTCGCTGGCGCATTTGGCCTCGAACAGCGCCGCGCTGAACTGCGTCGCATAGATCGGGCATTTCAGTTGCGGCCACAGATCGATGATCGCGCCGAAATGGTCTTCATGGGCATGGGTGAGCACCAGCCCGACCAGATTCTTCCGCTCCTTCACCAGGAAGCGGATGTCCGGCATCACCACATCGATGCCTGGCAGATGTTCCTCGTTGCCGAACGAGACGCCGAGGTCGATCGCCAGCCAGCTTCGCTGATGCCGGTTGCCGAGACCGTAGATCGACAGGTTCATGCCGATCTCGCCGATGCCGCCAAGCGGCGCGAAGGTCAATTCGTCAGGTCGCGACATATCAGACTGCTCCAGACGATTTGGCTGAACCGAAATGAACATCGCCCGCCGCAATCGGCGTGCGCTTGCCGTCAGGTCCGGCAATGATCAGACAGCCTGTATCGTCGATGGTCTCGAAGATACCTTCAACCGGCGTTCCGTTCGAGTGGATCGACACGGTTTCGCCAAGCCCGGCGGCGCGCTCCAGCCACAGGCGGCGCAGTTCCGAAAAGCCCCTGCCGTTGTCCCATATGCCGCGAAATTCCGCCCATGAGTCCGACAGCGCCGCGAACAGATCGTCCGCGCTGGCCGTGATCCCGAGCGCCGCCAGCGATGTCGCCGGATAAGGCGTTCCTTCCGGGGCGGAGACGACATTGGTCCCCATGCCCACAGCAACGCACAGATCGCGGCCGAGCGTTTCGGCCTCCAGCAGAATGCCGGACAGTTTTTTGCCGTCCGCGAGCACATCGTTCGGCCATTTCAGGAGAAACTTGATCGACGTGCCGGATCGCATCCGATGTTCGACGCTCACGGTCTGCAGCGCCGCTTCGAGCGCGAGGCCCGCAGCGAATCCGAGCGTTGCGGCGACGGGTGGTTGCACATCGACCGTTTCCAGAATGGTGGCTGCAAGATTGCCGCGCGGCGATACCCATTCGCGCTGGCGGCGTCCCCGTCCGGCGGTCTGCAGGTCCGTCACCAGCCAGAGCGGCCCGCGCTCGCCTGCCCGCGCACGTTCAAGCGCCTCGGCATTGGTCGAGCCGATGCTGTCGAAGGCCTGGACACGATAGTTCTGGGCTCTGGCCCGTGGACCGAGAGCGAATGCCATTAAAACAGCGACTTCGCTGCAACGGTCGCTGCGTTCACCAGCGGCGCCGGATAGACGAAGAACAGCAGGTTGAATACACCGGCCACAGCCAGCACCACCCGCAGTTCAACGCGCATCGGCTCCATCGCTTCCTTCGGCTCGTCGAAGTACATTACCTTGACGATGGTGAGATAGTAGAACGCGCCCACCACGCTGGAGAGCACGCCGAGTACCGCGAGCGTAAACAGCCCGGCCTTCACCGCAGCGAGGAACACGTAAAACTTTGCAAAGAAGCCTGCGAGCGGTGGAATGCCCGCCAGCGAGAACAGGAACATCGCAAAGAAGAACGCCAGCACCGGATTGGTGCGCGACAGGCCTGCGAAATCGGAAATGGTCTCGACCGCCTGACCGTTGCGCTTCATCGCCAGGATGATCGCGAAGGTGCCGAGCGTCATGGCGACATAGATCGAGATATAGACCAGCACGCCCTGCGCGCCCTGCTGCGTGCCCGCGGCAAGACCGACCAGCGCGAAGCCCATATGGCCGATGGACGAGTAGGCCATCAGGCGCTTGATGTTCTTCTGGCCGATGGCGGCGAAGGAACCCAATGCCATCGAGGCGATGGAGACGAACACCACGATCTGCTGCCACTGCGGCACGATACCGGGGAAAGCCGTGAGCGCGACGCGGACGAACACAGCCATGGCCGCGACCTTCGGCGCAGACGCGAAGAACGCGGTGACCGGTGTCGGCGCGCCCTGGTAAACGTCCGGCGTCCACATGTGGAACGGCACGGCGGATACTTTGAAGCACAGACCCGCCAGCAGGAACACGAGGCCGAACAGCAGGCCGATATTGCCGCCCTTCGCTTCCGCAGCGATGCCGGCGAAGTTCACCGTTCCGGTGAAGCCGTAGATCAGCGACGCGCCATACAGCAGCATGCCCGAGGACAGCGCGCCGAGAACGAAATACTTCAGGCCCGCTTCAGTGGATCTGGTGTCGTCGCGATGGCTGGCGGCCACAACATAAAGCGCGAGGCTCATCAACTCGAGGCCGAGATAAAGCATGATCAGGTCGCCGGACGAGATCAGCACCATCATGCCGGTGGTCGAGAGCAGCACCAGGATCGCGTACTCGAAAATCTTCGCCTGCTCGGCGAGATAAGCGCGGGACAGGATCAGGGTCACGCCAGAGCCGATCAGCGCCAGCGTTTTCAGGAAACGCGCATAGTCATCGACAATAAAGCTGCCGCCGAAGGTGGTCAGCTTGCCGGCCGGCAGCCAGAAGATCAGCGCGCCGGTGATCGCAAGGAGCACCACCGCAATGCCCGTGACAAGCTGCGTCGTCTGCGGACCACGGAACGCACCCAGCATCAGGAGCGCCATGGCGCCCGCTGCGAGCACCAGTTCCGGCAGCACGGGAAGCAGCGAATATCCTGCGAAAGTCATCGACCGAATGTCCCGTTACTGCACCAGCGCCGCCGCTTTCACGGCGGTGATGGCGGTGTTGTAGTTGTTGACAAGCTGCTGCACCGAGGCCGCCGACATATCGAGCACCGGCTTCGGATACACGCCGAACAGAATGGTGAGGATGACCAGCGGCGCGAGAATGATCCCTTCCCGCAGCGTCAGATCCTTGATGCCTTGCAATGACGGCTTGTCCAGCACGCCGAACACCACCTTGCGGTAGAGCCACAGCGCGTAGCCTGCCGACAGGATGACGCCGAACGTCGCGAAGAACGCAGTCGGAATGCTGACCCGGAAGGTACCCAGCAGCGTGAGGAATTCACCGACGAAGCCCGACGTGCCCGGCAGGCCGACATTGGCCATGGTGAACACGAGGAACACGAAGGCATAGAGCGGCATCCGGTTCACGAGACCGCCATACGCCGCGATCTCGCGGGTGTGCAGCCGGTCGTAGACCACGCCGACGCAGAGGAACAGCGCGCCCGACACGATGCCGTGCGACACCATCTGGAACACGCCGCCAGCGACGCCCTGCGTGGTCCCGGCGAAGATGCCCATGGTCACGAAGCCCATGTGCGCGACGGACGAGTAAGCGATCAGCTTCTTGATGTCTTCCTGCATCAGCGCGACCAGCGAGGTGTAGACGATCGCGATCGCGGACATCGAGAACACCAGCGGCGCGAAATCATGCGACGCCAGCGGGAACATCGGCAGCGAGAAGCGCAGGAAGCCGTAGCCGCCCATCTTCAGGAGGATCGCCGCCAGCACGACGGAGCCCGCGGTCGGCGCCTCGACGTGCGCGTCCGGCAGCCAGGTATGAACCGGCCACATCGGCATCTTCACCGCAAACGAGGCGAAGAACGCCAGCCACGCCCATGTCTGCAGGTTGCGCGGCACGGCGGTGGTCATCAGCGTCGGAATGTCGGTGGTTCCAGCATTGAGATACAGCGCCATGATGGCGAGCAGCATCAGCACCGAGCCGAGCAGCGTGTAGAGGAAGAACTTGAAGCTGGCATAGACGCGGCGCGGGCCGCCCCACACACCGATGATCAGGAACATCGGAATGAGACCGCCTTCGAAGAACAGGTAGAACAGCACGAGATCGAGCGCCGAGAAGGTGCCGACCATCAGCGTTTCCAGGAACAGGAACGCCATCATGTATTCGCGCACGCGCAGCGTGACCGACTTCCAGCTTGCCAGAATGCAGAACGGCATCAGCGCCGTGGTCAGGATCACGAACGGCAGCGAAATGCCGTCCACGCCCATGTGGTAGCCGATGCCGTTGGCCAGCCAGGTGGTCTTCTCGACAAACTGAAAGCCCGGCTGGGCCGGATCGAAGCGCAGCACCAGGATGACCGACACCGCAAAGGTGATGATCGTGGTCCACAGCGCGATCCAGCGCGCATTGCCGCGCGCAGCCTCGTCATCGCCGCGGCTGAGATAAATCAGGATCGCGCCGACAACCGGCAGGAAGGTGACGACGGAAAGGATGGGCCAGGTTGTCATTATTGGCCCCCGAGACCGAAGATGAACCACGTGATGAGACCGGCTGCACCGATCAGCATCGCGAAGGCATAGTGATAGAGATAACCCGTCTGCAGGCGGACGACATTGCGCGTCACGTCAAGCACACGCGCCGAGACGCCGTCCGGGCCGAAGCCGTCGATGATGAAGCCATCGCCCTTCTTCCAGAGGAAGCGGCCGAGCCACTTCGCCGGGCGCACGAAAATGATGTCGTATAGCTCGTCGAAGTACCACTTGTTGAGGAAGAAATTGTAGAGCAGCGGCTGCTGGTTCGCGAGTTCGACCGGCAGATACGGCTTGCGGATGTAGAATAGGTACGACACCAGGAAGCCAATCACCATCATCACCGTCGGCAGGAACGCGATCGCGGCCGGGATGTGATGCATCTCTTCCAGAATGTGCGGATGGTTCTTCAGGGATTCGCGGAAGAACTCTTCCACGCCATGTCCCGCGAACAGTTCCTTGAACGGGAAACCGGCCAGGATCGAACCCACGGCGAGTACGCCGAGCGGGATCAGCATCGTATAGGGGCTCTCATGCGCGGCATCGTAATGATGCTTGTCATGCGGCTCGCCATGGAAGGTCTTGAAGATCAGACGCCATGAATAGAACGAGGTCAGGCCCGCGGCGACCACGGTGCACAGGAAGCCGTAGAGCGCGAACGGGTTGTGCGCGACGAACGCGGATTCGATGATCGCGTCCTTGGAGAAGTAACCCGCCGTGAGCGGGAATCCGGTCAGCGCCAGCGTACCGATCACCATGGTGATGTAGGTGAACGGAATGCGGTCCTTGAGGCCGCCCATGGCGCGGATGTCCTGCTCGTGATGCATCGCATGGATCACCGAACCGGCACCGAGGAACAGCAGCGCCTTGAAGAAGGCGTGCGTGAACAGATGGAACATGCCGACCGAATAGGCCCCTGCTCCCATCGCCACGAACATGTAGCCGAGCTGCGAACAGGTCGAATAGGCGACGATCCGCTTGATGTCGTTCTGGACGAGACCGATCGTGGCCGCGAAGAACGCGGTGGTCGCGCCGAAGAACATGACCACGGCCTGCGCGTTCGGCGCGAGCTCGAACAGCGGCGACAGCCGCGCCACCATGAAGACGCCGGCGGTGACCATGGTCGCGGCGTGGATCAGCGCCGACACCGGGGTCGGGCCTTCCATCGCGTCCGGCAACCAGGTGTGCAGCAGGAACTGCGCCGACTTGCCCATCGCACCCATGAACAGGAACAGGCAGATCAGCGTCAGCGCGTCGACGTTCCAGTGGAAGAAATGGATGGTCTTGCCGGTCAGGCCGGGCGCGGCGGCGAAGATGGTGTCGAAATCCACCGAGCCGACCATCAGGAAAAGCGAGAAGATGCCGATCAGGAAACCGAAGTCGCCGACGCGGTTGACCACGAATGCCTTGATGGCAGCGGCATTGGCCGACGGCTTCTGGAACCAGAATCCGATCAGCAGGTAGCTGGCGAGGCCCACGCCTTCCCAGCCGAAGAACATCTGCACAAGGTTATCGGCGGTCACCAGCATGAGCATCATGAACGTGAACAGCGACAGATAGGCCATGAACCGTGGACGGTTCGGATCTTCGTGCATGTAGCCGATCGAATAGAGGTGCACGAGCGACGACACCGACGTCACCACCACCAGCATGACGGCGGTCAGCGTATCGACCCGGAACGCCCAGTTGACCACAAGATTGCCGGAGCCGATCCAGTTGAAAAGCTGAACGCGCGCGTCGTGATGCAACAGCCCGACATCGACAAGCGTCACCCATGACAGCGCGGCAGAGATCAGCAACAGCGCAGTGGTGACAATCTCGGCAGCACGGGAGCCAGCGGCAGGCGGCTCGACCGGACCGTGATCGTCATGGCTGTGATCGTCATGGCCATGTGCATCATGACCGTGATCATCGTGGGCCGCATGGGCATGCGCCGCGCCGTGTCCATGATCCTCATGACCATGGGTGTGATCCATCTCGTCGCCGCTCGGATTGCGCGCATGCGCACCGAAAAGCGCCACCGCGCCCGCAATGAGCGCGCCGATGAGCGGCAGGAATACAATAGCCTGGATCATCGCCCCATTAGCCCTTCATCAGATTGATGTCTTCGACCGCAATCGACCCGCGATTACGGAAGAACACCACCAGCACTGCGAGACCGATCGCGGCCTCTGCGGCCGCCACGGTCAGCACCAGCAGCGCGAAAACCTGTCCCACGATGTCGCCGAGGAACGCAGAGAACGCCACGAGGTTGATGTTCACGGCGAGCAGAATGAGTTCGATCGACATCAGGATGACGATGACGTTCTTCCGGTTGAGGAAGATGCCGAGAATGCCGAGCGTGAACAGGATCGCCGCGACGGCGAGGTAATGACCGAGACCGATCGTCATTTCACCCACTCCCCGGAATCCGCATCCTGCAGGCCCTGCCCGGCAGCAACCTTGCGAACGTCCATCGCAGCAGCCTTGGTGCGGGCGTTCTGCACATTGATGTCCTGACGCTTGACGCTCGGCTTGTGCCGCAGCGTGAGCACGATGGCGCCGATCATGGCGACCAGCAGCACGAGGCCCGACAACTGGAAGTAAGGCAGATACTTCGTATACAGCACGAGGCCGAGTGCTTCGGTGTTGGTGACACCGCCCGGAATCGGCGCCGTGATCGCCTTGGCGATATTCGGGTTCAGCACCCAGCCGCCCGCCACCAGCAGCAGTTCGGCAAGGAACACCGCGCCGATCAGAAGGCCGACCGGCAGATATTCGATGAAGCCCTGACGCAGTTCCGCGAAGTCCACGTCCAGCATCATGATGACGAACAGGAACAGCACCGCGACCGCGCCGACATAGACCACGATCAGGATCATCGCGAGGAATTCCGCGCCGAGCAGCATGAACAGCCCGGCCGCGTTGACGAAGGCGAGGATCAGGAACAGCACCGAGTGCACAGGATTCCGCGAGGTCACGACCATGACCGCGGACGCCACACAGACGCCGGCAAACAGATAGAAGAAGAGCGCGGGACCGATCATACCTTCACCTCACCGGTACGGCGCATCGAGTTCGATATTCTTCGCAATCTCGCGCTCCCAGCGGTCACCGTTGGCGAGCAGTCTCGCCTTGTCATAATAAAGTTCCTCGCGCGTTTCCGTCGCGAATTCGAAATTCGGCCCTTCGACGATGGCGTCGACCGGACATGCTTCTTGGCAGAGGCCGCAATAGATGCACTTCACCATGTCGATGTCGTAGCGCACCGTGCGGCGCGTGCCGTCGTTGCGGCGCGGACCAGCCTCGATGGTGATGGCCTGCGCCGGGCAGATCGCTTCGCACAGCTTGCAGGCAATGCAGCGTTCCTCGCCGTTCGGATAACGGCGCAGCGCATGTTCGCCACGGAAACGCGGCGAGATCGGTCCCTTCTCGAAGGGATAGTTGAGCGTCGGCTTCGGCTTGAAGAAGTAACGCATGGCGAGAATGAACGCCGAGACGAACTCTTTCAGCAGAAGCTGATTGGCTGTGCTTGCTATGCCCATGATGACGACCTCATTTCGGTGCAAGCCCCGCGAATTGCAGCACACCGGCAACGATCACAACCATCGCCAGCGACAAGGGAAGAAACACCTTCCAGCCCAGCCGCATCAGCTGGTCGTAGCGGTAGCGCGGCACAATCGCCTTCGCCATCGCGATCAGGAAGAACATAAAGAACAGCTTCAGCGAGAACCAGATCACCCCCGGCACCCAGGTGAACGGCGCGAACGGGATCGGCGACAGCCAGCCGCCGAGGAACAGGATCGTCGCCAGCGCGCACATGGTGCAGATCGCGACGTATTCGCCGAGCATGAACAGCAGATACGGCGTCGAGCCGTATTCGGTCATGAAGCCGGCGACCAGCTCGGATTCCGCTTCCACGAGATCGAACGGCGGACGGTTGGTTTCCGCCAGCGCCGACACATAGAAGATCACGAACATCGGGAACAGCGGCAGCCAGTACCAGCCGAGAATGCCAAGCTTGGTGTCCTGCGCCGCGACGATCGCGGTCAGGTTCAGCGAGCCGACGCAGAGCAGGACGGTGATGATGACGAAGCCGATGGAGACTTCGTAGGACACCATCTGCGCCGCTGAGCGAAGCGCCGCGAGGAACGGATACTTCGAGTTCGACGACCAGCCGGCCATGATGATGCCGTAGACCGACAGTGACGAGATCGCGAAGATGTAGAGAACGCCGACATTGATGTCTGCGATCACCCAGTTGAGATTGACCGGAATCACCGCCCATGCGGCCAGCGCCAGCACGCAGGTGACCAGCGGCGCGAGCAGGAACACGGCCTTGTTCGAGCCATCCGGAATCGTGGGCTCTTTCAGCACGAACTTCAGCAAGTCCGCGAAGGATTGCAGCAAGCCCCAAGGCCCGACCACGTTGGGACCGCGGCGGATCTGCACCGCCGCCCAGATCTTGCGGTCGGCCAGCAGGATGTAAGCAATCGCGACCAGCAGCACCACCAGCAGCAGCACGCTCTGCGCGGCGATGATGATGAGCGGCCACAGATAGCCGGTCCAGAGTTCGCTTGCGAAAAACTCGGTCATCGGATCACGCTCACTCCGCCGCCGTCAGGATTTGCCCGGAGGCCAATCGCGAACATTCGGCCATCACCGCGGATGCCCGCGCGATAGGGTTTGTCAGGTAGAAATCCTGGATCGGATTCTTGAAGGCACCCTTCTCAACCGAACCGCCACGCGCGGCAAGAGCCTCCATGATGATGCAACCGATAAAGCCGGCACCCAACTGCAATACCCGGCTACCGGCTTTGGCCTTGCCGGCAATGGCCCGAGCATCCTCGATGGTCCAGCAGGTATGCACATTGG
>CAZQMD010000108.1:0-15005 GCA_964594185.1 uncultured Afipia sp. | reverse complement strand
CACTGGCGGATTATTACGCGGCCAAGGCCGACCTCAGCTCGATCGATGCGTCAGCGCCGGAAGCGCCGCGCGCCAAGAAGCTGCTGGCGGCGATGCAGAAGAACGAGCGCGACTACGTCCGCAAGCTCGGCACGACGAACATCGGCGCCAAACTGGATTCGCTCGACGGCAATATCGAAGGCCGCCAGAAATTCGCCGCCGAGACCCGCAAGCAGATGCTGCGGCGGGGACTGTCGATGGAGATCAGCACGTCCGGCGAGCACGAGACGGTGCTGAGCTATAAGTATTTCAAGATGGATCGGCCGACGGTGCTGAACCTTGCGGAGTCCGGAAAGATCTTCAACAAGGCGCGCGATCTTGGATTCCGTTCGGTGATCTTCACCGACGGCCGCCTCACCTGGACCTATGACGTCGCAGCCAACACATTCAAATGAGAAAAGACCCGCGCAAACCCCGCCCCGCTCCCGCACCGGCCGCATCCGCGCCGGAGCAGGACCATGGTTCACTCTCCGCGACCGGTTTGACGCGCGTGCGCCGTCAGATGGACGAGTTCGACGATCTGCCGGCTGAAGTGCGTGCGGCGCTGATGGAAGCCAATGAGCCGAGCGATCAAATGATCGACGTGCTCTGTGCCATGAATCGCGGCGGGTTTCCTGTCGCCGACATGATGAAGGTGATTGCGGTCAGCAACGCCAAAAGCGGCAACTGACCGCGCGACCGCCGCGACATTACCGCGTTCACCACATATCCGCCCAGCCGGACGGCGCGGACGACAAAAGCCGGCGGGGACATTGCATAAGTGTCTGTGCCCTTGTAACTAGTCCGGCCTGTGAGGCCACGTGGCGGAGTGGTGACGCAACGGTCTGCAAAACCGTGTACACCGGTTCAATTCCGGTCGTGGCCTCCAATCCTCATTTCAATTACTTACGCCGGGTTCCTGACCTCGTTTCGAGCGATGTCGGGTTGTCCGGGGCTGTGTAAAGCCCCGGACCTGATCCCGTATGTCCGGCGGCCATGGCTCATTGCCAGGCCGACCATGACAGGGCGATTCGGCTCGCTCGAGCACCTTATCCGGGACGGCCACCTCCGGGCCGGCCGCCACCTGGACGCCCGCCACCACTTGGACGATTTCCACCTGGGCGGTTCACGCCGGGGCGCCCGCCGCCTGGGCGATTAACCCCTGGCCGATTGCCTCCAGGGCGATGCGCGCCCGGCGGCCTGTGCACCGGCGGTCTGTGAGCACCGGGAGGCCTCACGCCCGGCCGATGTGGAGGCCGGTGCCAACCGTGCCATCCGGAAGGTCCACCCCACCCGAAACCTCTGCGCCAATGATAGCCGCACCAATACCAGCCGGGGCCGCGCCAGCCGTCGAAATACCAGCAGTAACGGCGTCCGCCCCAGACGAACTGCGCGTCTTCGACAGGAGGCGTCAGGTCGATGGTCAGCGGCAAGTTAGCCGGCTGGCCGATCAAGGATGCATGTGCAGGTGTGTTGAAGATCGAAGGCGCGGCAGCGATCGTTGCCGCGAGTGCCAACAGTCGGAATGGTTTCAGCAATCGAGCCTCCCGTTCTTGCGACGTGTTTCCCGGCCCCGCCAAAACCTCCCACACAGAGCCTGGGCATTCAAGCTTTCCGGAACGTCTCGAATTGGAGCGGCTCACCTGTTGCACGCCACCGACGAGGACTTCGGCGGCGCGGCTGGCGGGACCTCCAACACTCCCTTAAGCCATTCGCGCATCTCTCCCGATTTTGGGCGATTTACGCTTTGCAAGACTCGGTGCCTTTGCTATAGGCGGCCCATTGCTGCTTCAGCAGTATTCCTCGGTAGCTCAGCGGTAGAGCATTCGACTGTTAATCGAATGGTCGCTGGTTCGAATCCAGCCCGGGGAGCCAACAAATTCAATCACTTAAGCAAACCTCCTCCGGTTCCGTACTTGCGGAGGATCGGCCGCGTGCATAGGTCCTGCAATGGGCCACCTTCGAGTGCCTTTGGGGGCGATTCCGAAGCGGAACAGGCGGTTTGAGACGTGAGTGCAGAAGCCAAGGCCGAACTCGACCGCCATTTTGACTGGATTGCGGATCGGCTCCCGGAAAAAGGCGGCCGCTTTGTCCGCTGGGTGCGGCAGCCGACCTCGCGCTGGGTGCGGATTCCTCTCGCCTTCCTTTTGGTCGTGGGCGGCATTTTCAGCTTCCTGCCCGTTCTGGGGCTGTGGATGCTGCCGCTCGGCCTTCTGCTGATTGCGCAGGATCTTCCTTTCTTGCAGCGGCCGCTCGCCAATGCCTTGAGCTGGGGCGAACGGAAATGGGTGGCATGGCAGAACCGGCGGCGGCGCCCGCCGGGAGACGCCGGACGATGAGTTCGCCGCTCGACATCATTGTTCCCATCCTGATGGGCGCGGCCCTGCTGTGGTGGATCGGACGCGGCATGGGCGGACGCGCGATGCTGATCGCAACTGCCGTGACGCTCGCCGTTATCGTCGGCGTACTGGTCGTTCAGAACGCCGGATGGCGCTGACACGCACTGTCAGATTCTTATTGCAAAAATGTCGCAATCGTTTCGGGACCACGACTGCACGGCTGCCCGGCGCTTGCCGCCTGAATGACCCTCGGCAACAATCTCCAAATGATACCTTTGGGGGACTGAGTCGATGCGGGCCACTCGTTCTGAAAGGCCAGTGCGAGCGTTCAGGAAATTTGCCCTTGCTGCAGCAGCCAGCCTTGCCACGATTGCTGGCGCTCAGGCTGCGGATCTGCCCGTCAAAGCCAAGGCAATCCAGTATGTGAAGATCTGCTCGCTGTACGGCCCCGGCTATTACTACATCCCCGGCACCGACACCTGCATCAAGCTCAGCGGCTACATGCGCGCCGACGCCAATCTCAACGGCGGCAATTACGACAAGCCCGGATGGGATCAGGGCAACGGTCAGGGCACCAAATCCCGCGACCGCGATTATTTCACGACACGCGTCCGCACCGAATTGCAGATCGATACCCGCACGCAAACCGAATATGGCGTGCTGCGCACTTACGCCAATCCACGATTTCAGTTCGACAGCGGTGCGGCGCCTGACACAGGCGTGCTGACCCTCGACTACGGCTTTGTTCAGTTTGCAGGATTTACTTTTGGCAAGGCGGTGTCCGTCTTTCAGACACCATGGGGCGCGACCGGCGCCAACAGCATGACGTCGTATCTGATCGGCGGCTACGACAACGTCAACGGCATCACGCAGATCGCCTATACTTGGCAATTCGGCAACGGCGTCTCGGCGTCGGTGGCCGTGGAAGACAACCGCACGATCAATCGCGCGCAATTGCTCAACGCGAGCCTTACTCAGCCTGCGACCGGTGTGTTCACCGGCGTCTTCACCAATTCCTACGGCGGCAACGTCTCGCCGGATTTCGTCGGCAATGTGCGGATCGAGCAGACCGCGTTCACCGCGCAAATCTCGGGCGGCGCGCACAACATCCGCGCCAACTATTATGCCGGTCCCGGTGGCATCACGCCGGTCGAACCCAACGGACATCCGAGCGACGTTTGGGGTTTTGCGGTGCTCGGTGGCCTGCAACTGAAGAACCTGCCGACCGGCCCCGGCGACAAGCTCTCGCTCGACGCGTCCTATGTAAACGGCGCATCGAAATATCTGCTCGGCGGCGTGACCGGCACGGCCTTCGACTCATTCGGCGGCGGCACGCCGGTTTTCGGCGGCAGCTATCAGACCATGACGGTGTTGTCGTTGACCGACGGCGTCTACACCACGGGCAGCAGAATCGAGAAAACGTCGGGCTGGGGTTTCCGCGGCGGCTTCGTCCACAACTGGTCGCCGACATGGGAAACCGGCATCTTCGGCACCTATTCGCATATCGAGTACACGGCGGCCGGAGCCGCGGCGTTCTGCAGCGCCTTCACTGCGCTGTCGCCGAAGTCGAACGGCTACACCTGCAATCCGAATTTCAATATCTGGCAGATCGGCCAGCGCACCGCCTGGACGCCGATCAAGAACCTGACCTTCGCAGTTGAAGTGCTCTACACCTATCTCGATCAGTCACATACCGGCTCGCAGACACTGACCAATCCCGGCCAGCTCACCGGCAGCTTCAAGCCCACCGGAGTCTACGACTTCAAGGATCAGGGCGTCTGGTCCGGTCTGATCGGCGTGCGGCGAACGTTCTGAGCTTGGCAGGACACTCAGCTCGTTATTGCGAGCTACGCGAAGCAATCCATTCTTTAACAAGCAAGATTGGATTGCTTCGTCGCTTCGCTCCTCGCAATGACAAAGCGGTGCGTAGATTGCTTACTGAGCCTAGTGGGTCATCATGACGCCGCCTTACCGCCCTTGCCGCGCCGGTTTTCGGGGCGGCGATAGTCGCGCTTCTTCGGCTTCGGCGCGAGCTCGGGCATGGAGGACTGCACCTCGCGATACTGCGTCAGCATCCGCTGGAAGGTGGCGTTGAGTTCGGCTTCGATTTCCGGGCGTCCTTCAAGTCTGCCGAGCACCATGCCCGCCGCCTCGATGGTCGAGAGTCCATCGCTGCGCGGCTCCTTGCGCAGCTTGCCGTAGAGCGACGGCTGCTTTGGTCCGAGAATGATACGGCGGCAGCGCAGCATCCATGCATTGCGCCACCACAAGGCTTTCGCCTGGCTCCATGTGCCGTCGAGCAGCACGACGCCCTGAAGATCTTTCAGGATCTGGCGCTGATGGTCCTCGATCTCGCCCTGGCGATTGATCGCCACCAGATCGCGATCAGTGGCCAGATCCGCGAGCTTCGCCGATCCGAGATAGAGAATGGCCCAGTCCTGCGGATCGACAGTCCGGCCCAGAGCCTTGGACAGGCTCGGCCACGACAGGCCGATCTTGTGGGTCACCTTCGTAAAGTGCTGCGCGGTCAGCCGAGCGGTGCCCAGCGCCCTGTCCTGCTCCTGCGGATGCTGCAGGATCAGAAGCTCGACGCGGTTGTCGATCGGCGTGACGCTGTCGCAGATGCACAGCGGCAGCGGCTTGCCGCAACGCGGGCATTCCTCGATCTCTTCGGACGGAGCGACGGCTTTGGGGGATTTGGACATGGCCCGGCTATACGCTGCGCGCCGAGGGACGGCAACCTGCGATGCCGTTCACAGCCATATTTCCATCAGGCCGGATGTGAGGCCGGAGCATTTCGCCGCCGCAGCCAGCCGCCCAGCAGACGCCGCTTGCCCTTGCGCGGAATGAGTTCGATGTCGCTGACCAGCTTCGCGCCGCCCTTGCGGCGTTCTAGCGTGATCTTGCGGCTGTGAAATTCTTCCAACTCCGTACGGTGCGCGACGCTGATGACGGTCGCGTCCTTCAGTTCCTCATGAAGCAGACTCATCAGGTTGTCCTGTCCGGCATCGTCGAGCGCTGAGGTGGCTTCATCCAGCACGATGATATCCGGGCGATGCAGCAGCAGACGCGCGAAGGCAAGGCGCTGCTTCTCGCCGCCCGACAATGTCTGATCCCACGGCGCATCCTCCTGGACTTTCTCCTTGAGATGCGCGAGCCCCACCTTTTCGAGAACCTCCGCGACCTGTTCGACGGTCCAGTCCTCCGTTGCGCCGGGATAGGCCACGGCGCGCTGCAGCGTTCCGGACGGCACGTAAGGCTTCTGCGGCAACATGAAGATGCGGCGATCGGGATGGAAATCGACACTGCCGCCGCCCCACGGCCACAACCCGGCGATGGCGCGCACCAGCGTGCTCTTGCCCGAGCCGGACTCGCCCGCGACAAGCACGCGCTCGCCGGCCGCGATCACCACCTCGGACTCGCCGACCACCGCCGTGCCATCGTTCAATGAGACCGACAGATCGTTCAGCCGCAGCATGGCGTCGTCCGTGGTCTCGCCGCGCTGGATGCGGTTGATGCCATCGCCCTGCTCGGCCCGCTCAAGACCGTCGAGCGACATCATTAGCGACGCGATGCGCCGCGCGCCCGCGTTCCATTCCGCAAGGCGCGGATAGTTGTCGACGAGCCAGCCGAATGCCGCCTGCACGATGGTGAAGGCGGACGCGGCCTGCATCACCTGCCCGAGCGTCATGCTGCCTTCGAGAAATTTCGGGGCGCAGAGCAGGATCGGAATCACGGGCGCGATCAGGCTCGATCCCTGCGACACGATGGTGGTGCGCATATGCTGTCCAGCCAGCCGCGCCCATTGCCGCAGCACGTTGCTGAACGACTTGTCGATCCCGGAGCGCTCTTCCTCTTCGCCACCGAGCAGCGCGATGCTCTCGCCGTTCTCGCGCACGCGCGTCAGTGCATAGCGGTATTCAGCTTCGGTCTGGTTCTTGGATTCGGAGACGGAGACGAAGTTCCGGCCAATGACCATCATCGAGCCGCTGGCGATGGCCGCATAGACAACCGCAGCAATCACGAGAAAGCCGGGAATGGTGATCGTGCTCCCGCCGACCGACAAGGTCAGCGCGCCGCCGATGGTCCACAGCACGACAATGAAGGTGGTGGCGGAGAGAAACGCCTGCGTGACACCGGCGGCGAAATCGACGGGCGCATCGGTGGCGACACGCAAATCTTCGGCGATCCGGTATTCCGGGTTCTTGTGATCGCCATCCACCAGATTGAGCTGATAGTAACGCCCGTTCGCCAGCCAGCGCGAGACGACAGAATTCGTCAGCCACGCGCGCCACCGCCGCTGGATGCTCATGCGGGTAAAAACCTGGACGACGCCGATGGCGACGGCGCCGATCGCGAGCGGAAAGAATATCCCGGTCAGCGTGAAAACCTTCGCGGCATCCTTCTTCTCGATGGCGTCGAAGATCGACCTGTTCCAGACGTTGATGCCGTACTGAAACGTGATCTGGAGGACGATCAGCGCGAACAGGCCGACGGTGAATATCCATGCGAGATGGCCGCCGCCCGATCCCCAGAATCCGCGCGCGCTGATCCAGAAGCGGGTCAGCAAATAATCGCGTTTGAGCTGTTCGATTTCTTCCGGCGAAAGCCCCGGTTCAGGTTCGAGCATCTCGGGTGGCGGTGCCTCCACCGGCTCTCCGGTTTCGGCGACAACTTCTTGAATCGGCGGTTTATTCATACCGGCTCAACGCCAATGGAACCGCAAGGTTCCACGGCGCACGTTGCGTTGCCGCAATTTATTCGGCAGGCGTGGCCTGCGGTGACGCGCTCGGCCTGTTGGCGCCGCGCAGCCGGTCGATCAGGAGATAGATCACCGGCGTCGTATAGAGCGTCAGGATTTGCGAGACGATCAACCCGCCGATGATGGTGATGCCGAGCGGCCGGCGCAATTCGGTGCCCGGTCCTGTCGCGAGCACCAGTGGAACGGCAGCGAGCAGCGCCGCCATGGTGGTCATCAGAATCGGGCGGAAGCGAGCGATACACGCCTCGAAGATCGCCTCCTCCGAATTCAGACCGCGCTGCCGCTCTCCCTCCAACGCGAAGTCGACAATCATGATGCCGTTCTTCTTCACGATGCCGATCAGAAGAATGATGCCGATGAAGGCGATCACGGTCAGCGGGGTGTTGGTCAATTGCAGCGCCAGCAAAGCGCCGAGCCCCGCTGACGGCAGCGTCGAAATAATGGTCAGCGGATGTGCGAGGCTTTCATACAGAACGCCGAGAACGATATAGACCGCGATCAGTGCGCCAAGGATCAGCAGCGGCTGCTTGCTCGCGGTCTTCTGGCTATCGGCGGCATTGCCCGCAAACTCGCCACGAATACCTTCCGGCATGTGCAGTTCTTCGATGGCGCGCAGGATGTTGTCGGTCGCCGTCTGCAGCGGAACGCCGTCGGGGACATTGAATGAAATGGTGTTCGAGGGGAACGAGGCCTGATGATAGACCGACAGCGGCGACAGACCGCGTTCCATCTTGACCACGGCGGACAGCGGCACCTGCGCATCGCCCGAACCCGCCACATAAATCTTCTCAAGCGCCGACGGATCGCCCTGCAGCAGCGGATCGACCTCAAGGATGATCTTGTACTGATTGCGCTGCGTATAGATGGTCGAAATCTGCCGCTGCGAGAAAGCGTTGTTCAACGCGTTGTCGATGTCCTGAACCTGCACGCCGAGGCTGGCGGCGGTCTTGCGGTCAATCGACAGGTTCAGCGCCAGACCGGATGCATCGCGGTCGCTCGATATGTCGGTGATACCTTCCACGGTCTCAAAACGCTTGGCGACAATCGGCGCCCACTTCGCCAGCAGATCGAGGTCGGAGCTGATGAGCGTGTACTGGTAATTGGAGTCGCTCTGGCGGCCGCCCGCCCGCAAATCCTGTGCGGCGAACATGAACAGCCGGATGCCCGGCACCTGACCGAGATTGCGCCGCAGACGATCGATCACCTGGGTGGTGCTCAGTCCGCCCCGCGCATCGAGATCCTTCAGGCTGATGAACATCATGCCGCGGTTGGAGCCGCCACCCGGCCCGCCGCTGCCGCCGAGACTCGATCCGACGCCCGCGACCGCAGGATCGGCCATTACAATATCTGCGATACGCTGCTGCAGACCGAGCATGGCCTGAAACGAGACATCCGGCGATGCGCGCGTCGCACCGATCACGAGGCCGCTGTCATCGGTCGGGAAATAACCTTTCGGCGTCTTGATGTAGAGCGTGATCGTCAGTGCGATGGTCGCGACAAAGACCAGCATGGTCAGCACCGGCAGGCGCAGCACCACATGCAGCGTCCGCTCATAGGTGCGCAGGATTTGGGACAGACTGCCTTCGACCAGCCGGTCGAACCAAGTCGCGTCGGGCGATACCGCAGCCTTGATGTAATGCGCGCAGATCATCGGCGTGACGGTCAGCGATACCACCATCGACACCATGATGGCGAATGTCAGCGTCAGCGAGAATTCGCGGAACAGCCGACCGACAATGCCTTCCATGAAAATCAGCGGCGTGAACGCGGCGACCAGCGAAATGCTGATCGACAGCACCGTAAACCCGATCTGCTTCGCGCCCAGCAGCGCCGCCTGATATGGCTTCATGCCCTCTTCGAGATTGCGGTACATGTTCTCGATCATGACGATGGCATCGTCGACCACGAAGCCGACGGACACCGCCAAGGCCATCAGCGAGAGATTGTTGATCGAGAATCCGGCCACCCACATCAAGGCGCATGTTCCCGCCAGCGCCAGCGGCACCGAAATGCCCGCCGCAATGGTCGGCGTGATCCGGCGCACGAACACGAACACCACGAGCATGACCAGAACGGCGGTCGCGCCCAGCGTCCATTCCATGTCCTCGACATTGGCGCGGATGGTTCCGGTACGGTCCGAGAGAATGGAAATATCGACGCCGCCGGGAATCCATTGCTTCAACTCGGGAAGCAGTGCCTTCACCGCATCGACGGTGGCGATGACGTTGGCGTCCTGCTGCTTGGTCACCGTAATCAGCACGGCTGGCTGCTTGTTGAACCATGCGATGGAGCGGCTGTTGCGCGTCGCGTCGAGGACGGTTGCGACATCGGACAGCTTCACGAAGTTGCCGTTCGCGGCCTTGATCACGATGTCGCGGAACTGGGCCGCCGTGCGCATCTGCGGATTGGCCGCGATGGTTTCACCGAGAACCGAACCGTCGAAGGTTCCGACCGGCCCAATCGCATTGGCATTGACGATGGCGTTGCGCACATCGTCGCTGGCGATGCCTGCGGTCGCCAGTGCGCCGGGATTGAGCTGGATGCGGACGGCCGGCTGATCCGCGCCGCTGACGGTGGCTTCGCCGACGCCCGGCACCTGCGAAATCCGCTGCGCGATCACCGTGTCCGCGACGTCGTAGATGGCGCTCGGCAGCATGGTCTTCGAGGTCAGCGCGATAATCAGAACCGGCGCTGCGGCGGAGTTGGCCTTGCGGAAATTCGGCAGCGTCGGCAGATCGGTCGGCAGATCGGCAAGCGAAGCATTGATCGCCGCCTGCACGTCGCGCGCTGCCTTGTCGATGTTGCGGCCGATGGCAAATTGTAACGAGATGCTGGTGGTGCCGAGCGAACTGGTCGACGTGATCTGGTCGATGCCGGCGATTTCACCGAGACGGCGCTCCAGCGGGGCGGCCACCGTCGATGACATGATGGTCGGATCGGCGCCGGGGCGCGAGGCGCTCACACGGATCGACGGGAAATCGACCGACGGAATGCTGGCGACCGGCAGGAAGTTGTAAGCCACCGCGCCGACCAAAAACAATCCAATCGCCAGCAGCGTGGTGCCGACCGGCCTTCGGATGAATGGTTCGGAGAGCGACACTACTGAATTCCCTCAGTAACTCCCGCGGATGGCGACGACGGCTTGCCGGATTCATCCGGCGGTACCGCAGCCTCGATCCGCCGGTTGATGCGGTCGAGCGCGAGATAGATCACCGGCGTGGTGTAGAGCGTCAGCACTTGAGAGACGAGCAGGCCGCCGATGATCGACACGCCGAGCGGAAAGCGTAGTTCCGATCCCGTGCCGCTTTCGAGCGCCAGCGGCAACGCGCCGAACAACGCGGCCAGCGTGGTCATCATGATCGGACGGAAGCGCAGCAGACACGCCTTCACGATCGCATCATATGCCGACAGTCCCTGATGCCGCTCTGCTTCCAGCGCGAAGTCGATCATCATGATCGCGTTCTTCTTCACGATGCCCATCAGAAGGATGATGCCGATCAGGCCGATGACAGACAGATCCTGTCCGCACAGGATCAGCGCAAGGATCGCGCCGACGCCTGCGGACGGCAGCGTCGAGAGAATGGTGATCGGGTGGATGTAGCTCTCATACAGCACGCCGAGTACGATGTAGATCGTCACCAGGGCCGCGAGGATCAGCCATGGCTGACCCGACAACGATTTGGAAAACTCCGCCGCATCGCCGGAATAGAGGCCGACAATATTTCCCGGCATGCCGATGCGCTTTTCGATCTCGGCAATCCGCTCCACCGCGTTGCCGAGCGCTTCGCCCGGCGCGAGGTTGAACGACAGCGAGACGGCCGGAAACTGCGACTGATGCGAGATCGACAGCGGCGCCGTGGTGCGCGTCAAACTGGCGACCGCATCGATCGGCACCTGTGCGGTCGGTGCGCCGGACACACCGGCTGCGCCCGGCACATAGAGTTTCGACAACACCGACGGATCGCGCTGATATTCCGGCAGCGCTTCGAGCACGACGCGGTACTGGTTGGCCTGACCGAAGATAGTCGAAATCTGCCGCTGGGCGAAGGCATCGTTCAACGTGTCGTTGACGGCCTGCACCGATACGCCGAGCTGTCCCGCGCGCTGACGGTCGATATTGACCAGCGCGCGCAGACCGCCCTCCTGCCCGTCCGACGAGACATCGCGGAACATCGGATCGCGCCGCATCTCCTGAACGAGCTTGTTGGCCCATTCGTTGACGGACGCCGCGTCGGTCGCCGTCAACGTGTACTGATATTGCGAGCGGCTGGCGCGTGTACTGATCTGAACGTCCTGCACCGCCTGGAAATAGACCGTCATGCCCGGAACGGCGGCGACGCGCTGCTTGAGCCGCTCAACGACCACGGCAATGTCCGTCTTGCGCTCGCCGCGCGGTTTCAGCGTCAGCACCAGACGGCCGACATTCGTGGTTGGATTGACCGAGCCCGCGCCGATTACCGAGACAACACCGACGATATCGGGATCGGCCTTGATGGCGTCGGCGACCTGGCCCTGCCGCAGCTTCATGTCCGCGAAGGATACTTCAGCGCCGGCTTCGGTCACCGCCGTGATCGACGCCGTGTCCTGCAGCGGCAGGAAGCCTTTTGGCGCGACCACATAAAGCGCCAGCGTGGCGATGATGGTCAGGAACGTCACCACCAGCGTCGCACGCTGATGCTGCAGCACCCACAGCAGCGTGCGCTCATAGAAGGCGACCATCCGGTCGATCCAGCCGCTGATCGTAGCCAGCCCCGGCACCTGAAGCTCTTCATGATGGCGCTTGAGCAAACGCGAGCACATCATCGGCGTCAGCGTCAGCGACACCACGGCGGACGTTACGACCGCTATCGTCAACGTCAGTGCAAACTCCCGGAACATCCGGCCGACAAGGCCGGACATGAACAGCAGCGGGATGAACACGGCGATCAGCGAGACGGTCAGCGATATGACGGTGAATCCGATTTCGCTGGCGCCGCGCAATGCGGCGTCCATCACGCCCTCGCCGTCCTCCATGTGACGGACGATGTTCTCGATCATGACAATGGCGTCATCGACCACGAATCCGGTGCCGATGGTGAGCGCCATCAATGAAAGATTGTCGAGGCTGAATCCGGCGAAGTACATCACGCCGAAACTGGTGATCAGCGACAGCGGCAGCGCCACGCCCGCGATCAATGTCGCGCGGAGCGAGCGAAGGAAGATCAGCACCACCAGCGTCACCAGCACAACACTGAGCACCAGCGTGAACTGCACGTCATGCACCGAAGCGCGGATGGTGACGGTGCGGTCGCTGACAACCTGCAGATCGACACCTGCGGGAACGGCTTTCTGCAGTTTCGGGATTTCCGCCCGGATCTGCCGCACCACCTCGATCACGTTGGCGCCAGGCTGGCGCTGGATCTCGATCACGACCGCAGGCTTGCCTTGATACCAGGCCCCGGTCTTCTCATTTTCCAGACCGTCGATAATCCGCGCGACGTCGCCGATGGTGACCGGCGAACCGTTACGGTAAGCGATGATGATTGGCTTGTAGGCGTCGGCTGTGGCGATCTGATCGTTGGCCGCGATGGTGTAGGCCTGTTGCGCGCCGTCGAGCGAGCCCTTGGGGCCGGAAACATTCGCGCCCGCGATCGCGGTGCGAAGGTCTTCCATCGAAATGCCGTAGGCGGCGAGCCGGGCCAGATCGGCCTGCACGCGCACGGCAGGCTTCAGTCCGCCGAGGATCGAGACCCGCCCGACGCCGGAAATCTGCGCGAGGCGCTGCGCCATCATGGTATCGGCAATATCGCTCATGGCGCGCAGCGGCGAGGTGTCCGATGTCATTGCCAGCGTCAGTACCGGCGCATCGGCCGGATTCACTTTCGCGTAGGTCGGCGGATACGGCAGGTTCTTCGGCAGCACGCCGGCGGCGGCATTGATCGCCGCCTGCACGTCCTGCGTCGCGCCGTCGATGTCGCGGTTGAGATCGAACTGCAGCGAGATCTGGCTGACACCATAAGAACTGGTCGAGGTCATCGAGACCAGCGACGGGATCTGTCCGAGCTGACGCTCCAGCGGCGCGGTGATCAACGAGGCGGCGACGTCCGGGCTCGCGCCTGGCAACTGGGTCGTGACCTGAACCGTCGGGAAATCGACCTGCGGCAGCGCCGACACCGGCAGCGCCCAGTATCCGAGCGCGCCGCCGATCAGCAGCGCGACGCCGAGCAGCGACGTCGCGATCGGCCTGCGGATGAATGGCTCAGAGACGCTCATGGATGCGTGCTCACGGGTTCAACAAAATACGCCGGGCTCACTGCGGCGCTTTCGCGCCGCCGCCCTGTTGTCCGCCTTGAGGTGCAGTTCCCTGCTCCTTCTGGCCGCGACGTTCGCCCTTCTCGCCGCGCTGGCCTTTTTCACCGCCGCCCGGACGCTGCTGCCTGCGCGGAGCAAGATCCGGCGTCGGCGCCTGATAGTCCGTGCTGATGCTCACCTTCGCGCCCTCGGACAGGTTGGCGAAGCCGGTCGTCACAACCTGATCCGAAACCGTAATGCCGGATGCAATGACCGCGATGGTTTCATTCTGCAGCGTCACCGTGACGGGACGCGCGGCGACGGTGTTGTCCTGACCGATGACATAGACGAACGTGCCCGCCGGTCCGCGCTGAACCGCCGCCGTCGGAATGACGATGGCCTTGTCGAGGGTGTTCACCTTGAGGCGGACGTTGACGAACTGTCCGGGCCAGAGCTGGAAATTGGCGTTGGGAAATTCCGCCTTCACCTTCACGGTGCCTGTGGTCTGGTCGACCTGATTGTCGATGCCGGTCACCTTGCCGGTATCGGCGACAGTCTTGCCGTCATTGGCGAACACATCGACGCTCAAGGCTCCCTTCGCGGACGCCGTGTTGACGCGGAAGATCTGCTGCTGCGGCAGGCTGAACTGGACTGCGATGGGCTGCAACTGCGTGATCACCACAACGCCGGTTGCATCTGACGTCTGCACGATGTTGCCCTGATCGACCTGACGCAACCCGGCGCGGCCTGACAGCGGCGCCACGATCTTGGTGTAGCCAAGGGTTGCCTGTGCGTTGTCGATGGCGGCCTGATCGGATTTCACCAGCGCTTCAAGCTGAGCAACGAGCGCCTTCTGCGTATCGGCCTGTTGGGCGGACCCTGCCTTGGCATTCGCCAGTTGCTGATAGCGGACCAGATCGGTGCGCGCGTTGGCGAGCGTCGCCTCATCCTGCGCCTTCTTGGCCACGGCCTGATCGTACTGCGCCTGATAGATCACCGGATCGATCTCTGCGAGCACGTCGCCCGCCTTGACGTCCTGACCTTCCTTGAAGTTGACCGACAGCAGCTTGCCGTTCACCTGCGCGCGCACAGTGACGTTGTTCAGCGCGCGGACGGTGCCGACACCGTCCAGATAAACCGGCACGTCTTCGACGCGCGGCATGGTGGCCAGCACAGGAATGGCGAAATCGGGGCGTGTCCGCGTCGCTGTTTCGGTCTTCTTGAAGTATCCCCAGCCGAGATAGCCGAGGCCGCCGAGGATCAGCAGCCACACCGCGATCGAGACGGTGCGCCGCCGCGCGCTGGAAGCAACGCGCGCCACGCCTTCTCCGGCCGCTTTGGCCTTTTCATTCAGATCGGGCTTAAAGAGCATTCGCCGGACCTTCCGTCGTCTTTGGCGACCATCCGCCGCCCAATGCCTGATAGAGACTGACGACCGCCAGCAGACGGGCGAGCTGGTACTGAGCCAGCGAATCTTCAGCCTGAAATAGCGTCAATTGCGTGTTTAGCACAGTCACGATGTCAGCCGTGCCGGCCCGGAGCTGCCGTTCCGACAGCTCAAACGCCCGCCGGGACGAGGTGACCACGATGCGCTGCAGCCGCAGCCGCTCGTTGGC
>CAZQMD010000107.1:0-15062 GCA_964594185.1 uncultured Afipia sp. | reverse complement strand
CATGTCCACGATGAAAACCGACAGGCCGTCGGTGCGCTTGGCCGCCTGCTCCTTCGGCGTGGTGCGCGCGAGCAGGATCATCAGGTCGGAGTATTCAGCGCGGCTGGTCCAGATCTTCTGGCCGTTGACGATGTAATGATCGCCCTCACGCTTGGCGAAAGTCTTGAGCGACGATGTGTCGGTGCCGCTGGTCGGTTCGGTGACGCCAAAAGCCTGCAGTCGCAATTCGCCCGAGGCGATCCGGGGCAGCCACTTGGATTTCTGCTCCTCGCTGCCGTGCCGGAGCAGGGTGCCCATGGTGTACATCTGGGCGTGGGTGGCGCCGCCGTTGCAGCCGGAACGCTGGATTTCTTCGAGGATCGCTGCCGCGGCCGACAGCTTCAGGCCGGAGCCGCCGTATTCCTCGGGGATCAGCACCGAGAGGTAACCGGCGTCGATCAGCGCCTGAACGAATTCCTTCGGATAGGCCATTTCGCGATCCAGCTTGCGCCAGTATTCGCCGGGGAATTGCGCGCAGAGCTTTGCAACGGATTCGCGGATATCGGAAAAATCTTGCTCGTGATGTGTCATGTCAATGTGTTTGGCAGATCGCCAGCCTGTGATCCAGCGGTTTGGGACGCGCAGCCATATTCCGAAATTGCATCCGTGGCGCAGCTAGTGGCCGCAAGATGATCGCCATGAAAGATGGCATCAGACGCAGTCAGGCGTTGATACGGACCGGAAGTTCCTCATAGCCCTTCACGAAGCTCGAATAGATTCGCTTGGGCTCGCCGACCACCTCGATGTTGTCGAAGCGCTTGAGGATCTCCTCCCAGATGATCTTGAGCTGCAGGTCGGCCAGCCGCATGCCGACGCAGCGGTGAATGCCGAAGCCGAACGACATGTGGGTGCGCGGCCGCGCGCGGTCGATGATGAAGCTGTCGGGATTTTCGATCATCTCGCCGTCGCGGTTGCCGGAGACGTACCACATCACGACGCGGTCGCCCTTCTTGATTGTCTTGCCGCCGAGTTCGGTGTCCTGCAAGGCAGTGCGACGCATGTGCGCCAGCGGGGTCTGCCAGCGGATCACTTCCGGCACGAAGCTGTCGATCAGCGCATGGTTCTCGCGCAGCTTGTCGTATTGATCCGGGTTCTCGTTCAGCGCCAGCACCGAACCGGTCATCGAATTGCGGGTGGTGTCGTTGCCGCCGACGATCAACAGGATCAGGTTGCCAAGCAGTTCGTCGCGATCCATGGTGCGCATTGCGTCGCTGTGTGCCATCATTGAAATGAGATCGTTGCCCGGATTCTTGACACGCTCGTTCCACAGCCGGGTAAAGTAGTCGGCGCATTCGCCGAGCTCGCGCAGACGTTGCTCCTCGCTCTCATAGATGCCGCTCTTTGGCAGTGCCGTGGAGAGATCCGACCAGCGCGTCAGCATGCGGCGGTCTTCCCACGGGAAATCGAACAGCGTCGCCAGCATCTGCGTGGTGAGTTCGATGGAGACACGATCGACCCAGTTGAACGTCTCGTTGCGCGGCAGGTTATCCAGAATAGTGGACGCGCGCTCGCGGATCAGGATCGCAAGGCGATCGAGATGCACCGGCGTGAACATCGGCGACACGGTCTTGCGCTGCGGGCCGTGCTTCGGCTCGTCCATCGCGATGAAGCTCGGCCAGTTATAGTTCTCGCTGACGTCGCGCAGGCTGATGCCGCCGTATTTGACATCGGACGAGAAGATCGCCGCGTTGGTGTCGACATGCATGATGTCGTTATATTTGGTCACCGACCAGTAATCGCCGACCGGGCAGGTCGTGCAGTAGTGCACCGGCTCTTCCTTGCGCAGCCGCTCGAAGTACGGCCACAGCGTATCGCTCCGGAACAGTTCGGGCGCGCCGGGATGGAATTCCGAGAGCGGCATCGAATAGGCCTTCTCGCGTGCGGCCTTCTGGCGCTCGTCGCGGGCCATGCTGATTGTTCCGTGCATCGTTCGCTTCCTTCATCCCGGTGAGGCGCTTTGCGCCTCACATCTTATAGTGGGTCAGCACGCGCCCGTTATGACGCCAGCCGGACCGGCAGGGTTTCAAAGCCCTTGACGAAACTGGAATACACCCGATGCGGCGGTTCGACCACTTCGATATTGGCGTAGCGCTTGAGAATCTCCTCCCAAACGATCTTCAATTGTAATTCCGCTAGGCGAATTCCAATGCAGCGGTGAATGCCGAAGCCGAATGACAGGTGCTGGCGCGGCCGGGCGCGGTCGATGATGAAGCTGTCCGGATTTTCGATCACTTCGTCGTCGCGGTTGCCCGAGACGTACCACATCACGACCTTGTCGCCCTTTTTGATCTGTTTGCCGCGCAGCTCAGTGTCCTGCAGCGCGGTGCGGCGCATGTGCGCCAGCGGCGTCTGCCAGCGGATGATTTCCGGCACCATGCTGTCGACCAGAGCGTGATTGTCGCGCAGCTTCTGATACTCGTGCGGATTTTGATTGAGCGCATAAAGCCCGCCGGACAGCGAATTGCGGGTGGTGTCGTTGCCACCGACGATCAACAGGATCAGATTTCCCAGAAAGGTCTTGGGGTCCATGTCCTTGGTGGCTTCGGCATGGGCCATCATCGAGATGAGATCGTTTTTCGGTGCAGCGTTGATCCGCTCGTTCCAAAGCCTTGAGAAATAGGCGGCGCATTCCTGCAACTCGGCCTGCCGTGCGTCCTCGGACGCAATGATCTCGGTGTTGCCGGGCAATGCCGTCGCAACATCGGACCAGCGGGTCAGCTTGCGGCGATCTTTCCAGGGGAAATCGAACAGCGTTGCGAGCATCTGGGTCGTGAGTTCGATCGACACCCGATCGACCCAGTCGAAGGTGGCATTGCGGGGCAGCGAGTCCAGACACTGTGCAGCACGCTGGCGGATGGTGTCGGCCAGCTGATCGAGATGGGTGGGCGTGAACATCGGCGCGACGGTTTTGCGTTGCGCGCCGTGTTTCGGCTGATCCATCGCGATGAACATCGGGCGGCGGAACTCGGGCGGTGCGTCGCGGATGGTGATCCCGCCGAGGCTCGATTCCGAGGAATAAATCTGGTGGTTGGTCTCGACATGCATGATGTCGTTGTACTTGGTGACCGACCAGTACGCGCCGAACTGACTGTCCTTGCAGTAGTGGACGGGATCTTCCTTCCGCAGCCGCTCGAAGTAAGGCCAGAAGGTATCGTTGCGGAAGAGGTCGGGATCGCCGGGGTTGAAGTCCGCAAGCGGCGTGGAATAGGCCCTGTCTCTCGCCGCTTCCAGTTCGGAATGCTGCGCCGGATCGAGCGTGCCGTGCATCGCGCCTCTCCCTTGATGTGCCCCGTGATTAGTCCCGGCGGCTTGTTTCCGGAATTACATCTGTTCGCGGAAGGCCCGGCAAGCGGCGTCACAGCCGGTGTGTTCGGTATTCCGGTACATTCATCCGGGTTCCATCAGAAGGAACAATTACAAGAACATTCGCGTAAAAGTTGCTTAAGGAGTTAACCCTAAACTCCCTGCGTCAACCTGACCTAGGGGCATAGGGGTCCAGATGTTCAAGTCTTCTCAGGAACTTACTGCGAAATTGGAAGCGCTCAGCAAATCTCAGGCCGTTATCGAGTTTAACCTCGATGGCACAATCATGACCGCCAACCAGAACTTCCTGAATGCCATGGGTTATCGGCTGGAGGAGATTCAGGGCAAGCACCACAGCATGTTCATGGACCCCGAGCAGCGCGATCAGGCAGAGTACCGCCAGTTCTGGGATGCGCTGCGGCGAGGCGAATTTCAGTCGGGGGAATTCCCACGCGTTGCCAAAGGCGGGCGGGCGGTCTGGATTCAGGCGTCCTACAATCCGCTGCTCAATCGCAGCGGCAAGCCGTTCAAGGTGGTGAAGTTTGCGGCCGACATTACCGACCAGAAGCTCAAAAGCGCCGACTACGAAGGCCAGATTGCCGCGATCCAGAAATCGCAGGCGGTGATCGAGTTCAATCTCGACGGCACCGTGATCACGGCCAACGAGAACTTTCTCAAGACCCTTGGATATCGGCTGGATGAAATCCAGGGCAAGCATCACGGCATGTTTGTCGAGCCGGACTATCGCGATAGCTCTGCCTATCGCGGGTTCTGGGATGCGTTGCGCCGCGGAGATTACCAGGCCGCCGAATACAAGCGCGTTGCCAAGGGCGGCAAGGCGATCTGGATTCAGGCCTCCTACAATCCGATCCGGGGCGCGGATGGAAAGCTCGTCAAGGTGGTCAAGTTCGCCACCGACACAACAGCTCAGGTCGAAGACCGTCTCCGCCGCGGCGAGGTGCAGAAGTCCATCGACGCCGATCTCGGACTGATTACGGAAGCTGTTGCCTCGACATCGGAGCGTGTGACATCTGCGGCCAGCGCTTCGACGCAGACATCCTCCAACATGCAGGCTGTTGCCTCGGGTGCGGAGGAGCTTGCGGCCTCGGTCGGCGAAATCAGCCGCCAGGCGTCCGATGCGCTGAATATCTCGCTGCAGGCGGTGCAGCAGGCCAATGAGACCAGCGCCATCGTGTCCGGCCTTGCGACCGCGGCCCAGAAGATCGGAGACGTGGTCAAGCTGATCAACAACATCGCGGAACAGACCAACCTGCTCGCGCTGAATGCGACCATCGAGGCGGCGCGCGCCGGCGATGCGGGCAGGGGATTTGCCGTCGTGGCATCGGAAGTAAAGAGCCTTGCGACCCAGACCGCCAAGGCGACCGATGAAATCAGTTCGCAGATCGCCGAAGTTCAGGGAACCACGACCAGCGCCGTCACGGTCATTGAGGCGATCAGCCAGACGATTTCGCGCATTAATGAAATCTCGGCCGCCATCGCCGCGTCGGTCGAAGAACAGGCCTCGGTGACGCAGAGTATTTCATCCAATATGCAGGTCGCCGCGAAGGGTGTCACCGACATCAATTCGAACATGAATGACATTGCGCAGGCTACGCGGTCCGTCGACGAGTCGACCCGCAAGGTCAGGGACGCCTCGCGCCTGCTGGCCTGATCCACGGCGGTATTTGCCGCTGAAATGTCAGACAAACGACATTTCAGACAGGCTTGCTGCGGTAGGAAGGATCGCCTCGCGACATAACCGCGAGCCGCCTGACGCTGCGGCAATTGCAAAACGCCGGATGGGTCGATGTCGCGATGATCCGGCGCGTCTCCCCCTTCTCCCCGCAATCTGCTCGTGGCAATGTCCGGCCCAATAACTGCCGGCTCGCCACGAGCCGCGTCTAGGGAGATTAAGTCATGGCTTCGAACGCGCACGGTGTTTTCAATTTCGATCTCGGTGAGACCGCGGATGCCATCCGCGACACCGTCCGCGATTTTTCGGTCAATGAGATTGCACCGCGCGCCGACGAAATCGACAAGAGCAATCAGTTTCCGCGCGACCTTTGGCCCAAGCTGGGTGCGCTCGGCCTGCTCGGCGTCACCGTCGATGAAGAGTACGGCGGCGCGGGTCTCGGCTATCTCGAACATTGCATCGCGATGGAAGAGATTTCGCGTGCATCGGCGTCGGTGGGTTTGTCCTACGGCGCGCATTCGAATCTCTGCGTCAACCAGATCAGCCGCAACGGCAATGACGCGCAGAAGCGCAAGTATCTTCCGAAGCTGATTTCCGGCGAGCATGTCGGCGCACTGGCGATGTCCGAGCCGGGCGCTGGATCGGACGTGGTGTCGATGAAGACGCGCGCCGACAAGAAGGGCGACCGTTACATCATCAATGGCAACAAGATGTGGATCACCAACGGTCCGATCGCAGAGACGCTTGTGGTCTACGCCAAGACCGATCCGTCGGCGGGGCCGCGCGGCATGACCGCGTTCCTGATCGAAAAGGGCATGAAGGGATTTTCCACGGCGCAGAAGCTCGACAAACTCGGCATGCGCGGTTCGGACACCGCCGAACTGGTGTTCGAGGATTGCGAGGTGCCCGAGGAAAACGTGCTCGGCAATGTCGGACGCGGCGTCAACGTGCTGATGTCCGGCCTCGACTATGAGCGCGCGGTGCTCGCTGCGGGCCCGCTCGGCATCATGCAGGCATGTCTCGACGTGGTGATGCCGTATGTTCACGAACGCAAGCAGTTCGGTCAGGCGATCGGCAGCTTCCAGCTGGTGCAGGGCAAGGTTGCCGACATGTACGTGACGATGAATGCCTCGCGCGCCTATGTCTATGCGGTGGCGAAAGCCTGCGACCGCGGCGAGACCACGCGTGAGGATGCGGCGGGTGCGATTCTTTACGCGGCGGAGCGCGCGACTCAGTGCGCGCTGGACGCGATCCAGTTGCTCGGCGGCAACGGCTATATCAACGACTACCCGACCGGACGGCTGCTGCGCGATGCTAAGCTTTATGAGATCGGCGCGGGGACCAGTGAAATCCGCCGCATGCTGATCGGGCGCGAGCTGTTCGAGAAGACGGCGTAAGCAGCTAACTTCTGTCATTCCGTGGCGCGAGTATTTGCGAGCGAACCCGGAATCTCGTGATGTCTTCCGATGAATTTTTCTGGATTCCGGATCAGTCCGCTATGCGGACTGTCCGGAATGACGGCCAAGCTCTACTTCGGCAGGTTGTTCACTTTCGTAACCCATTCCCGCACGTCCGGCAGGATCGCCGGCAGCAGGTCGCGGACCTCATCGACGGTCATCCCGGCCTTGATGCGTGGATCGTAGAGAATGTTCAGGATGTACTGGTCGTAGATGCCGAAGAATCCCATCGAGACCTGATCGTTGAACATCGTCCACGGCACTGTATCGGTGTCGTTGATTGGCCCGAGCGACTGCAACAACTCTTCATAGGCGCAATCCATGAATACGAAGTCGCCGTTGTCGACCGTGAGAATCACGTCCGAGCGCTGGATCTCGTAGCTCTCGTTCTTGCGAAATCCGGACAGGCATTGCGGGTCCAACGAGTCGTGGATTTCCTTGGCCTTCTCCGGTCCATAGAACGACGTGATGGTTTTCTGAAGGTCGCGGTCGCGGACCAGCGTGATGATGGTGTTGGCATGGTCGCGCTCGTTCGTGAGTGCGATGTCGAGATGCTGGACCCGCATGGAAATATCGCGGATGACCTTGCCGATCTGCTTGTTGCGATCGACGCGCGCGCCATCGACATAGACCCGCACCGGCATCTGGTACTTGCGGATGCGGTCGACGCGGCCGGCGAGATGGTATTCTGCACCGAAAGCCGTTTTCAGGAAACCGTCGGTGATCTGGCTGTCGGTGAACGATTTTTTCTCGGCGCGCTGACGGGCACCGATACTGGGCGCCTCCGCGAGCGCGCGAGGCGGCGACAACGTGTCCCTGAGCGCGAGACAGCCCACCAGCGCGGCAATGCCCGGAACGACAAACTTGATTGTCGATGATACTTTCATGACAGCCTGAGCTAGCCCCCACGCGCTGTGGGTGCAAGAGACTTGGCAGAAATGCAGCGACAAATGGCAAGGCCGGCCACAGGGGCCGGCCTTTTAAATCTGTTGAGGTGTTTCGTTCTCAATTCTTTACGATCACCGTCGCACCGACCTGCACCCGGTTGTAGAGGTCTATGACGTCGTCATTGACCATCCGGAAGCAGCCTGACGAGACGGCCTGACCGATCGTCTCCGGCTCGTTGGAGCCGTGAATGCGATACAGCGTCGATCCGAGATACATCGCGCGCGCGCCGAGCGGATTGTCTGGGCCGCCCACCATGTGACGCGGCAGGTCGGGACGGCGGCGCAACATCTGTGCTGGCGGCGTCCACGACGGCCATTCCTTCTTGGCGGTGATGCGGTGAACGCCACCCCAGCGGAAGCCGTCACGGCCGACGCCGATGCCATAACGCAGGGCGCGGCCGCCCTCCTGAACCAGATACAGGCGACGTTCCTTGGTATCCACGATAATGGTGCCCGGCGCGTAGTTGCCCTGGAAGCTGACTGTTGTGCGCGGGATCGGACCGGAGCCGCCGCTGCTCATTCCGCCGCCGAACAGCTGAAGTAATGGATTGAATTCTGCATCCGCTTTCGCGAGGCCAGTGCTGGCGGCGATGGCGGCGGCCGTGAAAAGAACAGTCAAAAGGCGCGTCATTAGAATCCTCATAAGTGATCCTCAGACCGGGGCGGAAATATTGCGAGCCCGGTCATGCAGAGGGATCACAAGTGCCACGAACCCGCGAGAAAGGCCACAATTTGCCCGTTTCCGCAACCCACGGACGCGTGAATGAGCAAGCCTCTCACAATATCCGCGTGAAGCGTGACTTCCGCGAGACATGTTCCGCGCGCACGGTCCTGCCGCCGATCCGCTCTACCGCCGCCTTTGACGAACTGCCATAAGGGTGGTTCTTCTAGCGGGATCTCAACAAAAAACGCGAACGGGAGTGAATGATGAACGGTGCGGAAAGTCTGGTGCGAACATTGGTCGCGGGCGATGTGAATGTCTGCTTCACCAATCCGGGCACATCGGAGATGCACTTCGTGGCCGCACTGGACCGGGTCGACGGCATGCGTTGCGTGCTCGGCCTGTTTGAAGGCATCGTGACCGGCGCAGCCGACGGCTATTACCGCATGGCCGGAAAGCCGGCATCGACGCTGCTGCATCTCGGTCCCGGTCTGGCCAATGGCCTCGCCAATCTGCACAACGCGAAGAAGGCGCATTCCGGCATCGTCAACATTGTCGGACAGCATGCGACCTATCACATCGAATACAACGCGCCGTTGACATCGGACATTGAAGGTCTTGCCCGCCCGATGTCGGCATGGGTTCGCACCTCGCCCGATTCGAAATCCATCGCCCGCGACGGCGCCACCGCCATTGCAGCCGCCAGAAGCCATCCCGGCCAGATCGCGACGCTCATTCTTCCGGCGGATACCGCCTGGAACGAAGCTGACGGCATCGCGCAGGTGCCGGAGGACTCCCAGCGCGCGAGCTACTCGCCGCAGGCGGTCGATGAGGCGGCGCGTGTTCTGCGCAGCGGCGAGCAGACCTTGCTGCTGCTGACCGGCAAGGCGCTGACAGACGAGGGCCTAGCGCTTGCTGCACGTATCGCCGGCAAGACCGGCTGCAAGGTGATGGGCCAGACCTACAATCCGCGCATGGCGCGCGGTCGCGGCCGTTTTTCCATCGACCGCATTCCCTATGTGATCGAACAGGCGCTGCCGATTCTGAAGGATTTCCGCCACATCGTTCTGGTTGAAACCAACGATCCGGTCGCGTTCTTCGCCTATCCAAACAAGCCGAGCCTGCTCAAGCCCGAAGGCTGCGAAGTTCATCGCATGACCGCGGCGGGCGAAAACTCGGTCGGCGCCCTGCACGCGCTGGCGGACGCGCTCGGCGCCAAGGCGACGGATGCGCAGCCGCAAAAGCTCGCTGAACTCGTCAAGCCCACTGGTGCGGTGACGCATGCGTCGATCGCGCAGGCGATTGCGCTCGCCATTCCGGAGAACGCGATCGTTGTCGATGAGTCGATCACCACCGGCCGCGGATTCTTTCCGCCCACGGCGGCTGCGGCTCCGCATGACTGGCTGCAGAACATGGGGGGATCGATCGGCTTCTCCACGCCCGTCGCCACCGGCGCCGCAGTGGCGTGCCCGGATCGCAAGGTGATCTGCATGGTTGGTGACGGCAGCGCGATGTACACGCTGCAATCGCTGTGGACGCAGGCGCGCGAAGGTCTCGATGTCACCACTATCGTGTTTGCAAACCGCACCTATCAGATCCTGAAGGGAGAGTTCGCTGGCGTGGATGCCGGTGAGCCGGGCCGCAAGGCACTCGACATGCTTAACATCGACAATCCCGCTCTCGATTGGGTGTCGCTGGCGAAGGGCATGGGCGTGCAAGCTCAATCGGTTACGACCGCTGAGGATTTTTCGAAAGCACTGACCAATTCGGTGCGCGAAAAGGGGCCGCGGCTGATCGAAGTGGTGATGTAGCGAGGGCGGCCGAAGGGAACCCTGTGCAAGTCTTCTGCGTTGAAACTCTGTCAGCAGACTTGCCAGGCTTCCGACATGAATGTCTTTCAGGGGGCGTCCTTCACCCCCGATACCATTGAGCTTATGACACGGGCCTTTGAGGAGGCCGTGGAGACCCTGCCGTTTCCGGTGGGGTCGGCGCGCGTTCAGGCGCTGGCGAAGAACATTGTCGAGCTTGCGTCCCAGGGGGAGCGAGATCCGGAGCGCATGCGATTGCTCGCGCTGCTGGCCCTGAAGTCAGCCCGGATTTGATTCAACGGCCCGAGTGACCGTGGCCGCGCGTCGAAAACCGCTCCGCGGGCGGTATCATGAACATCTTGAATTAAGTCTTCAGCAGCTTCTTGCCGATAGGTTAGCCGCGTCCGGTCAAGACGGTGGTCTGGCACCGGACCATATGCAAGAAATGCAGAGAGGTTGGGCCAATGAAGCTGGTGGCTGATTTTATTCGGGACGAGAAGGCTGCGACGTCGATCGAGTACGCTCTGCTCGCAGCGGGAATTGCCGTTGCGATCGTCACAGCAGTGAATACTCTCGGCAGTACGATGAACGGCAAGTACAGCACCGTGAAGGCCGCGCTCGACTGACCTGAGGCCAGCTGATGTTCGCCGGCATATTTCCCTCTCCCTAAATTTACCTTTCGCTTCGGCATGCAGACGGCATAAGACTGAACAGGTCTTGGCGGGGATGCAGATGGGCGAGGCTGGCGTGCGACGTTTTTACCCGGAGCTGGAAAGCCTCCGTGGGCTGGCCGCGCTGTCCGTTGCCGGATTCCATATTTCTCAATCACCTTCACAGATCGGCGGCGAGCAGGCCATGCTGAAGGCAATGCCGTCGGCAGCCATGGATGTGCTGAAAATCCTGTTTCAGGGGCAGCCTGCCGTGGTGTTCTTCTTCGTGCTGAGCGGCTTTGTGCTGACGGCGTCGCTGCGAAAGGAATCACGGCCGGTCCGCGAACTGGCGCTGCCCTTTGTGATTGCGCGAATCTTCCGGATTTACCCGGCGTGGGTTTTCGCTGTGCTGGTTTTTGTCGGCGTTTACTGGCTCTCCGGACGCACGCTGGGCGTCATTCCGACACTGACGGAAACAGTTCGAAACATTTTGCTGCTGTCGGTTTCCATCGACGGTGTCGGATGGTCGATCCAGACCGAATTGCTGGCGATCCCGGTGCTGCTTGTGGCGCTTCACTGGATCGCTGCGGGAAAGGTCTTCAGGATTATCGTCATCGCGGCCGTGCTCGCGGTCCTTACAAATCCCATGAAACTGATCTTGCCGCTGGAAGGCGGGGAGCCGCGCGCGATCTTTTTATACTGTTTTCTGTTTGGCGCGCTGACTCAAGTCGTGTTGCCGCGCATCGAGGCGCGCCATGCGAATTTGATCTTTTGTGCGGGCGTAGCGCTGTTCTTTTTCGGCGTCACCGTTTTCGCGCGCCACTTCAATTTCAGGGATGCATGGGTGACGATCGCCTCCTGCCTGATGATCGCAGGCGGCGCCATGGGGCTGCAGGGATGGCTGGCCGTTTTCCGTGACAGCGACGCTCTCAGATTTCTCGGCAGGGTGTCTTACAGCTTCTATTTGCTCCATCCGCTGACATTGATGATTTTCTGGCAGATGCCGGAAGCGCTCGGTGCCATGCTCCAGGCGGGTTGTCCGGCGTGGCTGTTGCTGTTGGTTCTGCTTCTTGTCTCGACCGCGATCGCGCTGCCGCTGGCGGCGTTGTCGTATCATTTCGTCGAAAGGCCGTTCGTCCGGATCGGTCACCGGATGACTGAATCGATGCGGCAGCGCCGCGTCGCGCTCGCCGGCTAGCAGTCGAAACTCTTTGCGGTCATGGTTTGGTGCGCTTGCGGTCAAGAGCATTCGCCACATACCTGCGCGCCAGCCTTCGGTCCCCAGCATACGGATTATTAAGCGGACACAATTACCATTTCGCACTGGCCATTTTTTCGGTCAGCGACGGATATTGCAAATGGCTGTTATTGAAACTGCCAGCCCCGATGAAGCCCGGCGAGCTCGTCGAATTCTGTTCAGTGGATTGGCAACGAAGTTCGATCTGGACGGAGCCTCCTACCAGGGCGTGATCGTTGCGGTGAGCGAGAATAAACTCTCGCAGCAAAAGGCGTGGACGATCCAGTTTCACGAGACCGACTTTGTGCAGAGGGTCGCCAACAGAAAGCCGCGCGAGGTTGCAGCTTCATGAAACTGACAATGATCGAATTCGACAACAATACGATTGTGTATATGACCGCCGCTCTGGAGAGCGCGTGCCGTCAATTGAAGAATGACAGTTTGCAGTCGCGGGCCTTCATCGCGGATCGGTTGGAAGAATGCGCCGCCGCGGGGAAAGTCTCAAAATATCAACTCAACAATGCGGCTCAGGATGCTGTAATCCTGTTGAACAGAGGCGGCGCTGTGAGGCGACCGTTGCAGATGCAAGTTGGCGAGCGTTTTCATATTTTCAGTTTTCTTCGCCGCTGTTTAGTGGCGGCGCAAAGATTTTTGAGACCCGGAAACAAAGCCCGCCCGCGGGCCCAGTAAGTCTCTTCGAAGCCAGTTGCTGCCGCCAGCCAGCCGCGTTGACGTGCAGGAAAAAAGCCAAAACTGTTGGGCTTGAATGGTGGGCGCACAAGGGATCGAACCTTGGACCTCTCCCGTGTGAAGGGAACGCTCTCCCGCTGAGCTATGCGCCCGGAACCACCGGTTATCTTTCGGAGCGGGGATTTACGGAAGCCGGGGTAGGGGTGTCAAGCGCGGCCAGCCCTTGGAGTGCAGAATTCAGCTCAGAACCTGTCACGAATGCCCGACGTTCCGGCTAGCCCGGCTGCCGGGCGCGCGAGGCATGGGCCTGCAGGGCACGAATCCGCTCGGCGAGCGTGCCGCGTGCTTCCGTGGCTGCACCGTTCGGAGCCACGCCGTTCGCCGTGCCATTTGTTGTGGTCGCCTTGACGATGGCGCTGATGGCCGGTTTCTGCTCTTCGGATGCCAGGATAGCCTCGATCGGCGAATCCGGTCCCTCAAGCGTCACGGCGAGCTTGGCGACTTCGGCGGCGATGTCATTGATGCGTTCGCGCAGCAGCGCATTTTCCATGCGTTCCGTGGACCACGAGCTTTCCGCCTGCTGCTGAATGAGATTGATGTCGCGCTGGGCCTTGGCGCGCTCGTCGCGGGCGACGGTGAGCTGCTCTTCGAGCGTGGCTTTCTCCGCGCGCAGCTTGTCCATTGCGGATGAATTGCCGGTGCCGGACGCAATGTCCTCGCGCAGCTTCTGTTCTGTCTGTTTCGCGGCTTCGGCCTGCTGGCGCAGCAGGTTGTTCTCGTATTCACGCTCGGCGAGAATCTTGCCCTGGATCGCCAGCCGGTGTTCGAGATCGGTGACGCGGGTGGACAGCATTTCGGTTTCTTTGGTCTGCACCACCAGTTGCCGGTCGAGATCGCCGACCTTGCCGCTGAGATTGTCGACCTTCCCGCGCGCCTCGCCCAGTTCACGGGTCGCGATCTCCGCTTCGTTGCGATGATCGATGAGCCTCTGCTGGCTGCTTGTGACTTCCTTTTCCGCATCATTGACGCGGGCCCGCAGCGCCTCGATCTGGCTGCGGACCGCCAGCAGTTCGACCTGACGGCTTTCCGCGGTCATCGAGCGCTGGGAGAGTTCGCTGTTGAGCTTGCCAAGGTCGGCCTGCTTGTCCGACAGCAGCTGCTCGGCGGTGCGCAGCGATTGTGTTTTTGAGCTGAATTCTTCTTCGGTCGAGCGCAACTGATCCTTCAGCGCCTTCTCGCGCGCTTCCAGCGCGAAGATCGCGGCGTTCTTTTCGCCGAGCTCGATCTTCAGGCGGTTGATCGCGTCCGATTTTTTGCCGAGTTCGGCGAGCTGGCTGGAGGTCTTGTTCTTGAGTTGCTCGACGCTCATTTCGAGCCGCCGCGCGGACATCGCGAATTCGGCGCGCAACTGGTCCTTGTCGGCCTGAATTTCGGCCATCGACAGCGGAGTCGCGGCCTCAAGGCGCTTGGTCGTCAGCCGGACCGCGCGGTTATGCACCAGCGGAACGATCATCAGACCGAACAGCATCGAAACCAGAAAACCGATCGCCAGATACATGATCGGTTCGACCATCAGAATGCCCCTGCGTGAGAAATTATTTACCTTTTCACCATGCCACGGCCGTCCGGGAAAAAGCTAGCTGGATCATACGTTAACGTGAATCCGCGCCCGCCCGGGCAGGGGGGCGGGGCGAGAGCCGGTCAGGGTCATAAAATCGTCAGAACGGGTTCCAGGTCGCGCGCGGCGTGAACTTCAAATAGCCGATATTGGCGCCAAGCCGCAGGCCGACGCCGGAGCGGATCGGCACCAGCACGATGCCGTTGGCCGTCAGCGCCGTCATGCCGAAACCGCCGATGATGTAGGCCGAGCCGTCAATGCCGGCGAAGCGCTGATAGATCGCGTCGGTGGCCGGCAGATTGTAGACCAGCACCATGGTGCGTGCGCCGTCACCGCCCCAGTCGAAGCCTACCGAAGGACCCTGCCAGTAGACCCGTAGGTCGCCCGCGTTCTTGGTGTAGAGCGTGCCTTCGCCGTAACGCAGGCCCGCGACGAATGCGCCGCTGCCTTCCTCGCCGAGCACATAGCCATTGGGCAGGCCCCACTGGCTCACGGCCCGCTCGATCACTGAGGCCAGGCCGCGCGAGACGCTTCCGAAGAACCGGTGACCCGCGCCGACCAGTTCGTCCGGGCCATAGGTATTGGCCGAGCGTTGCTGGGCCGCAGCCGGCACGGCCAGGGAAATCGTCGCTGCGAATACCAGCGCCGCGATGCGCAAAGCAAAGGTCATGAAGGAACCCCTTGGACCACCAGATGGCCGAGTTTCATGGCCATCGCTTAACGCCTTGCTGAGAAGCAAGGGTTTAAGCTGCGGTCCCACGTCCCCGACTCGATTGTTTATCAGCACCAACTATGACGGCACGGCGGCAGGAAAATAAAGGGCGCTACCTTAGAATTGCCTGCGTTGCGGTCTTGGCCGGGGCGATGAGTCCGGCTGGCTCGGGGGCCCCGGTGTGGTCGGCCGTGACCGAACGGGTTGTCGTCAACCGCCATAGCGGCCTGGCCATCGATGGTTTTGA
>CAZQMD010000106.1:0-15290 GCA_964594185.1 uncultured Afipia sp. | reverse complement strand
TGGTGTTGGGGATACCGCTGCCCGATGGGGTCGTTCGTCACCACTGAAAACCGGACGACCGGATTGTCGTCCGCCGAAACTTTCGCGACCGCTCGGCTTGTCCGGCGGCTGACGTTGGCGTGAGGCGGTCGCACGCATGGTCACGACAATTCTCGCACGCTATTTCGCCGCCCGCTTCGTGATCGCTTCGGTCGCGACGTTCGGCGCGATCTTCGCGCTCGTGATCACCGTCGATTACATCGAGCTGATGCGCCGTGCCGGAAGCCTGCCGAACGTGTCGGGCCTGTTTGTCGCGCAAACGGCTTTATTCCGCGTGCCGCTGTCGCTCGAAAAACTGATGCCGTTCTGCATCCTGATCGGTGCGATGGTCTCGTTCCTCGCATTGTCGCGGCGGCTCGAACTCGTGATTGCGCGCGCCGCCGGAATCTCGGCGTGGCAGTTCACCACGCCCGCTCTGCTGAGTGCCCTGATGCTCGGCGTGTTCGCGACGGTTCTCTACAATCCCCTGTCGGCAGACATGCTCGAACGCGCCAAGGGCATGGAGACCAAGATATTCACCGATGGCGCGCCGGCAAACCAGGAAGGCGCGGGCTTCTGGCTGAACCAGTCGACCAGCGAGGGGCAGAGCATCATCAATGCGGCCCGAAGCCAGGGACAGGGCACGCTGCTGACCGGCATCACGATATTCCGATACGACCCGTCCGGCAGTTTCAAAGAGAGAATCGAAGCCAAGGAAGCGACCCTGGAGCCCGGCCGCTGGGTGTTCAAACAGGTGCGGCGCTACAAGCTGGATAGCCCTCCGGAGGAACTGGATACCCTCCCCCTGAGCACCAGCCTTACGCTGGCGCAGGTCCGGAACAGCTTCTCCACCCCCGAAACTGTGTCTTTTTGGCAACTTCCCGACTACATCAAGTCTTCGGAGAACTCCGGCCAGGCCACAGCGGGCTACCGCCTGCAGTACCAGAAGCTCATCGCACGCCCGTTTTTGCTGGCTGCAATGGTGATGCTTGCGGCCGCTGTCAGCCTGCGGTTCTTCCGGTTCGGCGGCGTGCAAAAGATGGTTTTAAGTGGCGTTGCAGCAGGGTTTCTGCTCTATGTCCTATCGAAAGTAACTGAAGATTTGAGCAAGGCCGAGTTAATGCATCCGCTCGCTGCCGCGTGGTTGCCCGTTTGCGTGGGTGGCCTCTCGGGATTTTTGGCTTTGCTGTACCAGGAGGACGGGTAGTGGCCGTTGTCGCCGCCCTCCAAGGACGGACGCCTGCGTTCAGGCGGCGCACACGCTTGCGCCGTCAAAGCACCGTCATGTCTGCTTTGCTGGGGCTGTGCCTGGTGGCCGGATTCGGCGTCGCCGAGGTAACTCCGGCGTCGGCCCAGCAAGTTTTCAGGTACAACCAGCTCCCGCCCCGGCCGCCCAAACAGGCGCCAAACCAGCGGACCAATGACGGGCAGATGCTCGTCCAGGCCACCGAGGTCAACTACGACTACAACAACTCGCGTGTCGCCGCGGTCGGCAGCGTTCAGATCTACTACAACGGCTCGACCCTCGAGGCCGACAAGGTCATCTACGATCAGAAGACCAAGCGCCTCCATGCCGAGGGCAACGTCCGTCTGACCGACACCGACGGCAAGATCACCTACGCCAACATGCTCGACCTGTCGGATGACTATCGCGACGGGTTCGTCGATTCGCTGCGCCTCGATACGGCCGACCAGACGCGCATGGCGGCGACGCGCGCGGACCGCACCGGCGGCGAAGTCACGATCTTCCAGAATGGCGTCTACACCGCCTGCGCGGCCTGTAAGGACAACCCGAAAAAGCCGCCGCTCTGGCAGGTCAAGGGCGCGCGGATCATCCACAATCAGACCGAGAAGATGCTGTACTTCGAGGATGCGCGCCTCGAATTCTTCGGTCAGCCCATCGCCTATCTGCCGTTCTTCTCGACGCCCGACCCGACGGTCAAGCGCAAGAGCGGTTTCCTGATCCCGAACTACATGTCCAGCACCCGTTACGGTGTCGGCATCGAAGTGCCCTATTATTTCGCGCTGGCTCCGGATTACGACCTGACACTGACGCCGCGCTACACCACCAAGCAGGGCCTGCTGGGGCAGTTTGAATTCCGCCAGCGCCTGATCAACGGTGCTTACGAAATCCGCGGCTACGGCATCCGTCAGGACGATCCGAACCAGTTCAACTCCGAGCCCGGCCAGCGCGAATTCCGCGGCGGCATCGACACCAAGGGTCAGTTCGCACTGAACGACAAATGGGTCTGGGGCTGGGACGCGGTCGCCGTCTCGGACAAGTCGTTCTTCTTCGACTACAACCTCGGCCCATACAGAAACGCGCTCAACGCGTTCCTGCTGACTCCCGATACGGGCCTGTCGCAGATCTATCTCACCGGCGTCGGCAACCGCAGCTATTTCGATGCGCGCGTGATGCACTTCCTCGGCTATTCGGCCGCTGACGATCAGAGCACAATTCCGATCGTGCATCCGGTGATCGATTACTCGAACGTGCTCAACCGCAACGTTCTTGGCGGCGAGTTCAGCTACAAGGCGAACTTCACCAGCCTGAGCCGCCAGAGCGCCTCGTTCGACGCGATCAACCCCACTGCGTTGCTGGCTGGATCCTGCTTGCAGACCGCAAACATCGCCGTCAAAACGCCGGCGAATTGCCTCCTGCGCGGTATTCCCGGCGACTACACGCGGCTGACTGCCGAAGTCGAATGGCGCCGGTCGTTCACCGACTCCATCGGCCAGATCTTCACGCCGTTCGCTTCGCTGCGCGGCGACCTGATCAGCGCCAACATCGACAACCAGCCGGGTGTCTCCAACTACCTGCCGGTCGGCTCGACCCAGACCGCGCGCCTGATGCCGACGGTCGGTCTTGAATATCGCTATCCGTTCATCAACGTGCAGCCGTGGGGCACCACCACGATCGAACCGATTGGCCAGTTGATCATTCGTCCGAATGAACCGAACGCCGGCCGCCTTCCCAACGAAGACGCGCAGAGCTTCACATTCGACGACAGCAACCTGTTCCGCGTCGACAAGTTCTCCGGCTACGATCGCGTTGAAGGCGGCGGCCGCGCCAATATCGGCGTTCAGGCAACGACGCAGTTCGACCGCGGCGGATCGATCAATTTCCTGTTCGGACAGTCCTACCAGTTGTTCGGCCTGAATTCGTTTGCCGTGCAGGACCTGACCAATACCGGCCTCGGCAGCGGTTTGGATAAATCGGCATCTGACTACGTCGCCCGCATCGCCTATCAGCCCAACAGGATTTACAGCTTCATCGCCCGCACGCGCCTTGACGAGGCCACGGGCGCCGTGCGGCGCTTCGAACTCGAGGGCCGCGCCAACTTCGATCGCTTCCAGCTCAGCCTGCTCTACGGCAACTATGACAAGCAGCCGGAACTCGGCTTCCTCAATCGCCGCGAAGGCATTGTCGGAACCGGTACTTTCAAGGTCGCGGCAAACTGGGTGCTGTCCGGCGGGTTGCGCTACGACATTACGAACCAGACCGTTAATCAGTACATCGTGGGCGCTGGCTACGTGGACGACTGCTTCATTATCGCAGCGAACTACATCACGGACTACGCCTATACCTCGACGAGCTATGCGGCCCCTGTTACCGATCACCGCATCATGCTGCAGATCGGCCTGCGCACCATTGGCAGCACGTCGTTCAATACGTCGCAGTAATCATCAGGTAGCGTAACCGCAGCGGGCGCTCCTCGTGATTGCTGGAACCGCCGGGAGTTCATTGGATAGCGTATTAACGCCGCAAACGCGGGGTTGATTTTGCTGACGACGGGCTGGCCTCCAGCCTTCGCCAAGATCAAGTTGAAGACGGGCCTGAATATGATTGCGACTTTTCTTCGCTACGCACGAACTGTTTCACTCGCGGCAGCCCTGCTCGCGATCACGGGATTCGGCTCATCCGTCATGGCGCAGAGTGTCGCGGCGATGGTCAATGGCGAGGCCATCACCAACTTCGATATCGACCAGCGCATCAAGCTCACCCTGCTGACGACAAAGAAAGCGATCTCGCGGCAGGAAGCCCTCACCGACCTGATCAACGACAAGCTCAAGATCAAGGAAGCCAAGCGGTACGGCCTCGACATGTCGTCGTCGGACATCGACGGCGCCTATGGCAACATGGCTTCGCGCATGCGCATGAATCCCGAGCAGCTCAACAAAACGCTCGAAGGTCACGGTATCCGCCCTGAAACACTCAAGAGCCGCATCAAGTCCGACATGACCTGGGGCAACCTGGTGCGCGGACGATTCCAGTCGAACCTGCTGGTCGCCGAAAAGGACCTTGCCGGATTTGATACCGGCAAGTCCGATGGCGAAAGCTTCGAATATCTCGTGCGTCCCATCGTCCTGATCGTACCGCGCGGCTCGCCGTCAAGCGCCATCGAGGCACGACGCAAGGAAGCCGAACTGCTCCGCAGCAGAATTTCGTCCTGTGACGAAGCGCAGGAACTGTTCCGCTCAATGCGAGACGCTGCCATTCGCGACCAGCTCACGAAAACATCGGCCGATCTTCCGCCGAACCTGCGCGAACTGCTCGACAAGATGCCGGTCGGCAAGCTGACGCCGCCGGAAGTCACGAAGCAAGGCGTGGAAATGGTCGCGCTCTGCAGCCGCAAGCCGACCAAGGCCGACACGCCGGCGAAGCGCGAAGCGCGTGAGAAGCTTTACAACCAGAAGTACGAAGCCAAGTCCAAGTCGTATCTTGAGGAAATCCGCAAGGGTGCGATGATCGAGATGCGGAATAAATGACTCCAGCCGCGGCATCGCTGTCATGACGAGAGCCGCCACGAACAAGGCCTTGGCGCTCACGCTTGGCGAACCCGCAGGCATCGGTCCAGACATCACCATCGCGGCATGGCTGAAGCGGCGCGAAGTTGACCTTCCCCCATTCTACCTGATCGGCGACAGCGCGTTCATCAAGGCGCGCGCCGCCCTGCTGAATGCCGCTATCGAAGTTGTCGACGTCAAGCCGGAGGATGCTTCTGCGGTCTTCGCCGATGCATTGCCCGTGGTCAAAACCGGTATCGCGGCGACGGCACAACCCGGCCAGCCCGATGACAGCAGCGCGCAGGTAGCGATCGCATCGATCCGACACGCCGTCGCTGACGTGATCGAAGAACGCGCCAGCGCTGTCGTCACCAATCCGATCGCCAAGAGCGTGCTCTATCGCGCAGGCTTTTCGCACCCCGGCCACACCGAGTTTCTCGCGCAGTTATCGGCGGCCGTGAACGGCACGGTGCCACATCCGGTGATGATGCTGTGGTCGCCGGATCTTGCTGTCGTGCCGGTGACAATCCATCTGCCGGTGCGCGATGCGATCACCCAGCTCACGACCGATCTGATCGTGAAGACCGCGCACATTGTTGCCGCCGATCTGAAAGCGCGGCTGGGCATTGCCAATCCCCGTCTCGCGATCTCCGGCCTTAACCCGCATGCCGGCGAAGACGGCACGCTCGGCACCGAAGATCAGTCGATCATTGCTCCAGCGATCGCGGCGTTAAGGCAGGATGGCATTGATGCGCGCGGGCCTTTGCCAGCGGACACCATGTTTCATGCGGGTGCGCGCCAGACCTACGACTGTGCAATCTGCATGTATCACGATCAGGCCCTGATTCCGATCAAGACCATCGCCTTCGACGACGGCGTCAACGTCACACTCGGATTGCCGTTCATCCGCACCTCGCCCGATCACGGCACCGCCTTCGACATCGCAGGCACCGGACGCGCCAATCCGTCCAGCCTGATCGCAGCACTTCACCTCGCCGCGCGGATGGCGGCCTCGAAAGCATGAGCGCGATCGACGATCTGCCGCCGCTCAGCGACGTCATTCGCCGTTTCGAGCTGTCGGCGCGCAAATCGCTCGGCCAGAACTTCCTGCTCGATCTCAACCTCACATCACGCATCGCACGCGCGGCCGCACCGCTCGAAGGTGCCACCATTGTCGAGATCGGTCCCGGTCCCGGCGGATTGACGCGCGCGCTGCTGGCGCAGGGCGTCAAGCGCGTGATCGCGGTCGAGCGCGATGAGCGCGCAATCCCTGCGCTTGAGGAAATCGCGCAGCGCTATCCCGGCCGTCTGACGATCGTGAACGACGATGCGATGACATTCGATCCGCGTCCGCTTCTCGGTGGCGAGCGCGCGAAGATCGTCGCCAACCTGCCCTACAATATCGCCACCGTGCTGCTGATCGATTGGCTTTGCACCGAGCCATGGCCGCCCTGGTACGACATGATGGTGTTGATGTTTCAGCGCGAGGTCGCTGAACGTATCGTCGCCCGGGAGAATGACGACGCCTATGGCCGCTTGGGTGTACTCGCCAACTGGCGCGCTGAAACCAAGATCCTGTTCGATATCTCGCCGAGCGCCTTCGTGCCGCCGCCCAAGGTCACCTCGTCCGTGGTGCGGCTGATCCCGCGCGCCGCACCCGAGCCTGTCGAACGGCGCGCGCTGGAGCGCGTTGCAGCGGCGGCTTTCGGCCAGCGCCGCAAGATGCTCCGGCAAAGCCTCAAATCGCTTGGCATCGATCCGGCCTTGCTTGCGGCCGCCGCAGGCATCGATCCAACCCGCCGCGCGGAGACCATTCCCGTCTCCGGCTTTGTTGCCATGGCCCGCGAATTGGCGGATATAACAGCCGCAAAAGCAAAAACACCGTAATGGAGAAAGCCCGATGGCTCAGATGCGACGCCAGTCTCTCGTGAAGTTCGATTCTCCGCTCTGCGAAACGATCGTGGACACCCCGAAGCCGCAAGGCCGGGAAGTTCTGGTGCGTATCGAACGCTGCGGCCTGTGCCATTCGGACCTGCACATCCAGGACGGCTATGCCGACCTCGGCAATGGCAAGAAGCTCGATACCACACGGGGGATGACGCTGCCCTTTACGCTCGGCCACGAGATCGCGGGCGTTGTCGATGAAGTCGGCCCCGATGGCGACAAGTCGCTCATCGGCAAGAAAATGGCGGTCTTCCCGTGGATCGGCTGCGGCCAGTGCCGCGACTGTCTTAACGGCGACGAGAACCTCTGCGCGCGCAACCGCTTTCTCGGCGTGTCGATGGACGGCGGCTTCGCCAGCCATGTCCTCGTCCCCGATCAGAAGTACCTGATCGACTACGGCCAGGTGCCGGTCGATACCGCCGCGACGCTGATGTGCTCGGGCATCACCGCCTACGGCGCACTGAAGCGTCTTGTGGATCGGCCGCGCCAGCGCAATATCCTGCTGATCGGTCTCGGCGGCGTCGGCATGATGGGCGTCTCACTCGCACAGGCGATGTTCAAGCAGCCGATCACGGTCGCCGATCTCAGCGCATCGGCACGCGATGCCGCGCTCAAGAACGGCGCCGCGTCTGCTTACGATCCGACGGAAGCCGACATCGCCAAGCGCATTGTCAAGGAAACCGACGGCGGCTTCGACGGCATCGTCGACTTCGCGGGCAATGAGAAGTCGATGGCGTTCGCGACCTCCGTTGTGGCGCGCGGCGGCAAGATCGTCGTGTCCGGCCTGATGGGTGGTAACTTCAACCTGCCGATGGTGCAGTGGATCTACAAGCGCATGACGGTCGAAGGCTTCATGACCGGCACACTTGCCGAGGCTCAGGAATTGATGGCGTTGGCCAAGGCCGGCAAGGTCAAGCCCACGCCGATGAAGGAAGAGCCGATGGGCGACGTACAGAAGTGGATCGACCAGTTGCGCGCCGGCAAGGTCGTCGGCCGCATCATGCTGACGAACTAAGCTGCAGCGTCAACGGCCCAGCCGGGTCGCTATCCAGATCACATGACGCGCGCCACCGCCCTTGCCGTTGGCGCGCGTTTTGATTTCATCCACATCGAAGCCCGTCTTGATCAGCCGCTGGGTGAAACGCGGATCGGGACCGGACGACCACACCGCGAGCACACCGCCGGGACGCAGCACGGCATGCGCCATGGCAAGGCCGCTCTTATTGTAGAGCGCATCATTGGCTTCGCGGCTCAGTCCTTCGGGGCCGTTGTCGACATCGAGCAGGATGGCGTCGTAAGCTGCTCGCTCGGCGCGGATCAGAAGACCTACGTCCTTCTCGCGAATGCTGACGCGTGGATCGCTCAGGCTGCCGCCGAACACTTCGGCCATCGGCCCGCGCGCCCAGGCCACGACCTTCGGCACGAGTTCGGCGACAACAACACGTGCGTCCGGATCAAGTATCGAGAGCGCTGCGCGCAGCGTGAACCCCATGCCGAGACCGCCGATCAGCAGGCGCGGCTGCTTGCATCCCTTCAATCTCTCGCATGTCAGCGTCGCCAGCGCCTCTTCGGAGCCGCTGAGACGGCTATTCATCAATTCGTTCTGACCGAGCTTGATGGAAAACTCAGAGCCGCGCCGCATCAGGCGAAGTTCACCACCGCCAGGAATTTTTGCCGTATCGAGCAGGTTCCAGGGAATCACGGCCTATCCTCAATTGTCAGTCCGGCGCGGGTTCCCGTACGCCCGAAATAAGCCTTAGCCTGTCCGGATTTGCGGCCTATTCCGACCCAACTTGTCACCCACAACCTCTCGCGGGAATGAGTTCGTGTTGCGTAAGGGGGACAGAATGTCAAACCGCACCGCTGCAATTGCTTTTGCCGCCGTCACCGGCTGCGCCACAGCCTTCGGCCTCACATCGCTATCCGGAAGTCCGGCAAGTGCTGCCGACGAGTGCCTCACCGCACCCAAGGCCAGCACGCCTGCGGGCGCGCATTGGTATTACCGACTGGAGAAAGGCACCAAGCGCAAGTGCTGGTATCTGGCCGACGAAGGCGGAAAGACCAAGAAGGCCGCCGCGCCTGCGCCAGCCTCTTCGGATGTCGCCGAAGAAGACGCTCCTCCTCCGGGCAAAATCACGCCTCCCGTCAAACAGGAAGCATCAAAGAAGACCATTCAGAAATCCATCGCGAATGCCCGTGCAGAATTGCGCGCGGGCACGGATGACGATCCTGCACTTGCGGAGACGACATGGCCCGCGATGCCAAAGGCGTCTGCTGACGCAGACATTCGCAAGGACAATCAGGCCGCTGCGATCCAGCCCGCGCCTGAAACGAACAGCAAGCAAAACTGGAACGTCGCGACGCGCTGGCCCGAACCGGGGGCAGCTGCATCATCCGCCAGCGATCAGCCCGCCGCTGCGCCATCGCAGCCCGCGCAGCCTGCTCCGGTTCTGACTGCCGAGCGCCTTGCGACCGCGGCGGCAACCCCGGCTCCCCCGCCTGCGCCCATACCGGCAGTAACGACGGGGGCAGCCACGCAGCAACCCCAACCGTCAATCGCAACCGTTCAAACAGACGAAGGCTTTTCCATTCGCATTCTGCTCAGCATTCTCGTCGGCGTGATGGCGCTCACCGCAATCCTCGGCCCGCTGTTGTTCAAGTATTTCCGGCCGAAACCGCGCGAAGACGATCGCACTTATAGTCAGCGCCGCCCGATCTGGGACCTGAACGAATCCGAACGGCCATTCGCGCTGGACTATCCGCCGCTGGCCGATGAAACCCACTACGTTCACGAGACCGGTTATAGCCGTATCCTGCCCGAAGCGCGGGTGCTGGACAGTGCAGTCGATGAACTTGAGCAACTGCTTGCAAGAGCCGCGAAGCGTCCGGCGGCATAGCAACGAAACGACAAGCGGCGGGCAAAATCCGCCGCTTACTTTTCCAGCTGCTTCTGCAACTCACGCACAAAAGCCGACAGACCGGTCTGGCGCTCGCGCTTGAGACGCTCGGCTTTCAGGATCGTGACCACCTGCGAATAGGCCTCATCGAGATCGCTGTTGGTGACGACGTAGTCGTACTCCGCCCAATGGCTGAGTTCGTGGCTGGCGCGGCTCATACGGCCGCGAATGACCTCGTCCGAGTCCTGCGCGCGGGTATGCAACCGCTTTTCGAGATCGGCCGCTGACGGCGGCAGGATGAAAACGCTGACAACATCCACACGGGCTTTTTCACGCAGTTGCTGTGTGCCCTGCCAGTCGATATCGAACAGCACATCCTGCCCCGAGGACAGCGCATCTTCGACCGCCTTGCGCGGCGTGCCATACGAATTGTCGAACACTGTCGCATGCTCGAGCAGTTCGCCAGCCTTCACCATGGCGTCGAACTTGGGCTTGTCGATGAAATAATAATGTTCGCCGTCCACTTCACCCGGACGCTTCGCTCGCGTGGTCACCGACACCGACATGCGCAGGTCGTGGACTTTCTCGATCAGCATCCGCGCCAGCGTCGATTTCCCCGCGCCCGACGGCGACGACAGCACGAACATCAATCCGCGACGTTCACCGCCCTTCAAGGTGCCCCCGACCGCCATCGTTCAATCCTCATAGAGATTTTTTCTTAACGCGTTTTCTTCACACGGACCGGTGCCCACTTCACTCGAAACACTATTCCAGATTCTGGACTTGCTCGCGAAACTGCTCGACAACAGTCTTCATCTCAAGCCCGGTATTGGTCAGTTCGATATCGTTCGATTTCGAGCAGGTGGTGTTGACCTCGCGGTTGAACTCCTGCGCCAGGAAATCCAGCCGCCGTCCCACCGCCCCGCCCTTGCCAAGCAGCTCGCGCGTCTGCGCGATATGCGAGGCGATGCGATCGAGTTCTTCGCGAATATCTGCCTTGGCCGCGATCATCAGCGCTTCCTGGCTGAGCCGGTCGGCATCGAAACGATCAGAGGTCTCAAGAAGTGCCGCGATCTGCTCGGCAAGGCGGGCACGGATCGCTTCAGGCTTGCGGCCCGGCGACGCTTCCGCGCGCTGCGCCAACCGCTCCATCTCATCCATGCGCTGGCTCAGGATCTGGCCGAGCGCAACGCCTTCACGCTTGCGCATATCGATAAGGCTTTGCAGCGCCTGTTCGAACGACGTCGACACAGCGGCGCGCGCGGCCTGCATTTCGGCTTCGTCGCTTTCCGGCTCGACGACTTCGATCACGCCCTTGATCCCGAGCAGGCCATCGACGCTCGGTGCAACCGCGTCGGTGCGCGCGGAAATCTCGGATGCAACTTTCAGGATCGATGCCAGCACGTCTTCGTTGATGCGCACAACCGAGGCTGCGCCGGTGCGCTTGACGGTCAGGTTGGCGTAGACGGTGCCGCGCGACAGCAGCTCGGTGGCGCGCTTGCGGGCGGCGGTCTCAACGTCGTCCCAGCCGGGTGGCAGCCGCATCCGGAAATCGAAGCCCTTGGCGTTGACCGATTTCAATTCCCATTCGAACGCATAGGGTCCGCTGGTGCCGTGGCTTCGGGCAAAGCCGGTCATGCTCGACAGCGCCATTACGAGAGTGTCTCCGTGCTTGATGTCGTCCGGACGGTGCGAATCCGCGCGCCAGCAGATGGCTCACGCGGCTGTCCGCTTGTCCCCGAAATCGGCAAACCACGCAAGGGCAAGCCGCGCAAGAGAGCGGGCCACGCTACCGCGCTTACTCTTCCTGAGCGGCCGGCTCCGCAGGTGCCGTCGTGGACGGCGCGCGTTTCGCAGTGCGCTTGCGCGGTGCCGGTGCCGTGCCATCGGCGGGCGGCTCGGCTCCGATAATGCTGGATGGCGCGGATGCCTTGGGCGCGGACGCCTTTGGAGCAGCCTTGGGAGCCGCTGGAGCGGGTTTCGCAGGCGTTGCAACAGCAGGAGCACCTGCCGCAGGCGCAGGGACTGCCGCTACAGGCGGCTGATCGTCGGCTTCCACAGTGTCGTTCTGCTGCTGCTTCTCCATCGCGCGCAGCTTCGCGACACCCTTCTGGTGCTGGTCGTAGGTTTCGGTGAACGAATGTCCGCCGGTACCGTCGGCGACGAAGAACAGATCGCGTGTGCGCGCCGGATTGGCGGTCGCTTCCAGCGAGGCGCGGCCCGGATTGGCAATCGGTCCCGGCGGCAGGCCTTCGATCACATAGGTGTTGTAAGGCGACGGCTGCGTGATCTCGCTGCGCTTGATCGGACGGCCAAGGGTGCCCTTGCCGCCGACAAGGCCGTAAATGATGGTCGGATCGGACTGCAGCTTGATGCGCTGGCGCAGGCGATTGGCGAACACGGCAGCGACGCGGCTGCGCTCGTCCGCCCTGCCGGTTTCCTTCTCGACGATGGAAGCCAGCGTCACAAGCTGTTCCGGCGAGCGAACCGGAACGTCAGGATTGCGGCGCGCCCAGACCTCGGCGATCACACGCTTCTGCGCCTGCTGCATCCGGTGGATGACCTGATCACGCGGCGTGCCGCGCGGGAAGTTGTAAGTATCAGGCAGCAACGTGCCTTCGCGGGGCTGCTCTTTCAGCGAGCCCGAGAAAATATCGTTGTCCTGAAGCCGCGCAACGATCTGCTCCGAGGTCAGGCCTTCGGGAATGGTGATGGAGTGCTGCACCACCTTGCCTTCGACGATGGTGTTGATTACGTCGCGCAGGCTGGCGTTCTTCTGGAACAGATATTCGCCGGATTTCAGGCCGGCGCGCGCGTTCATCGCCAGCACGCCGCCAATGAAGGTCCAGCGGTCGGCGGAAATCACGCCCGAGCGAAGAAGGATATCGCCGATGTCGGTCATGCCCGCGCGCGGCGGAATGTTCACGACCTTATCCTCGGCCAGTGGGCCTTTGGCCTCGATAGTCTTCTTGCCGTAGAAGAACACACCGCCTACCAGCAGCATTGCTACGATCAGGAATGTGAAGATCGCATTCCCGACGACGACGAGGGTGCTGCGTGCACGCCGCGAATGCTTCGGCGGCTGCGGAACCTGCTCGGGCTCAAGCGCCGCGCGCGGACTACGGGGCGCAATGGGTGGTCTCTGGCTCATCGAAGCAACCTGAATTCTGCAGGCGGTTTAGTCTTATGCTTTCAGTATTATAAGCGCGCCCGTGAGAGAAATTATGTCCGATTGGGGCAAAACCGTGAAGTCAGCCCCGCTTAGTTTTTACAGTCTCTAACTCTTGAAAACGCGAAACGCTTAGCTCGCCAGACGCCGGACGATCAGCGAGGCATTGGTGCCGCCGAATCCGAACGAATTCGACAGGGCCACATTGATCTCGCGCGGCCTCGCCTTTTTTGGCACGAGATCGATCGCCGTCTCGACCGACGGATTGTCGAGATTGATGGTCGGCGGCGCGACATTGTCCCGAATCGCCAGCACGCAGAAAATCGCTTCGATGGCGCCCGCAGCACCCAGCAGATGGCCGGTCGACGACTTGGTCGAGGACATCGACACCTTCGATGCTGCATTGCCAAGCAGTCGCTGCGCCGCGCCAAGCTCGATCTCGTCGCCGAGCGGCGTCGAGGTGCCGTGCGCGTTAATGTAATCGATATCCGAGGCCGTCACACCGGCGCGCTTCATCGCCGCGCTCATACAACGGTATGCACCGTCGCCATCTTCGGCAGGAGCGGTAATGTGATAGGCATCGCCGCTCAGGCCGTAGCCGACGACCTCCGCGTAAATCTTCGCGCCGCGCTTTTTGGCGTGCTCGTACTCTTCGAGCACCACAACGCCCGCGCCCTCGCCCATCACGAAGCCGTCGCGATCCTTGTCATAGGGACGCGATGCAATGGTCGGATTGTCATTGTACTTGGTCGCCATTGCGCGCAGCGCGCAGAAGCCGCCCATCGCAAGACGATTGACGGCGGACTCGGCGCCGCCTGCGACCATCACATCGGCATCGCCGAACGCGATCAGGCGGCTTGCATCGCCGATAGCGTGCGCGCCCGTCGAGCAGGCGGTGACGACCGCATGGTTCGGACCCTTGAGGCCGTGCTTGATGGAAACGTAGCCGGACGCGAGATTGATCAGGCGGCCCGGAATGAAGAACGGCGACAGCTTGCGCGGTCCACGTTCCTTCAGGATTACGGCCGCTTCGCCGATCCCCTCGATGCCACCGATTCCGGAACCGATCATGGTGCCGGTCGCACAACGCTCTTCCTCGGTGCTCGGATGCCAGTTGGCATCGTCGAGGGCCTGAGTCGCGGCGGCCATCGCGAAAATGATGAAGTCATCGACCTTGCGCTGCTCCTTCGGCTCCATCCAGTCGTCCGGATTGAAGGTGCCGTTGGTGCCGTCGCCGCGGGGAACCATGCAGGCGATCTGGCAGGTCAGATCTGAAACTTCGAATTTCTCGATGCGCTGAGCGCCGCTGTCGCCGTTGAGGATGCGTTTCCAGGTCTGCTCGACACCATTTGCGAGCGGCGAAACCATGCCCAGACCCGTAACGACAACCCTCCGCATCTTGATCTTCTCCGGCTCGATCGGCGAGCACCAAAGCGCGGCTATGACAGCAAGACGGCGGGTCGTTTGATCACAACCCGCCGCATGTCGTCATGGCTGCGCGGTGGCGTCAGCTCTTTGCGTTTTTCTCGAGAAACTTGGTGGCGTCGCCCACGGTGAGAATGGTTTCCGCGGCATCGTCCGGAATTTCGCAACCGAATTCCTCTTCGAACGCCATCACGAGTTCGACCGTATCGAGGCTGTCGGCGCCGAGATCGTCGATGAAGCTGGCAGCATCGACAACCTTTTCGGGCTCGACACCAAGGTGCTCGACCACGATCTTCTTAACTCGCTCGCCAATCTCACTCATCGTTTAACCTCGTGCTTGTTCCATTAAACTCGACCGTAAAACGATACGAGCCCCTCGCGGTGCGAAAAATTGCGAATTCGTGCCGTCCGTACCACGCATCCCTGCATCTTCGCCATAGCGGCGAAGTCACCGAAAGCGGCGGCTGGCGCCGGAACGGCAATATACGGGGTTTGGCGATCCTGCAATGGCGTTTTCCCCAACCGAGTGCCGTTCGGTTACCATACTTCCCGAGACTTGACCACACGGCCCCGGCCGTCGTCCAGCGCCCTGTCCGCTTGACAAAACGCCCGGAAAACGGGCGTCAAATCATGGCCATACCGCCGTTGACGTGGAGGGTCTGGCCGGTCACGTAGGCCGCCTCGTTGGACGCCAGATAGACCGCCGCCGCCGCGATGTCCTCGGGCGTTCCGAGCCGCCCGGCGGGCACCTTGGACAGCACCGTTTCGCGCTGCTTTTCATTCAAAACGTCGGTCATCGGCGTCGCGATAAATCCGGGCGCGATGCAGTTGGCGGTCACGTTGCGGCGGGCGTACTCCGCGCCGACCGATTTCATCATGCCGATGAGACCGGCCTTGGACGCCGCATAGTTGCCCTGCCCGGCATTGCCGGTCACGCCGACCACTGAGGTGATGGCGATGATTCGGCCGAACCGCTTGCGCATCATCAGCTTGGTTGCGGCCCGCGCCAAGCGGAAGGTTGCGGTGAGATTGACGCGGATCACGTCGTC